>QZLE01000171.1 GCA_004796365.1 Gammaproteobacteria bacterium | reverse complement strand
CTAGCTTCTTAGCTATCGGCAAAGCAAGTACGTTTGCGATAAACGCACCATATAGAGTTGTAAGCAGTGCTACCGCCATCGCTGGTCCAATCGCCTTCGGGTCATCCATGTTAGATAACATCTGCACCAGACCGATAAGGGTTCCAATCATACCCATCGCAGGAGCTACATCACCTGCATCCCTGAATACATCTGCCCCCATGTTGTTTTGGGCATATACGATTCCGGCATCCTGACTTAATACCTTTTGCACAAAATCCGGTTCGTGTCCGTCTGCAACAAGTTGAATACCCTTTTTCATGTATTCGTTTTCCGATTCAAACCCTTCCAGAGCAAGCAGCCCTTCCTTTCTCGCAAGGTTGGCAAGTTCAACAAGAGATCGAATCATTTCGACAGGGTCTTCACTCTTAAATTTCACAGCCCTCATGGCGGTTTTAAATGCGCCGATAAATTGCCCCATGGTGTATTTGGCCATTACCGCAAAGGCGGTTCCACCACCAACTACCAGCATTGAAGGAATATTGATAAAAATACCGAAACTTCCACCCAGTATGATAGAAGATAGCACGATACCGGTGGCTCCGATCAATCCTATCAGCGTTGCTAAATCCATCTAAACTTCCTGCTTTTCCTCTTAACATTACTGGTTGAAGCAATGTTATTATTAATTCAATTACTTTTTATTTGATTAGCTTTATTAGCTTTGGTTCATGTACTTTTTTTTGCCTTACCGATTTATCGGCTTCAAAATTAAAATCTTTTGTTTTTTCGCGCCTTTTTTTTCATAAACAAATTTATCGAGGTGACCGCTTGCCAACATTTTTGCTCATGGTTTTATGCATCCGATTTTATGCATCAGGTAAAAGCAACTCCTCCGCTGGCACGGGCTTACCAAAATAGTAACCCTGAATTCGGTCACACCCCTGACTTAGAAGAAATTCCAATTGAGGCTGATCCTCAACCCCTTCTGCAATAACATTTAGCTGAAGATTTTTAGCCAACGCTATAATAGTTTTTGCTATGGTTCCATCATCAAGATCAGTAGCGATATCCTTGACAAAAGAGCGATCGATCTTTAGCTCATTAATCGGTAGATTACGCAGATAACTCAGTGACGAGTAACCAGTACCAAAATCATCGATGGAGATACAAAACCCCATATCTCTGAATTGTTGTAACTGGCTTACAACATCACCGCCACTGTCCAGCAGCAGACTTTCAGTTATCTCTAACACTATTCTTTCAGGGTTTGCATTGGTATCACTAATAATTTGTTTAACCAGGTCTACGAAGTTATCCTGGGCAAATTGCTTTGCCGATAGGTTGACTGATACATCAATCAGTTTTTTACCTTGCTCTGCCCACTTCTTTTGCTGAGCACAAGCAGTTCTTAATACCCATTCACCCACCTCGATAATCATTCCAGTCTCTTCCAAAACAGGGATAAAGTGGAATGGTGCAACCATCCCTCTTTCTGCACTATCCCACCGCATCAATGCTTCAGCACCAATTATATCACCAGTATGGCCATCAACCTGAGGTTGATAAAACAAAACAAACTCGTTCAGGGCCAGCGCTTTACGTAAATCATTTTCAATATGCAGCCTTTCGATTGATGAAGAGTTCATCTTTTCTTCATAATAACTAAAGCGATTCCCTCCAAGCTGTTTCGCATGTTCCAGAGCACTGTTGGAATTTCTAACAAGAGTTTCAACGTCCAGACCATCATCCGGAAAAATGGAGATACCGGTACTAGCAGTAATAAATACTTCGTGGTCATCGATGTAACAAGGTTCGGACAATTTTTGAATAACCCTGGAAGCAACCTTTCCTGCAACATCACTATTTGGAACCTGAGAAAGCATAACAGTGAAATCGTCACCGGAGAATCTTGAAACAGACGATTCTTCAGCGTTTGTCTTTCTAGCAACAAAATCTGAACCTCGAATCACTTCATCAACCCTTGTTGCAACAATTTTAAGCAATTCATCGCCAACATCGTTCCCAAGGGTATCGTTTATTCTTTTAAACCTATCAATATTCACCGATAGTACGGCAACGTTAAGCTTATGCCTTTCCGCAAAAGATATTGCCCCCTGCAATCTATCTTTAAATAGTCTTGAATTGGCCAGTCCAGTTAATAAGTCATGATAGGCAAGAAATATTATTCTTTCTTCCTGCTTTTTCTGCTCAGTTATATCTTGGAAAATTCCCGTTAAGCCAATGCTTTTTTCATCTACCTTTGGTTCTCCATGACATAGGATGAATTTTTCTTCTTCACCTTCTTTTTCAACCCTAAATTCGATTTTTATTTCTTTATTTTCATCGAGGGATTCATTTATATGTCGAAGTAGGTTTTCGCTATCATCTATGTGCACCTGATCTATCAAGTGCTGCAATTTTGAAAGCCTTTTCTTTTCTTGAATACTGAATATTTCTAAAGTCTGCTTGGAACACTCTAATTGTCCTCCCTGAAGTTCCCAGCTTCCAACTTTTGCAATCTTTTGCGCATATTCAAGTTTATTTTGATTATCAACTAATTCTTTTTGAAAAAAGCTGGATCTTATTAAGTATTTTACTCTGTACCCTAATAACCCCCAATTTATTGGTTTTGCAATAAAGTCTGTCGCACCAACTTTATATGCTTCATCAATCGAATCTAGATCATCACAACCTGTTGCCAGTAGTATTGGTACTGCCTGCCCTTTTTCAGACTCTCTTATCTGCTTACACAATGTAAATCCATCAATATCAGGCATCATTACATCAAGCATTATCAGGTCCGGATTTTGCAGTTCAAATAAATCTAATAATTGCTCTCCATTCTCTGCTTCAAGAACCTGGAATCCTGAACGCTCTAGAGACTCTCTTATTAAAAGTCTCATACCTACATCATCATCAGCGAACAGTATTTTTGCTCCATTAATCATTACATTTCCTAATTTCGTCAATATAAGCTTCAGGGCTATAAAAGCCAGGGATAAAAAGTCTTGGATCTATAAGAACCAAATAATCATTCTTGTATATTACTTAACTCAACCTGCAGAGCCTCAACAACCAGCCCATACTCTTTGCTCACCACTTCTGCCCGACCAACCAAATCGTCCAGCTGTTCATCTCTGGCAAAGCTCTCAAGCTCTGCGCATAAGCCAGCCAAACGTTTAGCCCCAACATTTGCACTGCTCGATTTTAATGAATGGGAAGATTGCAGCAAATCTTCTGCATTTTTCTCCTGAGTTGACCTGGAAATCGTTTCAACTAATGGGGCTGATGTCTCAAGATATGTATCTATTACCCTCTTAAGCAGGCTTGGTGTCCCTGGCTGTTCCAAAGATTTAATTGTATCTAGAGCTTCACTATCAAGTACTGAGTCAAGCGGTCTACCTTCCATTATTATTCCTCAATTTTAGCGAGTTGATTATCTAATTAAATTGTAGGTCATTTAGATATTTTTTCCTGTATTACTATCAAGACAGAATTCATTTCTATGGGTTATGTGATTTCATTAACTAATTTCTTGGCTATCCTCCAAAATCTAAAATATATTTGAATCGTTCTATTATTTATTCTGAAATCATAAGCATTAATAAAAACACTACAGAAGCTCAAAAAAGTAAAAAAAAACCGGCAATCGTGAATTGCCGGTTAATTAAGCTACGTATATCAGGAGGAAAATACTCATTTCCTGTGTTGTATTTTCTACTTAATACTAATGATAGTCGTTGACAGGTATCCCATAACGGTTGTGACGCACCACACAAAATAATTTATTTATTCACTTATTATCTCGAACATCTTTTCTATAATGTGCTTAAATATCTGTTCTAACTGCTCTCCAGCTCCATAAGAATCCTCCATCTTCTCTCTATTTTGCCGCAACATGGAAATTAAGTATTTTTCTTTATCATTACTGATATTGAGCGATAATAATTCAGCATCCATCTCGCGAATAAGCCCTTCCATAATCTGATTGTTATCTTCTTTTAGATTATTAAACAATAACTGGGCTTGTTGCAGGGATTCTCTAGTATCTTCTATTGCTCTTTTTACTGCCAATCGCTTGCGGCCCTGTGACATCTCATTTTCTATTGCCGCAATTCTTGCATCCGCACCTTTAAGCAAGTGTGGTAGATTATCCTTTATCCTTCCATATGATGCAGGATCTTCTAACGGCATATTTTTAACTAGAATAGTAATCCTTTCATAGTTAACAAATGTCCTTGCTCCAGAATCAAAAAATCTTCCTTTAGTATGCACTTTACGCATTAACTCTTCTTCAAGAGGTTTACTTTCACCTGTATTACTGTAATTAAATTCTTTATTTTTACTGCGAATTTGCAATGCGCAATGTAGACCGAATTTTTTTGCTGCCTCCAGAAGCTCATTTCCAAGCTCACTAAAGTCTTTACAGTCAATACAGTTATCAAGAAAGCTGATTATTACCCCAGAATCTCCCACGCCTGTCATAGCTTCCAGAGCTGCACTACGCGCATGCGAGTATTCTTCCTCAAGCTCATAAATCTTTTCTGCTTTTTCAAAGGTAACCTTTATTTTTGCAAGCAGCTCTACCCCTTCAAAAGGCTTGGTAACATAATCATCTCCACCAATATGGTATCCTTTTAGCTTCTCTTCAAGAGAATCCTTTGCGGAAACAAATATAACCGGAACCATTGGTAATTCTGATTTCGTTCTTATCCATTCGCATACTTCGTAACCATCCATCTCCGGCATTGCAATATCCAACAATATCAAGTCTGGCTTAAACTCATGCATAACTTCCATTGCATCTTGACCACATGAAACGCTTTTAATTTCATATTCGTCTTCAAGCAGCTCGTGCATTATGGTTACGTTAGTAGGTTCATCATCTACAACTAAGATCTTTTGTTTATTTGTCATAACTACACATATTTATAAAGTTAACTTATACATTGAAGATAGTTCCCCACTGGGTTATCTGCAACATCGGTTTTTATACTACACCGATATTTCATAACAAACCGGTTATATATTACTAAAAATAGGAATTGTTATTGAAAATTTGGCGCCTGTAGGCTCAATATTCTCCACAAAGATATTTCCATTATGTGCTTTAACAATTTCTTTTGACAAGGCCAAACCTAACCCAGTGCCCTTAACTACATTTTTATGTGTCCTGTTACTTTGCGTGAACTTTTCAAAAATATGGCCTATCTCTTCCTCTGGAATTCCAACCCCTTCATCGGCGACACTTAACGTTATTGCTTGAGCTACCTCACCATTAATTTCAATTTCTTCTGAATCAAACGAAATCGTAATTTCACTTAGTTCAGGACTAAACTTTATTGCGTTTGAAAGCAAATTGCTGACTACCTGCATTATCCTGTGGTGGTCAAAAGATGCCTGAGTCAGAAATCCCGGTTTCTCAATCTCTATTGTTATCATCTTGTCTTTAGCCATGCTTGAAAATTCAGCACTAACTTGCTTGGCGGTTTCGTACAAACATCCAGACTGGAAGTCATATTCCATTCTTCCCGATTCCATTTTGGAAAAATCAAGAACATCATTCAACAGTGCCAATAATCTTTTACCACTATTTTTAATATGGGAAAAATACTCGAAGTTTTTATCTTTATTACACTCATCAACCTTGGCTATTCCGAAATCAGCAAAACTTAGTATTCCATGTAGCGGGGTTCTAATCTCATGCGATATGTTGGCCAAAAATTCAGACTTAGCCTTATTTGCCTGCTCTGCAATTTCCCTGGCCTCGACCAAATCTTTAATCTGCTCCTGCACCATATCTTCAAGGTGGTCACGATATTTAATCAATTGCTCTTCTGCTTCTTTTCTGGCTGAGATATCACGAGCAATCCCTTCAATTCCAATCACATGCATCTCATCATCATAGATGTAACTTGCATTAGCGCTTGTAGTAATAGTACTTTTATTACTCCTTATGAGCTGTGCTTCGTAATCTGAAATCTTTTTATTAAGATGCAACTGTGAAAAAAAACTATCTACTTCATTCCCATTTTTATAATAGTCAGTAACATTTTTGCCTATAATCTCTTCTATTGTCTCGACACCAAAAAGCTCTGTACCAGCTTGTGATAAATTCGTGAAGTTACCATCCAGGTCTAGCCTGAAATAACAATCTTGCATATTTTGAAAGATATTATATATAGTTTGCTCACTACTCCTAACTTCTTCCTCAACTTCATGGATATAACTTACATCATGCGCAATAATATGAACCCCCACCAGATTATTATCGGAATAAATCATTGGTTGAATATTGAAAACCATCCAGTATTTACCACCTGGAAACTCTATCTGTGCCTCAAACTCTTCCCCATTAATTGACTGCATCACTTTTTCTACTTGTTCATTTATTCTATTAAATGCTTCTTTGGGGGTAATTTCCTGCAATTTTTTATTTGTGATTTCATCTTTATCTACCTCAAAAAGCTCCACAGCAGTATGGTTTGCCAAGGTTATTTTTTTTTCTGCATCAAGGCATATAATTGCAGACCCGGCATTTTCTATGATGCCACGATATTTACCTTCACTCTCTCTCAGGCTTGTTTCTATTATGTGCTGAAAAGTCAGATCTTCAGCTACCAATACAATGCTCGATACTCCGTTTCTACCAACAATTGGCACATAATGTACTTTACAAACAACTTCTTTTCCTGCTTTATGATAAAACTTGTAATAATCGAGCGATCCATCTATTCCACCAACTATTTGATCTAAGAATTCATGTGAATCAATATGTAATTTACCCTGACTCAATAGGTCAAAAATGTCCGCACCAATAACTTCTGCACTGGTATATCCAAAAACATTTTCTGCTGTTTTATTCCAGCTTTTAATTGTTAAATCAGCATTGATTTCTGCATGAACTAGTGGTGAGCGATCCACATAAAACTTAAGGCGCTGATAAGACTCATTGATACTATCCTCAGCCCTGGTTCTGTTTTCTATCTCAATCTTAAGGTTGGCTTCAGACTTAGCATAGCTTTTTAGGGTTATTATGTGCTTATCTATCTCTTTTTGTAAGTCGTCATTAATTTGGACCAACTTGGTTTCAATTTTACCTAATATCAACCAAAACAGTGCCAACATAAATACTGTAATAACTGCAAAAACAACAAACTTTACATACTGACCTTTATATTGGTCTGTTCGTAAATTTCTATAGTCTCCGATTGCTATAAATCGCAAAGCTTGATCTCTATCAAGAGGAGAAATATTGAAAGCCCGGAGAAACAGAAGCTCATTAAACCCTGTATTAGTATTTAATTCTGCCTTTTTTGAGGCTAATAGAGCTGCCTGAATATCCTGTTTTGAAAAAGCTTTGTACGACATCCTTGTAATTCTTTCTTCTAATGAAGAATCATCAAGTAATAGAGAGAGACTAAGCTCATCTTCTTTTGATAGAAGGCTGTTATTAAAATCAATAGATAAACAGAAGTATCCAGCAAAACTTCCCTCGATGTACCAAGGGGATACAATTCCAATGATGATATTACCCTTGGGAGAAACGTAAAAACCGGACACAGTTTTCAAACTTTGGCTAGATGTTTGAATCATATGACTCCAAGAATTTGGTGTAATTTCCGCATCATACTTTATGCCTATCAATTCATTTCCGGATTCGTCTATTACTAATACATCACGTATATAGGTAAACATATTATTACTACGCATGATATAAGCTAAGCGCTCTCTTACATCATCCATCTGCTTATTAGAAAAGCCTTTACCAACTTCAGGATCACTTGTGAATATTTTAGAAGCCAATATGCCAAGTCGCGCTAAATTGTCAGCTTCAATTTGTATTTGCCCGGTTAATTGGTCTGTTTGAACATCGAATACCTGCTCTGCTTTGCTATAGATTAAGCTTTCGTATAGATACAAACTTATACCTAACATCAAAAAAATCGTTATACCTAGTGGTAATATTATTTTCAATCGAACTTTCAGGTCATTCCTTGAACTAGATAAATTGGCGTAATAAAGCCCGATGATTGAAACTGAAATAATAAAAAATAATGAAAAAGCAATTATGGAAACCATGCTTTGTTGCATTATTGTCAGCGAGACATTTTGTTCTTGCCCACAGACAATCGCACCCCATTTATCCGCCCCCTTCACACCATGCTTTATAAGTTCATTCCCAAAAAAAAGCTGGCTATTACACAGCAGGTTATTGTTTGATGTTTTAATCTCTTCAATATCTGTATTTAACTGAAACTTGTCTTCAGATTCTTTATTATCAAATTCATGAAAACCAGCAATTTTTTTGAACAGATATTCTTCAAAGTTGGTGGAAAAAACCACCCCGCTACCAGAAACAAAAAACGCCTTAGATTGAAACTGACGTAATTCATTATCTATAAAATCTGCGGGCAACTTTGCTACCAACACCCCAATTACATAATCCTGGTTTTCTGAATCAAAAACCGGTTGACTAATGTATACCCCCCTTTTTTTGGTGTACGCTCCAAACGCAAGATAGACATATGGGGTTCCTTTTAATGCTTCCTTGAAATATGGGCGAAAGGAAAAATTCTTATTATACAGAGAGTCACCATTACCAATTATAGAACTAGCAACCACAACACCATCAGGATTCATCAAATAGGTAATTGATGAACCGAGTGTTCTTCCCATTAAATTAAAAGCATTTATAAGTTGCTCGGGCTGCTTTTCAGGAGCAGTTTCTTTTTTTAAAACGGACTGCAGATCTTCCAGACTAGAAAAAACCTGTAAAGAATTATGTACGAAGGTTAAATGGTTATCGATACGATCGGAAAAAGTGCCTAAGTTTGCTTTTTGACTTTGAATAAAATTATCTTTTTTCAAATTATAAACAGAGTAGTGAGTCGCAAGAACCAAAGAGGCTACAAGCATTACCCACATCAGCAGATATAAATAAAAGTCCTTTTTCCAGCCCATCTTATTATTTTATTTACCATGCAGAATTTTATACAGTTAATTTTAGCTGGGTATTAACAATATAACATGCTGAATTACTGGTGTTTTGTAATAAAAAACCAAAAATGTGAACTACATTTTGGCCATATATCAAAAAACGCCGCATATGCGGCGTTAATTAAAATTTATAGCAACTTAATTGCGGACTATTCTACCCCTAAAACCTTTACATCAAATGTTAAAGTTTTACCCGCAAGAGGGTGATTAAAATCAATAATTACGTTTTCGTCACCAATTTCAGTGATAACGCCATTTAGTATTTGGCCGTCTTCACCCTGAGCCTGTAGATAAGCGCCAACCGAAAGCCCTTCTTCTGGTACATTTGACTTAGGGACATCCATTACAGCTTCATCAACATATGCGCCATATGCCTCTTCCGGAACAACTGTAACCTGCTTCATATCACCTTCAGCAAGCCCTTCAAGTTCTTTTTCCAAACCTGGAATTATCTGGCCTGCACCACACTCAAATGCAAGCGGATCACCGCCGACATTGGTATCTGCAACATCACCATTATCAAGTGTTAAAGTGTACTCTATCGAAACCATCTTTCCGGTTGTAATGCTCATATTCTATCTTTCCTTCCTACTTCATATTCGCGTGGTTTGACAAAAACACCACTGGATTTAAATAATAAGATCAGACATCTTACATGTTTCCAGGCGACAAATACAGGCGCACTTCATACTCATTTGTTTTAAATATAAAAAAAGGCTCCGTAGAGCCTTTAACAACAATATTCTTTATTCGTCTGTATCTTTCTTGGTTACACTTTTTGCCCTTTCAGCAAGTGAGCCGGATATTTTTCTGGATTTTTTGGTCCTGACCTGAGCCCCGCTTTTGGTCTGCTGTGTTCTGCGCTTGCGGCCAAAATTCTTCATTTTACTCTTGATCTCTTTTTGTGTTTCCATAGTCAGATCAAGACCGCTTTGCGCATTGTTCATTACCAGAGAGCCAATCTCTTCCGCAAAACCTTTTTGTGCGTCCAGTGCGCTTTTTATATCATTCACATCACCACTTTCTTTGATAAATTCTGCACTGTCTTCAATCGAAAGTTTCATCATATCAAGCTGTTGCTTAGTTAGTCTTTCGCCATAGCGACAAACCGTTTCGGTAATTTCAGAAATGCTTTCAATTTGGTCAGATGAGGACCAACCCGTAAGTTGCATCATCTCTAATTGCTGTTTTACCAGTCTTTCACGATTCTTTGCAGTGATCTCATTAAACCTGGCGCAACTATCGACAGCAGCTGTACCCATCTTTGAAAAATTTTCGATCATCTTAACCAGATCTTTTTGCATTATCGCTCTCCCGACACTTCCATTTATATGCAGCAGTTTATATATCCGTGTGCGCTATCATTGTGAATCTACCCGGCAAATAGTACCAATATTTTTTGGCTTAATCTATAAAATCCACTATATGAAACCAAGATTACCCTAATAATATTATTCGTGTATATATTTTTTTTAGTTTGTTTTAATACATAGAAAATTAGTTGGATAGAAGTTGAGCAAAAGAGCGCACTTTCTCTTCTTCTTCAATGCAATTACTTCGAATTTTTTCCAGCTTTGGCAGATCTATCGATTCAAGAATTTCATGATCTTTATAATCGGTAAAATACTCCTGGTCAAACCCGGAAATAACCCATTCACGACAAAAAGCAATCACTTTAACCAACTCAGCATACTCACCTGAATAATCGGCTACCCCATAAAATTCAGCAACAGCAATAGACTCTTCCGGTAGCTGCCACTCAGAAAGAAGCATCCGGCCAGATTGATGGTGATCGCAACCTAATAAACGTATTTCATAATCTGAAATATTAGCCTTAGGATCCTTCTCTAGATTCTTAAAAACTTCTGCCATTTCATCTGGGAATATGTGAACCAACAAAAGCAAACCGATATTGTGTAACAATCCAGCAAGATAAGCAGCATCAGCCTGATCTGAGCTACCTAAAACTTTTACAATCTTGCTAGCGCAAAAAGACACCTGTACTGCTATATACCAGTACTCATCAAGCTTGAATAATGGGCAACTTGAAGCATCAAAACTATCAGCCAATAGAATTGAAGATGCCAATACTTTCACCCTGTTTAAACCCAACCTGACAATAGCATCATCAATCGAATAAATCGGACGCTGGCCAGAATAAAATGCAGAGTTAGCCGTTGCAACAATTCTTGCAGTCAAACTCGGCTCTTTACTTATCATTCCGGCAATTTCATCAATATCTGAATCGTATTTATTCAGGATTGATAAAATTTCATGTGCTATATAAGGAAGCGTTGGAAACGTTTCTACATCGAGTGTTTGAGACATTTTTACCTATCTATTACGTCAAAAAAATACCTGTCTATTTCGCCCAAAGAGGGTTAAAAGCTAAACCTCATCCTCCACAGATAATTATAGTACGCAATCTGATATTTTGTGTTTTTAACACAGCAATTACCTGTAATCATTTTTTATCATTCTTATGCTCAAATGATAAAACACTAAAAATACTTACCTTTTATCTTGTGCTTAGTGAAATTTATTAGTAATCTTAGACTAGCGCTGATGTTAGTGCTGATTATAGAATATAAAATAAAGATGCTTTTCTGAAGCTAGGTTTATAATCAATAAATGTGGTACAAAATCACAAACTCTAAACTATTATGCAATAGCTAAAAAGTTAGACACATGCTTTTTAAGCTTACCTTATGCTAAATAGTTTCCAGGAATAATCATAAATAATACGGTCGGACCGATGAGTGAACCAAGAGTAATTAAAAAATATCCCAATCGCCGTCTCTATGACACTGCTATCAGCAGCTATATCACTGTAGCCGATGTTAGAAAGCTTGTTGTTGAAGACGTTAACTTTGTCGTTGTTGATGCAAAGTCAAAAGAAGATCTTACCAGACAGGTATTGCTGCAAATTATCAGTGAAGAAGAAGACGGAGGATCTCCGATTTTCAGTAGCGAGTTGCTGTCACAGATAATCCGCTCCTATGGCGGGAATATGCAAAACATGGTTACTAGCTATCTGGAAAAAAGTATGGACCTTTTCGCTGAGCAGCAAAAGGCACTACGTGAGCAGACACGCAACCTGATAGACACCAACCCTATGCAGTTTATGACTCAAATTGCTGAGCGTAACCTGAAGATGTGGCAAAAGATGAGCCCAACCGGAATGTTTAATCCTAGTACGGATAAGGATGAACCTAAAGAGTAAGATTCTTAATTTTAAGGTTTATGAAAAAAGGAGCTGAATGGCTCCTTTTTTATTTGTTATTTTATCTACTATTATTTTGATGATGGCTGTGCTTCCCACAACCACCACAGCCTCCTTTACCACTTGAGCACCCGCAATCGCTATCCTCATCCTGTTTCTGGCTTTTATGAAAAGACCAAATTACATATGCAGCTGCCGTTATGATAATAAATATTACAATCGCAGTTTCCATGCGCATTTCCCCTTTATAATATTGTCAGCTGATAGACAACAGCTGAAAGGATAAATGCTATCGTGGTGTTAAACACTACCGAAAATGCCCCCCACTTCCAGGAACCTGCCTCTCGTGCAATACAAACCACAGTTACAAAACATGGAGCGTAGAAGATGGTGAAGATTATCAGGGCCCATGCAGTTGCTTTGCTCCAGCTTGGAGAATTTGCCAGCTTTTCACTTAATGAACTTGTGTCTTCCGGATCTACCTCGCCTAGTGAGTATGCTGTACCCAGGGTAGAAACAATCACCTCTTTAGCTGCAAATCCTGAAACTAAAGCTATGTTGGTCCTCCAGTCAAATCCAGTCACGCTGGTTACTGACTCCATAGCGGTACCAATTCTACCGGCTATAGAATGCCTAAGTGCTGTCTCAGCTTCCAAACCGTCTATTTCATACATTTTTTTCTGAAGCTCAGTCGCAGCCTTTGAAAGCTCAGTGTCTTCGTCTGCGTTTTCAAGCTCGGTTGTGATAGAAGCATCATATGCTGCAGCAATTACCTGCCTTTGACTCTCAAACGCCTGCGTTCTATTCTCATCCAATCCAGGAAATGTCATCATTGCCCAGATAAGAATTGAAATCGCCAAGATAACGGTTCCGGCCTTTTTAATGTACTGCCAAACCTTTTCCCAAGTATGCAAAAGCACGCCACGAATAGTCGGTAACCTGTAGGGTGGAAGCTCCATCACAAATGGTGATTCATCGCCCTTAAGCACTGTAAGCCTAAGCAATTTTGCAGCAAACAGGGCACCAACCCAGGAAACGATTGTGATGATAACCATTACAGTGGCTTCATTTTCTTCAAAGAATGCAGCAACCAATAAGGCAAAAACCGGAAGTTTTGCACCGCAATTCATAAAGGGAGCAGTTAGTATAGTCACCAGTCTTTCCCGGGGAGATTTAATGGTTCTTGCTGCCATCACCCCCGGCACTGCACACCCACCAGCAATACCACCGGAAACAATAAATGGCATTACCGAGTTACCGTGAAGACCAAATAATCTAAACAGCCTATCCAGCATAAATGACATACGCGCCAGATAACCTGAGTCCTCCAATACTGCTATCCCAAGGAACATAAACATGATGATTGGAGTAAAACCTAAAACACCACCTACACCATCAATTACACCTGATACTAAAAGGGACTGCAAAAGCCCTTCCGGTATAACTGATTCAGCAGCAGCTGACAACCATCCCACCGCCGACTCCAACCAGCCGACAGGTGTCTCACTGAAGGTAAACGTAGCGTAGTAAAGAGCGGTTATGATTGCAATCATGATAATCGGACCAAAAAACCGATTCAGTAATACAGCGTCAATACGCTCTGTAAGAAACACCCTGGTTTCATCCATATCCCTTGTCATCACTCCCTGTTTTAATAGGGCACGAATATAGCCATATCTTTGGTCGGCAATTATTGCCTCAGGGTATGTATTTAAGGTTCCTTCGATATGTGCAGTAACTTCATCAACAACCTTTTTAAGAGCGGTAGAAATATTCTGGTTTGCATTGTCACCCGCCTCGATAATAAGCTCATCCTGCTCTAGATATTTGATTGCAATCCAGCGCGAAGCATAAAGGTCAGTTAGAAATTTTTTCTCTTCAATAATTGATGACATCTTATAGATTGCTTCTTCGATGTCATTTCCGTATGAAATCTCCAGCGGCTTTCTGACTTTATCCAAACTTTCCCGGGCGCAGCCTATTAACTCATCAACTCCCTGCCCTTTTTTAGCGATGATGGGGGTAACACAAACGCCAAGTTTTTCCGATAAAAGTTTATGGTCGATCTTAATACCACGACGATGCGCGTCATCAATCATATTCAGTGCAATACAAACAGGCACACCCATCTCTAAAAGTTGTACGGTAAACGAAAGGTTTCTTTCCAGATTAGAGGCGTCTACTACATTAACAATCGCATGGGGCTTTTCTTTGGCAATAAAATCGCGAGCAACAACCTCTTCAATAGAATAAGCAGTTAGGGAATAGGTGCCTGGAAGATCTACTAACTCGTACTTGGTATCATCGATTTGATAATCGCCAGATTTTTTTTCAACAGTAACTCCAGGATAATTGGCAACATGCTGATTGGTTCCGGTTAATCTGTTAAACAGCGTAGTCTTACCTGCATTCGGATTACCAGCTAAGGCTATTACTTCACTTACATCATTCATTTTCAACTTCAACCTCAATAAAATCAGCCTCGCTATTTCTAAGGCTAATAACACAACCGGAAATTTTTATCGCAACCGGGTCACGCAGTGGCGCACGATTTCCAATCGTAACAGTAGCTCCTGGAACAAGCCCCATATCACGAATTCTTCTACCAACTTCCTTCTCTGCGGTAACTTTCACAATCTTCCCAGACTGATTTTTTTTCATCTGCCTTAATTTCATTTGCTTACCTTTTCTAAGCTAAAACTAAACACCTGCTTACAAAGCAACCCTTTTTAGGGTAGCCTAACTTTAGGTTTATTTAGGTTAGCCTAACTTTAATTCCATGTCTAGACTTTATTTGGAATTTAAGCAATTATTGGAATAACTAACTTAAATTTATTTCCTGAGTTACAGCATAAACCATGCGTTTTTGTGCCAAACAAAATTTCATGCGCTTCTGTGTTATAATCTTTGAAACTATCAAAAGGATTTGTTGTATAAAAATCATGTCTATATCACGGCCATTTACAATGAGAAAACTCTACATATTTACCCTTTTCTTGCTGCTACCAATAATCGGATACAGCCACCCACACGTTATTGTCACCTATGATGTTTCATTCCTACTAAATGAAAACGGTGTATATGGCATTAAAATGAACTGGGATATGGATGAAATGTTTAGCGCCTCATTAATCGATTCTTTCGATGAAAACAGAGACAAAAAATTTGATGCTGCAGAAGTAAAGGTGATTCAGCAAGAGGCATTTTCCAACTTAGAAAACTACCACTACATGACCTATGTACACCTAGATAATAAGCCCAATAAGTTTTTTCCTGCGAAAGACTTTCATGCCACTATCAAAGATGGAATTGTAAAATATACCTTTACCCTACCGGTCGATATAAAGGCTGAAGATAAAGAGAAAACCTTGGCCGTTTCTGTTTATGATGAATCTTATTTTATGGCTTTAAATTTTAAAGATTCGGTAACTATTGAAGCCGCAAAAAATACAGCTTTTTCCCACTCATCCAATATCAAGAAAAATACTGTTAAAACGGTTTATGATACCGATGAAGCCAGAAATATTGCCCAGCTTACTATTAAGAAATGATTAACAATAAAACCTCTCTTATTAACTAATGAAATCTATACTTATATCCCTATGCATCCTTCTATGCACCGTATCATTTTCTGTTTACTCAAATCCATTTATATCGGGCAAACCCAAAGCAAAACAAGAAACCGTACAACTAGCACCGAAACCTGCAGGAACATTTCATACCATTTTCGCCTACCAACAAAAGATATATAAAAACATCACCGCCAAATTAAAAGAGTACAAAAACAACCAAACCGTTATTACGACAATAATTATTCTGGCCATGGCATTCTTTTACGGCGTATTACACGCTGTTGGCCCTGGGCATGGCAAAGCATTTGCCGGAGCCTATTTTGTATCAAACCAAGAAAGGATAAAACGAGCAATTTACCTTGGCGGGCTAATCGCCTTTTTTCACACTCTTACATCTGTATTAATTGTTGTTGTGCTGAAATTTATACTGGATAAGTTTTCCATAATAACATTCGATAATGTTTCATCCTGGACCAGACTAATCAGCTTCAGCCTAATATCAATAATTGGTGCTGGTCTGTTAACCAGCGTTATCTACAGAATAGTCAAAAAACAAAACCATCATGAGCACTCCAAACTAGGGTTTTGGGGTGTGGTTTTTTCGGTGGGACTAGTCCCCTGCCCTGGAGCAATGATTATTCTGATATTTACCAACTCCCTTGATATCTTCCATATAGGTATCTTTATGGTGATAGCAATGTCACTAGGAATGGCTGTAACCATATCAACAGCAGGTATTCTTGCAGTGATTGGCAGAAAGGCAGTAGTCAGCGGTGGCACAGCATCCAAAATTAACACCGCTCACCTGTTTAATGGTATTCAGATGATTGGTGCGTTATTGGTGCTAGGGCTTGGCCTATTCTTCCTGCTTGGAGAGATTGGGGTTTAATACAGGCTAGATCTAAAAAGCAGACTTTATAACGCTGCTGAACTGTTCGCTTTGTGCTGAAAAATAGCAACACCTGTCTTTAATAAGCTTTCTTAAAACCTCTATATCCCTATGCTGTTCAAGTGAAAGATTCTGCCCTGAAAAATCTAATAATTCGATATTTTTCCGACATTGCGCAATAAGACTATCAAGCCTTCGTTTCAATAAACTAAATTTTATTCCGGCTTCTTCCGCAAAGGTTAGAAGGTCATACGCTGTTATCTCGTTACAATCAAAATTATCGCCTATTGCCATTGCTAAATTTGTTTCAAGATTTTTTGTTTTTTGGGATTCATAGACAACAGAAACCAAATCGTAAAAAGGTGCAAGATTAATGCTACCTTTGGATATAAAATAACTTATGTTCTTCCCATGAGCATCGCTATTACCAATTATAAGATTGAATAATACCCAATCTATTAAACTTTGATTTGCCATTGCAGGAAATGAACAGCAAAAATTAAATTTGAACAGCTTTTGCAAACTGGCTCCATCACGTATATGAGCCACATCCGGTTTGCTGCCAAAGTTTTGTTCATATTTAAATTCAGGCGGAATATTTAATGCCTGACAACCATCAATCATATGGCGCTTTTCAATTTTACCCGGAACTATTTTTCTATCGAAACGACTAACGACCAGCGCGCTGTGCTCACCAAATTTTCGATGCTTTACCTCAGCAACTTCCAGGTTTACTGCTTTCGCTAGCCTCATACAAAAGAGTTCATTAACTACTATCGAAGGAAATTGTGCTGAAGCAAATTTAAGAATATGAGTACTAGCAAATTGACCATCTGCAAGAAATAGCGCCCTGTTTTCATCTTCAAATACATTGAGTTTATTTTGCACTCCGGCAACAGACAACCTGAACTTACCATCCCATGCAGCCAACTGTTCAGGCAAACCGCTATCCAGACGAGCAATCAACTCTTCTTCTGTTATGAGCCTTAAACTGGTTTTATGGTCAGGGTGTTTTTCTTCCGTAAAGGAAAGCGCGCCAGCTGTATCATAGCCAATTGTTTTCAAAATAGCGTATATATTATTTTTTGAGATGTTTTCTATTTCCAGCAAAGCGTCGAATGCCCCACCTTCCGGAAACAAGTTACGAATAAAGTTAATTACAGCAGATGAGTCAATTTGTGTTGATAAAGGAATGCTGGGAGATATTGCAAAACCATTTTGCACCCAATCACTATCATAGATAAAACTACACTGTCTTGGTTGCTCAAAAGTGATTGTACCAACCCTTTTGTTTTTTACCCATAACACCAGTTGAGGCTGCTTATCAGAACCTGCATTATAATCAGACCCATACATCATCTTCTTCCTGCTCTAAAACACTTAGCTTTATGCCAAAAGCTTCTAATACAATAAAGAGAGTTTGTACACGGATATTCCCACAACCTTTTTCTACATTATTGTATGCCTGTTTAGATAATCCACAAAGGCTTGCAGCATTCTCCAAAGTGATACCCATAGACGATCTTTTATGGCGTACAAGCTTGCTTAATAAACCTAAGTCTAATGGAAGTGATAAATCTGGTTTCTCTGTTGCAATGACTCTTTTCGACATAGTATAGTCCTAATTATGTAGGATTATTTAAAAGAAGAATGGCAACCAAGCTAATAATCCTATACTTCTAGGATATTAGATTAAAGATCGATTTATTTCAATATAATCCTACAAATAAAGGATTATTAAGTAATTAACTCATGAGAGGTTTAAATGATTTCACGCAAATATCACAAACTGGTTTTTTCATTTTTTATGGCACTACTAATGTCGTGCATTATGTCTTTTGTCATAAGCCTTTTTAACGTTGGCTTGGTCACAAATATCATTACAGTTTGGCTAAAAGCATTGGGCTTTGCTTTTATTGTTGCCTTTCCAACCGTGTTTCTTGTTTCTCCGGTTGTGCATAAGCTTGTAAGCTTAGTGCTGCATGAGGAGGAAGGTAATAGCTGATATTTGAGCTCACTAAACAACATG
>QZLE01000117.1 GCA_004796365.1 Gammaproteobacteria bacterium | reverse complement strand
TCATCGCGCTATAGCCGTGTCTGATCTAAATATAGCAACAGGTGTGCCAATTGCAAGAAAACTTTTTAACAGATTGTTTTGCAAGTAAAAAAGAATTTAATAATCTTCTAATCATGATGGTTTTCGTGATGCCGTTAACAATACAACACAGGTGCAAGCATACCTATTTTGGTCACAAGTGACGTTTTTTGTCAGTGCTTTTTTGTATGATTGACAAGTCATTTGGAAGTTGCGTTTTGCTCTCGTATTTCATTTCCGGGTACGAAAAAGAGAAGGAGTTTGAAACCAAGGTTCCGCACACAACAATTAAGCGACTAGAATGAAACAGCTAACTTCATACGACACATTTAATAATCTACAAGTTGCATAATGCGCTACATATTTAGCGCATTTTAATGATATTGCAGTCACTTTTGCTATATGCCAACTCAAATAATTAATGGATAATACTCTTCATTGATTCAGCGATTGTTGCTAAGGAGTTCGGGGATATGGGGAACGACTTTCGCAATGGATCAACAGGTTTGAAGCAGCATATATGGGGTATTGCTGCTTTAAAACCTGATCTTTCACCGTTTTGTCTCTCTTAATAATTAAACGGTATTACGCCGCAGGTTTCTTGCGGCGTTTTTTTTACGAAATTCCAAGCTTGGAAAGTCGGTAACGCAGAGATCTGAAAGTCATACCCAGCTTTTTTGCTGCAGCGGTTTTGTTGTTATTAGTTTCTTCCAGCGCTTTGAGGATTGCTTCTTTTTCAATGCTTTCCAGATAATCCTCCAGGCTATCGTCCGTTTGCGAAAATTCAGCAGTGACCTTGGCACCGGTATCTACTACCTCGGAATCTTTCGATATATCCATCATGGTATCGACTGGCAACTGCAAATCTTCTGCTTCAATCAGGTTGTTTTCGCACATGGTCATGGCGCGCTCGAGGATATTTTCCAGTTCGCGCACATTGCCGGGGAAGCTATAGCTTCGTAGCACATCCATTGCTTCACTGCTTACAAATGGAGGGATTTCTCCGGCAGGCGCTGAAAGCTTTTCCAGAATATGTTCTGCCAGCATATCCAGGTCGTCTTTTCTGTCGCGCAGACTGGGAACCTGCAGGTTGATTACATTGATTCTGTAGTATAAATCCTGACGAAATACCCCTTCATTAACCAGCTGTTCCAGATTCTTGTGGGTGGCACTGAGGATACGTACATCCACCGAGGTCTCGCGCTGGGCACCAACCGGGCGGATTGCCTTTTCTTGGATCGCTCGAAGTAACTTCACCTGCATATGCAATGGCAGTTCCGCTACTTCGTCAAGGAATAGCGTTCCACCATCTGCAGCCTGGAACAAACCTTCCTTTTCTTTACTGGCTCCGGTAAAACTGCCTTTTAAATGCCCAAAAAATTCGCTTTCCATAAGCTCAGATGGAATAGCACCGCAGTTAACAGGTACAAAAGGTTCTTTACCCCTGGGACCTTTTTCATGAATAAGGCGCGCCACCAATTCTTTACCAGTTCCAGATTCACCACTGATATAGACCGGAGCCTGACTTCTGGCCAGTTTATGAATAGTTGCCCGCAGTTTTTGCATAGCAGGGGATTCACCCAGCAGGGTTTTTCTGCTTCTGCGATCTGTTTGAGCTGCTGCATTGGAAAGTTTTAGAGCTGTCGACACCAGGTGACGCAATACATTAAGGTCTACTGGCTTGGAAACAAAATCAAAGGCACCGGCCTTAAGCGATTGTATCGCAAGGTCCATATTGCCGTGAGCTGTTAACACAGCAACAGGCAAGTCTGGACAAGCCTGTTGAATATGACCAAGCAGGTCAAGGCCAGTACCGTCAGGCAGGCGCATATCAGTAATACACAGATGAAAGCCACCTGCAGAAATAGCGCGTTTGGCCTCTTCAACATTTGCTGCTGAGATCACATCAATATCCATCCTGCTGAGGGTTAACTCTAGCAGTTCTCTTATATCCGGTTCATCATCTACAATAAGAGCTCTTGAGCGCATACCTAAAAATTCCGCTTATTAGTTATCATCAGTTTCAATATTTTGTTCTTTGTGAGGAAAGACCAACCTGAAACAGGTTCCATCCTGATGATCTCGCACATATCTTAGTTCAATATTGTTATTGTTGCATAACTCTTTACATAGATACAGGCCAAGACCGGTTCCAGAAGCCGATGTGGTAAAAAATGGTTCAAAAATTCTATCCAAATACTTTTCTTCTATCTTTTCACCAATATTAACCACGTCAATAGTTATACAATCATCAATTTCATATACCATTATTTTTACTAGTGCTTCGCCATCTTTAGCTGTAGAGTAGTTCAACGCATTTGAGCAAAGGTTCCACATTACCTGCTCAAATGCCGAGACCTCTGTCTCCACATACATGCTCATATCCTGCTGCGATATCAGGATTTGCTTTACGTCGATATATTTTTCAATGGAAAAATCATAGGCAAATTTATCTAGCCATTCATCCAATTCGACCCTGGTCTTAATGGTATCCCGCTTTCTGGACAGGTGCAGAATACTTTTAATGATTGTATTCAAACGCTCAGAATGGTCATGGATAATTTCGGTAAGGCGCTTATCCTGATCTGGTAGTTCCGGTGATTCTGCCAGCAGTTGTCCGGCATGCGATATCGCCCCCAATGGGTTACGGATCTCATGTGCGATACTTGCGGTTAGTTTTCCTAGTGATGCCAGCTTTTCCTCCTGTATCTGCCGCGAAAGCTTTTCATGATCATCTAAAAAGACCAGCACAATCCCACCATTTATTTTTTCAAATGATATCTGTGCGCTACCACCATCCAGCTTTACCACAGGATTGTATTCCTTGCCGGTAGCCAGCCAGATATCCAGTTCTGCCGCGATCACAGGCAATGCATCAGTGATGCTCATACCGGAGATAACAACCTTGTCACCCACCATCTTCTCGGCCGTAGTGTTTATCAGGCGGATAGTCATATCTGAATTCAAGGCCAAAACCCCAGACTGCAGTTTTTGCACGATATAATCATTTAGCTGTTCCAGACTGACAATATCTTTGCCGCGTTTTTGCGCCAGTATCTCAAACTCTTTTGCATGACGTGCTACGGCATTGGCAGAAAGGGCTGCAATAAACACCACGATACCCAAAGCACCTGCAGATGAATATGCACTGATATCGGCATCTGCATAGAGCATCATGTAGGTCTGAGCACTTAGAATCGACAAAGCAGCAAGAGCAGCACCAGCTACAGCCATTCTTCGACTTAGCAGGATCGAACTACCAGCTACCGAAATCACCAACAGCACACCAAGCGTTGAGTCCACCTTGCCCTTGGCAAAGATCAATAGCGACAAGAACAATACATCAGCAAATAGTTGTGCGAACAGCTGTATCCTGAACCTTGGGCGCCGTTTGAGAACCATAAAGCCAAACATTACAGAGAGAAAGCAATAAGTGTATGCAGCGCCAAAAAACAAACTGAAGTTATCTACGTCGTAGGAACCGTTCAGCGCAAGGATAAAAAAGAAAGAAGTAAGAGAAAGAACAACTAGGACCCGATAGATATTCAGTATTCGCAACGGGCGCCAGGTATATGACTCGGTATTTCGCTCCAACTCATCCTGAAAGTCTTTGAAAACTACATTTGTTGTAAACATTTGCGCCATTTGAAATCCGTTTCTCCTTACCTATACCTATTTTAACTTAATTTTGCCCCTTTTTTCCCCATTTTCTTTGCTATTGGATTCATTTTTTAGGAAAATTACCCGCTTGAAAATCAAAGGGTCAAAAAACCAATGAATTTACATGAATATCAGGCAAAGCAATTATTTTCAAAATATGGAATTCCTATACCCAATGGCTATGTTGCCCACACTGTGGACGAGGCATGCGGCCTTGCTCACGAACTAGGTGGTGACTGCTGGGTTGTTAAGGCACAGGTTCACGCCGGTGGCCGTGGCAAAGGTGGAGGTGTAAAGGTTTTAAATGACAAAGACGAGATCAGCACCAACGTTAAACACCTTTTGGGCTCACAGCTAATAACGCCACAAACCGACGCCAAAGGCCTTCCGGTAAATACAGTTTTGATTGAAGAAGGCCTTGATATTGAGCGCGAGCTATATTTAGGCGCTCTTATCGATCGTGCTACCGAAACCATTGTATTTATGGCATCTGAAGCCGGCGGCATGGATATCGAAGAGGTCGCCGAAGCTACTCCAGAAAAAATCCTTAAAGTCGCAGTAAACCCTACCACTGGCCTGCAAAACTACCAGTGCCGTCAACTTGCATTTGGCCTTAACCTGTCGCAAAAGCAAGTAAGTCAGCTTACTAAAATTATGCAGGGCTTATATCGCCTCTTTAAAGAAAAAGACCTTAGTCTCGTGGAGATTAATCCTCTTGTGGTTACCAAATCCGGCAACTTGCTGGCACTTGATGCCAAAATGAATATCGATACCAACGCCCTGGTAAGACAGCACAAACTGCTTGATCTACGTGATTTTTCTCAAGAAGATGAGACCGAGATCAAGGCTGCACAATACGGCCTTAACTATATTACCCTTGATGGTAACATTGCCTGCATGGTCAACGGCGCAGGTCTTGCAATGGCGACCATGGATGTAATCAAGCTCTATGGCGGTGAGCCAGCAAACTTCCTTGATGTTGGTGGAGGTACCACCGCTGAGAAGGTTGCAGAGGCGTTTAGAATTATCCTTTCCAGCGACAAGGTTGAGGCGATTCTTGTTAATATCTTTGGTGGAATTGTAAGGTGCGACCTTATTGCAGAAGGCATCATCGAAGCGGCTCAGGAAAGTGACATCAATATTCCTCTTGTTATACGAGTTGAAGGAACCAAGGTTGATGAGTGCATCGAGCTGCTAAATAACAGTGGGCTCGATTTTACTTTGGCTTCTGACCTATCAGATGCTGCTGAGAAAGTTGTTACTGCGGTTAAGGGAGGCAAATAATGAGCGTACTAATCAACAATGACACAAAAGTTATCTGTCAGGGTTTTACCGGAAAACAAGGCACATTTCACTCCGAGCAGGCCGTTGCTTACGGCACACAGTTAGTTGGCGGCGTAACCCCGGACCGTGGCGGGCACGAACATATCGGCCTGCCGGTATTTAACACCTGTCAGGAAGCTGTTGCAGCTACAGGTGCTACCGCATCTATGATCTACGTACCCCCCATCTTTGCCGCCGATGCGATCCTAGAAGCCGCAGATGCTGGCATAGAAGTTATTGCCTGCATTACCGAAGGAATTCCGGTTTTGGATATGCTCAAGGTAAAAGCTGCACTTAAAGGTTCCAGTACCAAGCTTATCGGCCCTAACTGCCCGGGCATTATTACACCGGACGAGTGTAAGATCGGCATTATGCCGGGCAAAATTCATAAGCAAGGTAGTGTAGGAATTGTCTCCAGATCTGGAACATTGACCTATGAAGCTGTAAGCCAGACTACTAAAATTGGGCTCGGCCAAAGCACCTGCATTGGCATTGGTGGTGATCCAATCAAGGGGCTTGACTTTATTGAGTGCCTGGAGCTTTTTGAAAATGACCACGAAACCAAGGCCATTGTAATGGTTGGTGAAATCGGCGGAACTTCTGAAGAAGAGGCTGCTGATTATATTCAAAGCAACGTAACCAAACCCGTTGTAGGCTATATTGCAGGTGTTTCTGCACCTACAGGTAAACGCATGGGACATGCTGGTGCGATTATCAGTGGTGGTAAAGGCACTGCCGATGAAAAGTTTGCCGCAATGGAAAAGGCGGGTGTTAATACCGTACGATCGCCAGCTGAGATCGGAAAAGCTCTGTTAGAAGTTTTGAACTAAAACTTTTTAATGGCACCCTGCTTCATTTTATAAGGCTCTGAGAGGGGCCTTTTTATTTATGAATACCGACCTTACGCTGGCATGACAAGATATATGCAACAGGCAAAACAATTCGCAGGATATTTTATCAAGATCGAGGCGCGACTTGCAAAAAGATGTTGAGGCTACAACAAGCAAGTAGGCAACTCATTTTTTAGCGAGTCTCAAAGATATTGGAGAAATAAACGCGAACTTTATGCGGCTACAGATACTGCTGGAATACCCTTTGAATACAATATAGGGGCTTCATCAGCATTAGAAAAGGTAACCTCTTCCCAGGCATCCTTCTGTTTTACCAGCTCGCGCAGCAGAATATTGTTTAGCTCATGACCGGATTTGTGTCCAGTAAATGAGCCAATCAAACTACAGCCTAGCAAATACAAGTCTCCAATGGAGTCAAGGATTTTGTGTTTTACGAATTCGTCGTCGTACCTAAGGCCGTCTTCGTTTAGTACGCGGTAATCACCTACACCGATGGCGTTATCCAGACTTGCCCCCAGAGCAAGGTTATTATCGCGCAAGTATTCAAAGTCTTTCATAAATCCGAAGGTACGCGCCCGGCTTACCTCTTTTACAAAAGATGTTGTTGAAAAATCTACAACTGCTGTTGCCGGACGATCATGAAATACCGGGTGATCAAATTCGATATTAAAGCCAACCTTAAAACCATTAAAGGGTTCAAACTTGGCCCACTTGTCACCGTCTTTAACGATTACTTCTTTTTTGATACGGAAGAATTTTTTCAGCGCGTTTTGTTCTTGCACCCCTGCCGATTGAATCAGGAATACGAACGGGCTGGCACTACCGTCCATGATCGGAACTTCTGGCGCACTTATATCAATATATGCATTATCTATTCCCAACCCTGCCATTGCAGAAAGGAGATGTTCTACTGTAGAAACCTTAGCACCATTCTCTTCGAGCGTGGTTGAAAGTCTTGTGTCACTAACATTATCCATGCGAGCGCGAATTTCTACCGGCTCTTCAAGATCGGTTCTACGAAATACAATTCCTGTATTTGGCGCTGCCGGTCTCAAAGTAAGGTATACTTTTTGCCCGGAGTGTAGTCCTACACCTGTCGCTCTGATCACATTTTTTAATGTTCTTTGACAAATCATTTCATTCGTTTCCTAGCATACGGGG
>QZLE01000139.1 GCA_004796365.1 Gammaproteobacteria bacterium | reverse complement strand
TTCATATTATGGGTGCTCCATTAATTGGTGAATACATAGCAGCCATAGGCATGGTTGATACGATCGAAAAAAAGTTAAAGAACAATTTTTATAATCCAGATAAATACTTTCCCAACTGGAACGAAAGATACTCCTATCAAACCACAATTGTTGGGTTTAGGCGCGCTCTGTTATCAAGCCTAAGAGAGTATGCGCAACATGACCAATGGCAGGTGTATAGTGATTTGGCACAAGCTGAATTACCAGTGCTGTTGGTTTGGGGTAAGGAGGATACAATCGTACCATTCTCGCAGCATAAAATGCTTACCGAGCGCCTTCCCAATGCCGAGCTAGTAGCGATTGAGAATGCCGGTCATGTTGTGAACATTGAAGGTGCTGATGTGGTTGACCCAGCTCTTATAGAGTTTTTCAGTGGTAAGTAGATAGTATGGTGGGCACTGCCCACTGAAAGTTTTTGTCGGTTCGCGCACCGACGGGCGCCTTCATTTTTTGTTAAATGACAAAAAAACGAAGCAAAAAAACATTCCCCTAAGCTGGGTCTTCGACTTCCCTCAAATTCAATCTGCCCACGCGGCCGGTTTGATTCGCATCCATGCTCACTCAAACCTTATTTGGCCGTCCATGGCCAAATAACCGCTATGCATCTCTCTTTTCGGCTGCGCTTAAAGGGGTGGTTGGTACTTCGTAGGAGGTGTGGGAATCAACTGGGGTCAGCAGTCGATTGATTTTCAAGCGAAGCAAAAACAAAATCAAAGGTTATGACCCCGATGGTTAAAAGCCCTGACCTCAATTTTTCTTGAGTAAGCTTGCTTAGAGATAAAAATTACTTTTATTGATAATATTTTGGTGATAGAATTCGTCAGCTCTTGCAAATAAGAAAATACTAATGGGGTGTAAAAATGAAATTGAAATTGTCTTGCTTGTTTTTGTTTTTTATAGCATTTTCTGCTAATGCAAATAATGTTTTCAAAGTTTCTGAATCAGCTAAGGGAATTTCCAGCCTTGCATCTGATGTGGCGATAAATTCTTATGGAGAAAGTTTAATTGTTTGGACGTCTGTAGATGTTACAACTTCAGCAGATGATACAAATAGATGGGTTTCAGCTAGAGTTATTGATGCCGAATCAAATCCTATTACTGATATTTTCTCAATTCCTATTCCTCAAGGGTACTATACCGACCAAATCCGTCCAGCAATTTTTGATGATGGGTCAATTGTTATAGCTTGGGCTTTGAACTCCAATTTAATGCCTGAAGATGATGGGTATAATTATCCAGCAATTTATGCCCAGAAGTTTGATATTAGTGGAAATCCAGTAGGTGAGCAAAGTGTTGTAGCGGTTTCGGAACAAGGGGCGTATCCGCGATGGTTTCAAAACCTTGATATTAGCTATTCTCCAGACTCGGAAATGAATGTTTATTGTTTATCATGGTCATTGCCCGGAGAGTATATTGAAGATGATGAGGAGTATAATGTATATGTTCACTCTACTTGTAAGTCGACAATTTTTCCTAATTATGATGGAAGGCTATTTTTTGATAAAGATTTAAAATGCACTTATGAGCATTGTACTGACCAAGTATTAGCACATCCAGGTTCTCCTATTGTAGCTTTAGATTATAGCGGTGAGATTCATTCAGTCCTTTCAACAGCAGTTTCAACTGATTTCTATACGATTTTTGATGGTGAGCCTGATTTTATAACCAGACTGGTTGATATGCATTCAAATGGCAATCTAACTGTAGTTTTATGGAGTTTGGAAGAATCAAATAAAAGAAATGATGATGTTTTTGACGAAGAAGGTATTTATGCCAGAGTAGTTGATTTATCAGGCGAACCTGTAACAGATATAATAAAGGTGGCTGATGCAAATATATATGGACCTTCAGATGCAAATGTAGCAATGTATAGTGATGGTAGTTTTGTTGTAATTGAAAATGAAGCGTATTACGTAGTATATAGTGCAACAGGTGAAGTAATTATGCCTTTGGCAAGGTTCGTTGACCCTAATAGTGAGTATCACAGTAATATAAATAGCTGTAGTTTTGATATTAACTCAGAAGACCAAATTATAATGTCATTTGATTCAAGCTATAGCGATATTTATGCTGCACAAACATTTCAGGATCTTTCGATAATAGATGTAGCTAAAAATTCCGAAACTGATTCTTCAGGTAGTGGCGGCTGTCTTTCATTAACTGCCCTAGTTCTGCTTCTTGGTCTTGCTTTTATACGCATAAATAAATAACTGTTTTATTATGGGGCTGGCCAGGGCTTGCCCCAATTATTCGTAACACGACAAGATTCTCTGGATTCCCGCCTT
>QZLE01000103.1 GCA_004796365.1 Gammaproteobacteria bacterium | reverse complement strand
TCTGCACCATCAGATTCAAAAAGCCTGATAACATCCTCACCTTTCTTTTTAGAAAGAAAGTCTTTTATGCTATCTCTTCCTGGTAAGTCAAGGCGCACATCACGAATCAAAAGGTGGGCTTGAATATCCTCATCTATCAAAGATGTCAGATTACCACCAAGCTCATCAGCATGAGTAAAAGAGGCCTTAAATTCAGTAAATTTACCACTGAGCGTACTTTCCATTACCCAGCGCCCAATTTTAGCTGAATCAACATCAATATCACCAAAATCTATTAGCAGTGTTGGCTCTGCTGGCTCATCATCTACATAACTGGATATAATTTTAAAATCTACAAGTAGTCCTTGCTCATTACCACCTTCAGAATCCGGTAGAATTCTAGGTTGAGCTGAATCAATCTTAATTTTATGGGCTGGGCCATTGCCGATATTTTTTATTCTTACTCCAAGGGTATACGGAGTCGGAGCCTCTACGATTTCTGTTGTGAATGGATCATCGGCGATTACATCTTCTGTTAAAAAATAATCCAAGTCTAACATTGGCATTGGCTTAACATAGATAGCATCTGGAGATACTTTCATCTCTTTATGATCACCTGCAAGATCATAACTTAGGTTTGCTCCCACAAAATAAAGCTTACCAGATGGAACTTCACCGCCTGAACCAGGAGCAGGAATAATCAACCAATGAATCTCTGCAACCGAGGATGCATCTATAGACTGAGTCCCGTCTACTGCTGATATGCCAGATGTACTTTTGTCATCCAATTTAATGAAAAAGTCTGCGCCTTCCTCATTAGGATCACTAGTTGCAACAACAGGCATACCTTCTTCATCAGTAAACAATACATCTACCTTGATGTTATCAAGGGACATAGAATCAAGAGAGTTAGTTATTTTCATCTTGGCATCGAAAGCCTGACGCTCAATTGTTAATTCTTGTAAAATTTCAATCTTAACAATCGCACATACAGATTCTTCAGCTGATAAAGCTGGAGATACGAATATAGATGTTAGAAATACAAAAAGAAAAAAACTAGAAATTAATCTATTTATCATCTCGTGCCCCATAATATTATTAAGTGCTTTTTTGCACTCGGCGACCAAAAATAGCGTCATCCTTGATTATTTGTGTCCTTATTCATTCATAGCAAGCAACATTACAGTTGATGCTACAAACTTAGCCGTACTATAAAAACTGATTTTCATTTTGTCAGCTAAAAAATTTAGATTTAATAAAATAGTCATATTTTGCATTGCAAAATTAAAACAATGAAAAACTTACCACATCAATATGTTATTCGCACATAGTCGCGCAAAATAAAATCATTTTTTAATTTAGACATTAATTATATTCGCTGCAGTAGTTGCAGACATTTAGGGCCATATTAGCCTAGATTAATAACTTAGTCGGTATTAACCATTTGTCATGGCCACTATTGATTTGGCTAATATTAAGTGATAATTTACGCAAAATTTAATCCTTCGGAAAAATTCAAATATTTCAGTTTACAAATGTAAGCGCAAAATGGGGCTCAGTATGAATCTATCAAAACCTTTGTTATGTCTAATATTTTCACTTTCTGTTTTGGCATGTGGTGGCGGTAGTGGAGGCGAAAGTGTTGATACTGAAGAATCTATAGCAAGTGACACTACACCCGATGCTTTTAATTTTATAGATCAATTATCTGTAGATATAAATTCATTAATATTTTCCAATTCAATTACCATTACTGGTATTAATGCAAGCACCAGTATAAGCATATCTGGTGGCGAATATTCAGTTGACGGCTCTCAGTTTACTTCTGAAACTGGCACCATCAAAAGTAACCAAAGTGTTATTGTAAGGCTGTTATCCTCAAATAATTACTCATCTACAGCGAATGCCACTCTTACAGTTGGTGGAGTTTCCGATACATTCACTGTTATTACTATTACCGCTAATGACATGCCAGTTGCAAATGCAGGTGATGATATAACTGCAACCTTTGGGGATACCATAACACTAAATGCTAGCGGAAGTACTGATAGCGATGGAACAATAATTAGTTATGAGTGGGAAGAAAATTCTCATATTCTTAGCACAGAAGCAGTTTTTAGCAAATCTGACTTTTCTATTGGCACACACACAATTACCCTTACTGTTACAGATAACGAAGGTGCATCCGAAGTCGATACAATATTTGTAAACATAGTTGAAGCTGTTGTGCCAGTTGCTTTGATCAATGACACAGGCATTATTTTATGCGCTTCTATACATTTCAATGATAAAGTCTGTCCCGAAGAAGATTTACCTAATCAAGATGCAGAGCATGGCCGCGATGCTTTTGCACAAGCAGGAAAGCTCAATAAAGTTGGTTCTGGGGCTGCTGGATTTGATTACACAAAAATTTGCAATAGCGGTGAAGAAGCAGGTCAAGGAAATTGCCCTGCCGATCCAACTCTTGGCTCAGGTCCTAATGAGTGGGGGTGTACTCTCGATAACGTAACGAATTTAATTTGGGAGCTAAAAACAACTGACGGACTTCACGACAAATATAATACTTACTCTTGGTACAGCCCTGATGTTAATACCAATGGTGGATATGCTGGCATTCAAAATGCTGGCACCTGTACAGGATCTGATTGTGATACAAATGCATTTATGCAAGCTGTAAATACAGAAAAATTATGCGGCATTAGTGATTGGCGAATGCCTACCAAAAATGAACTATTAGGCATTGTTCATAATGGACAAAAAGATCCATCAATAGACACCGAATATTTCCCAAACACTGTTGATACCTCGACTACTGAGTTGATGGTTTTCTGGTCATCTATATCATATGCCCTTGATGGCTTAAATGCTTCATTTGTTGATTTCTATGTTGGGGGTGGCTCATATACCAGCAAAGAAAACCCACTGCGTGTTCGCCTTGTGCATGGAACAGATATTTCTAATGCAGTAACTTCATGTGATAATGGATACGTAAATACTGCAATGTCAGCCACTACACCTACGAATGCTTTTGTGACACATGGAGATGGCACTGTAACTCACACTGCTACTGGACTTATGTGGATGCGTTGCACTATTGGGCAAACTTGGGATGGTAATACATGTACAGGATCAGGATATGAAGCATTTGATTCCTGGATGAGAGCGTTACATGATACAGATGGGTATACCTTTGCTGGATATAATAATTGGCGGTTACCAAATAAAAATGAGCTGGCTTCAATCATCGAAGAAAAGTGTTATGCACCTGCAATTAATTCTGAGATTTTTCCGAACACACCCGGGGTATCAGTAAGGTGGTATTGGTCATCTTCCCCAGCACCTTCATCAATTGAAAGTTTAGGGCAATATGTTTGGTCTGTAGATTTTATCGACGGTGAAATATCTTATTATGGTAGTAATAATGGCATGGGGAATAAGTACGGCAATGGTAATGTTCGCTTAGTTCGTGACAATATGTAATTTTTATATCTGGTTTATTGCTTAAGCTATATTATGGATTACTAAAACCAAACATAGAAAAATTGTAGCAAACCTTATTTCTTTGCCTATTGAGTTAGTTACCAAACTACTACCCAATTCCCTTATCAAAACACGAAATCTTGACCTCATCTAATACACTGTATTTTAAGCAATTAATTTTTGGCTTAGATGGGGTCAGTGAAATCCGTGGCTGGATAAAAACGGAGAATTTTGGAGAAAACGGAGAATATTCAGCTACAAAGTATGGTTATTAGCGTTTTTTAGGTTTTGTATATAGCCGTATATAACCCGCTACAGTGCGCCATAGCTGGCATTAGCTCAAGTTGCCGGAGAAAATTTGGGTAAAATAGATTGGTGGAGCTAAGCGGGATCGAACCGCTGACCTCAACACTGCCAGTGTTGCGCTC
>QZLE01000064.1 GCA_004796365.1 Gammaproteobacteria bacterium | reverse complement strand
CCGGCTCATCATTGTCACATGCATCGCCCTTGCCGTCCTGGTCAGAATCAACCTGGTCAGCATTAGGGTTCATTGGGCAGTTATCAGCATTATCACCGATGCTGTCATTATCTGAATCTTTTGATTCAGAAGAATCGAATGGGAATGCGTCGTCTTCGTCTGCTGTGCCGTCATTGTCATCGTCTGTATCACAAGCATCACCAAGCATATCTTTATCAAAGTTTGCCTGATCGGTATTTGGAACTTCAGGGCAGTTGTCTTTCTGATCTTCTATGCCGTCATTATCAGTATCAATTGGCTCTTGATCATCGCAGATGCCATTCTCATTCGCATCTACGCATGTTGAATCAACTTTGAATGATACAGAAGAAACGCCACTTGGAGCACCTTCATTATCAGTAACTAAAATCTGTGCAATGTAGTCACCATCTTCAAGGCCACACTTTTGTGCAGCAAGGTTTATGCTTGCCGATGGTTCGAAAGGTGCTACATCAAGTGCAATGCCTGTTGTTGTTGAAACTGCAGCAGAAACTATTGTTCCATCACTGTCAGACGCAATACCAGTTACAATTACGCAGTCATTCTGGACTTGTGCTTTTGCAACTGAAATAGTCGGAGCCTTGTTTTCGGGCTCTATGATCTCCTCAATTGTCACGGAGCTGGTAGCGCTAATAGTAGCAGGGTTAATGCCGTCATTTGCTATAGCAACTACAGAGTATTCACCAGCAGGTAGATCGCATTTTGTAAGCGAAATACCACCTTCAGCAGTTGGTGCTACAGGGTAGCTAATACCACTAATGTTGATGCTCACAGTTAGAGGGTCGTTGTCAGGATCGGTTACAGAACCGGTTGCAACGATACATTGATCATTGTCAGCAGTTGCAATGAATGATCCAAATACAGGAGCAGTATTCTCACCCTGATCATCAGTGATTACAACAGTTTTTGTTGCATATGTGTCGGTAGCAGAATTGTCACTGGCCTTAACTCTCACTGTGTGTTCACCTGGCTGAAGGTTACATACTGTCTGTGTTGGCATAGAGAATATGGATGTCTGCTGAGGATTAATCATATTCAATTCCATATCATCATCAACTTTGTAAGCGATACCTTCAATAATCCCACCAGTATCTTTCGCTGTAGCGTTGATAGTCAGACAGTCATTCTTTGCAGTAACTTCGAATGAAGTGATTTCTGGAGCGTTGTTTTCTCCGCCTTCGATAGTTACCGTTTGGCTGGTGCTAATATCTGTATCACCATCATTATCGGTTGCAATTGCTGACACGCTGTAGCTGCCTGCTTCAAGATCGCAGTTTTGGTAAGTGAAGTTTGCGCCAGCAAGTTGGGCATCGTAGGAGGCGCCTGAAATTGAGATAGATACAGAAACTACTGAGCCATCTTCGTCAGAAGCTGTACCAGAAACATTTAGGCAGTTCTGACCGTCGATAGAAGCTGTGAAAGAATCTACTGAAGGTGGAATGTTTTCTTCTTGAACATCGATGGTTACAGCTACAGGATCACTTGAAGTTGAGGCGCCTTCATCATCAGTTGCAGTAACTACTATGCTATAGGTTCCATTTTCAAGGTTGGTGAATGTTTCGCTGGTGATAGTTGTTGTGGCGCTACCATCGGTTTGAACTGTGATTGAGTCGCTTGCAGCACCGGAAAGATTGATGGTTACTGATGCAATTTTTACATCGTCTTTCGCTGTTCCGTTTACTACGATGCTGTTGCCATTGGCTACAGCGGTAATGCCTGAAAGAGTAGGTTTTTGGTTTTGGTCTTCTCTGGATACTCTAAGGTTATTATCAAACAGGAATTCGGTAAGGTGTTGAGTATAGTTGATTTTATCCCCATCTACATAATCACCACCATACATTGATCCTGGGCCGCCATCACCTTTGCCTGATGCCCATGCATGTTGCATAGATGGTACAAAAATTCGAGAAATACGAAGGTTGTTATTACTATCATAGGCTAGAGCTTCTGTGCCATCTCCTCCGGTTTTTACGCCAGTGATTTTGGTATTTCCAGAAACTTTTGGTGTTCCAAAGATTGTTGCATATGCATCAGCACTAATTGGAGTCCAATTAGAATAAACAATCCCATCACTTCCGCTTCCATTATTTCCGGTGATCAGCGATGCAATTTGTGTTTCAAAGTAAGAATTTTTCTGAGGAGAATATCCTTCGCATGCACTTACTACTTGAGCTGCATTAATTGAAGGTGCAGACATTGCTGACGTTTGGCTTGAACCAGTAGAAGGGGCTGAGGCAACACCAACTCCGGCAATAATATCTGGGTAACGGCAGCCCATTTCCATAGCCACGGTACCACCGGCAGAAAGACCGCTGACATACACTTGTTTTTCATCAATGTTATATTCGCTATCGTTTTTAATTCCATTTATTACTTGTAAAATACCGGTGTGAGCTAAGGATCCCATAGGTCTAGGAGCATATCCTAAACAACCAGTTCCATTACCAGGTACAGCTACAACCATTCCAAACTCATCAGCTGTAGGCTCCCAGTTGCCGCGATTAACTAGCTTGTCTTTACCTTGAGCACACCCCCTAAGGTTGATCATAAGAGCCCTTTTGCCATTTATGGCAGGAGTAGTGTCAGGTACGTATACGCTTGTATCATAGCTGCCAAACTGTTCTTCTTTCCACTCGCCAGCAACAGCTGATGTGGCAGATATTGCAGTTACAATCCCTAGCGCTATGGTTAGTAGTTTCCTCATGTCTCACCTCATGTGTTTATATAATTCTGTGATACTGCGTAGATATGCTGCTCAAACCTAAAAACGGTATCTGGTTTACTGTGCATATTACTTTCCATTAAAGTTGTGACATATTTTTAAAAAAAATGTGAACTGAGTCAAACTTTTTTACTTTAAAATCAATGATTTAAATTGTGCGCTGCAGCAAATATAGAAAGTGGTGCTGTGCAGCAATTTTGGCGTTCCCTTATTTAATGCGGGTTTTGGAGTGATTGGTATACAAACATTTTTCTGGATTATAATTTAGATAATTATAAATTAATTGAATAATTGAATGTGAAACGCTGCAAAAAGTGACTGGTTGTTGAGTGAAATTTTAAGAGGCAGGCGTTGGCAGTATGTCGTTGATAATAAATCGATCTTTTAAGAATTGGTGTGAGGAGTTTTCTATATGATTATAAAAAATAACAGAATTAATTGATGTTGTGCATTGCCAGTGATTTATTCTATAAGGGGCGCTGCTGATAATGGCTTTTTGTTCGAAGACTCCGTAATTAATTCCGCTATTATCTCGTGCAGAAATAAAGCTGAAGGCTTCAACCCCTGAGTTTCTCATTTCACTCCCAAGTTTTTGAGTGTGGGTGTAATTATCGGGGGATATAAGCTCTTTATAATTAGTAAACGGAGACTTATCAAGCTTAATGGCATTATTGGAATTTATAGTTACCCAAAAGGTGATGTGTTGGGTATTTATTTTTTTTGCTTCAGGAAAACTATCCATGCCTTCCATGAATAGAAAACGGTAATATGCACATTCGCAAAAACACGTTTTAATATCAGCTGATGCATAAAAAATTCCCTGAAAATGCCTTTCGCCAAATCTAGATCCGTACTTTAAAGGTGGGTAGCGGAACGGAGTTGTTATAAGGTAGTGCTTTTGCTCAAGATCAATTTGAGGTTTATTTTCCTCTAAAAGTTGTTCCAGAAGTTCTTGTTCATCATGCGTATCCACCAACGACATTGTTGCTGCAAATTGTTGGGATTCAACAACTCTTGTTATGCTGCAATTAATTTGCGTGATTTGTTTGTCGCCTTCGCATTCAGCCCAGATGTTCATACCTTACCGCGCATTGCATCAAGGTATTCTGTTACATGAACAAGTCCTGGTATCGTACAAATTAGTTCAGCAGGAATGCCGTTAAGATGTTTGTTATTGGTGTGCATCCAATGGTGCATCATTTCGCAATCTCCCCCAACCATTGCATATAGTGATCTATATACACGTATAGCTAAAAGGGCTATTTCCCCGCTTTTTGATTTTGCTTTGATAATTCCTTTATTTTTGATGCGAGTTATCGTTGTTCTATCAACGCCAAGAATTTTGGCGGCATGGTTGTTATCAAGCCCTAGCTGTTTTAATGAGTTAAAGAAGGCCTTAAATAGCACATTATTGGCCTCTGGAGCAGTTTTATGATTTGGTAATGCCATTGCTATTTACCTTTATAAGCTGATCTTTTGTGATGCATATACATCACGATAGCATGTTTATACTGTAAATGCACTATTGCTCGTAAATTATGCGCGCTTGTTCATGAATGCTATGGGGTGAGTAATAACATACTCCTTTAATTGGTGGTTATTATCAGTTAAATTACTTGCATAAAGCAGGAAGTTGCTATTTACAAATATTGGGGTTTAAAGGAGTAAAAAATGAATAATATAAATCCATACGATACACCAGATTCTGAATTAAATGAGAGCAAATTAACTGAATTTTCCGAAGTTCCATTTTGGGGAGTCTCTGGGCGCATAGGCAGAATTAGATATTTAGCATACGGGATGATAATGTGCTTTGGGTTTTATATTGCTGCTACGATAGTTTCTGTAATCGGTATAACGGCCTTTGGTGGTTTTGCTTCAATATTTGGGAATTCTTCAGATGTCGGAGCTGGTATTGGAGTTGGGTTTGCCATAATGATGGTGATTTCACTTGGTTTTTATTTAGCTATATTTATTTACTTTATATTGCTATGGATAAGACGCCTGCATGATATAGATTGGAGCGGATGGACTGTGCTATTGATTTTTGTTCCTATTATTAATGTAGTTATGGCATTAATTCTGTTATTTGTTCCTGGTACAAAAGGTGAAAATAGATTTGGTAAACAAACACCGCCAAATGGTATTGGAATGATTCTTCTTGCGATTGTCCCTTTTGTCCTAATGCTAGGAATTATTGTAGCGATTGCCATACCTGCTTATCATGATTATACGCAGAGAGTACAGCAGCAGATGCAAATGCATGAGGAATAGGTCGTCAGCCTTTAACTGAAAGCTTGCCAGCAGTATGCGGGCAAGCTTTCAATATCTTAGTTACGTCAATCCAGCTTTCGAAAGTGCATTAGCTAATGCGTTATTCCCTGGTTTTCTGCTATTGTGATTGATATTTTGGGTCTTTTTCGCTTGTTTTTTACTTGTGTTAGATTGTTTAGTTTGAGGCTTATTAGCACTGGATTTCTCAACGGACTCATCCAGGCGCATTGAAAGACCAATGCGCTTGCGTTGTGTATCCACTTCCATAACCTTAACTTTTACAATATCACCGGCTTTTACAACATCCCTCGGATCCTTGACGAATTTATTTGCAAGCTGTGAGATATGCACCAGCCCATCCTGATGCACGCCAAGATCAACAAAGGCACCGAAGTTGGTTACATTGGAGATAATTCCCTCAAGTATCATCCCTTGCTTGAGGTCTTTAATATCTTCTATGCCTTCTTTAAAGTTTGCGGTTTTGAATTCTGGGCGTGGATCTCTGCCGGGCTTTTCAAGCTCTTTGATAATGTCGGCTATAGTTAACTCGCCGGTCTTGTTGTCAATAAATTGCTTAGGATCAATTGCCTTGAGGGCTTTTGTATTGCCGATAAGGTTCGAAATATCGATTCCGGTGCTGTCAATGATCTTTTGTACGACTGTATATGATTCCGGGTGTACTGCTGATTTATCAAGAGGGTTGGAACCGTAGGATATTCGCAAAAAGCCAGCGGCCTGTTCAAACGTTTTGGCACCTAGGCGCGGTACTTTTTTAAGGTCTTCACGGTTGCTGAAGGAACCATTTTGGTCTCGATACTCCACTATATTGCTAGCTATAGTCTGGTTTAGGCCGGAAACCCTTGCCAGTAGAGGAGGGGAGGCAGTATTAAGATCAACACCAACTGCGTTAACGCAATCTTCGCAAGTTGTATCAAGAGTTCTGGATAGTATTGTTTGATTCACATCGTGTTGATATTGTCCTACGCCAATTGCCTTTGGTTCGATTTTGACCAGCTCTGCAAGCGGGTCTTGCAGTCTTCTGGCTATTGAGACAGCTCCTCGCAAGGAAACATCAAGATCAGGAAATTCTTTTGAGGCAAATTCTGAGGCTGAATAAACTGAAGCTCCAGCTTCAGATATGATTATCCCGCTGGCTTTGGTTTTAGGATATCTTTTAATCATTTCCTTCACCATCTTATCGGTTTCACGCGAACCGGTACCATTGCCAATGCTTATTAGTCTTGCTTCATGCTTAGTGCAAAGTCCCTTAAGAATTTCTATAGATTCATCCCATTTATTTTGTGGCTGTAGTGGAAATATTGTTGTGGTATCGATCAGTTTACCGTTTTCATTAATCACTGCGACCTTAACACCAGTTCTGATTCCAGGATCCAAGCCAATAATAGATTTATGACCAGCTGGTGATGCAAGAATTAAATCTTTGAAGTTTGAGGCAAATACCTTGATGGCTTCCTCTTCAGCATCTGACTTTAAGCTTGATTTAAGATCCATATCGAGTTTGGTTTGTATTTTTACGCGCCAAGCAAAACGTATGGTGTCCGCAACCCATTTATCGGCAGGTTTTTCTTCATTGGTAAAGTCCACCCAATTGGCGATTATGCCAATACACGGCTCAGTTTCTGTATCGGTTTCAGATGATTCAATTGTGACGTTTAATATCCCTTCGTTTCTGCCGCGAAACAGGGCCAGTGCTCTGTGAGAAGGAACTGAACTGAATTTTTCACGATAGTCAAAATAATCTGCATACTTTTGACCTTCATTTTCCTTGCCTTGAATAACCACTGATTTAACAGCCCCATTATCATTAAGGTATCTTCTTAGCTTTTGAATAAGGTCTGCATCTTCCGCTAGATTTTCCATTATGACCTGACGGGCCCCATCAAGGGCATCTTGCTCAGTTTTAATACCCTTTCCTGAGTTTAAATATTGTTTGGCAAGCTCTGAAGGCACTTGTGTTCTATCTTTCATCAGCGTTTGCGCTAGTGGTGCCAGCCCTGCCTCTCTTGCGAGCTGCGCCTTGGTAACTCTTTTCTTTTTATATGGTAGGTAGAGGTCTTCAACCCTGGTTTTAGTATCCGCATCTTGAATTGACTGCTTTAATTCTGTAGTTAGTTTTCCTTGTTCATCAATAGATTTGAGTACAGTAGATTTGCGCTCTTCAAGTTCGCGCAGATAGATTAGGCGCTCTTCTAGATTGCGAAGTTGTGTGTCATCAAGCCCCTGGGTTTTTTCTTTTCTATAACGTGCGATGAATGGTACGGTAGCGCCTTCATCAAGCAGGGATATTGCTGCAGTAATCTGGTTTGGTTTAACACTTAATTCTGATGCGATCTGATTGGTGATATTCAACACTGGCTGTTAATTCCTTTTAAGAAACTAGATTTATAATTGATTGACAATATTGGTTATGAATTTTTCATTACCAACTAACATTCCCACGGGGATATCGTATAATAAATGTATAAAAAATAATTTCTATGTTTTTTATGTTGTATGTTTTTTTGGGAATAATTACAAGGATTGTCATAGATGGAATTTGGTCACAATCAGAGATTTGTTAGCCGACTTACTCAAAATACTGTTGCAGTTATACTTGCCGGAGGAAGAGGGGGGCGATTAGCAAATCTGACAGATTGGAGGACCAAGCCTGCAGTGCCATTTGGTGGTAAATTTCGTATTATTGATTTTCCGCTTTCCAACTGCATTAACTCCGGTATCCGCAAGATGGCGGTTTTGACTCAGTATAAGGCGCACTCTTTAATACAACATATGCAAAAAGGGTGGAGCTTCTTACGTGGTGAACACGGTGAGTTTATCGAGATCATTCCAGCGCAGCAGCGAATTAATCAAAAAGACTGGTATGCCGGGACTGCAGATGCTGTTTATCAAAACATTGATATTATCAACAGCCATCACCCAGACTATGTGATTGTTCTGGCCGGTGATCATATCTACAAGATGGATTATGGAACCATGATTGCACGTCATGTTAGCTGTGGAGCAGATATGACCGTCGGTTGCATTGAAACCCCTTTAGATCAAGCTAAATCTTTTGGAGTGATGAGTGTTGACGCTGATGGCGTGGTGACCAAGTTTACCGAAAAGCCAGATAACCCAGATGCTATTCCCGGGCGTGATGATGTTGCATTATGCTCAATGGGAATTTACGTGTTCACCAAAGAATTTCTGTTTGAACAACTGGCAATGGATGCTGCCAATGAAGGATCATCTCGCGACTTTGCTAAGGATATCATCCCATTTGCCATAGCCACCAACAGGGTTGTTGCCCATCCGTTCAGAGATCCAAACACCGGGAAACAGCCGTACTTTCGTGATGTTGGAACTGTGGATGCTTTTTATGAGGCTAATCAGGAACTGATCCGCGAGTGTCCGGAGTTGGATCTGTACGATAGTGAATGGCCGATCTGGACATATCAGGCACAATTACCTCCTGCAAAGTTCATTTATAATGAGGATGGGCGTCGTGGCATGGCGATTAATTCTATGGTGTCCGGTGGTGATTATATTTCCGGATCGATTGTTAGAAATTCGCTGCTTTTCTCAAATGTAGAGGTTAATTCCAGATCACTGATTGAAAAGTCAGTAATCCTGCCTGGTGTTTCAGTTGGAGAAAACTGCCGTATCAAGAATGCAGTGATCGATGAGGCTTGTACCATTCCGGAAAATACGGTGATTGGAGAAGATCTGGAAAAGGATAGCAAATATTTTTATGTTTCTCCGAAGGGGGTTGTGCTGGTAACTGCGGAGATGTTAGGGCAGAATGTGGCCTATATTCGTTAGATATTATAAAGAAACTGTTATGAATGAACCTAAAAACACTGGTGACGCAAACCGAAGTGGCAGATTTATTTTACGCCACGAACCAAAGATCGCAACCTTTGCCGATGGGATAAACTGGTTTCTAGATGGTTTTAAATTGTTTATGAGAAGTCCGGCTGGATGGGTAGCTTTCTTTTTTATCTGGTTTTTTGTAACTGTTCCTGCTTCGTTAATACCATCTTTGTCTGTGCTTATAAATTTGCTGCTACCGGTTTTTCTTGGCGGCGTAATGTGGGGTAGCTATCAGCTGGATAAAACCGGAACCTTTAATCCGCTTTGTCTTTTCTATGGATTTAAGCGTAATTTTACTAGGCTGGCTATGGTTGGTCTGGCGTTTATCATTAGTAGTTTGATTATAGGTGTTATACTTCACGGACTTCTTTTGGCTTTTGGGTTTGATCTGGAGAATTTGCAGAGAATGTCTGAGTCTTACCTCCGTATGGAATTACCTCCTGAAGATATGCTTAGATTTGCTCAGGTAATGATGATTATTCTGCTTGGGTTTCTGGCGCTGTCGATACCTCTGTTTATGGCCATCTGGTTTGCACCTGCCTTAGTAATCATCAATAATGTTCAACCGTTGGAAGCTATGAAACTTAGTTTTATTGCCTGCCTGAGGAACATGCTTTCATTCTTATCTTATGGTCTAGTTGGATTGGCAGCTATGCTTATTGCGGTTATACCATTTGGAATCGGTATGGTCATTATGGTTCCTGTGTTGTTTGCTTCAATCTATACCAGTTATAAAGATATCTTTATTGATGAGACTGGATTTATAGATTCTGGTTCTGGCGATTCTAATTCTGATAGCACAAGTAAGCCTGATAAGAAAAATAAGATAGGTATAGAGGTTTAGCGGTAATATCCGCCCAGGTCATAATATCTGCCATACCACCCGAAGGTGGGAATCAATTAGCTAATCATTGTTTTTTTCGCGCTTCGCGCGGCACCTCGTATGCTGGATCCCTTTCTATCCTTTAAAAGAAGAGTCCGGGATGACAGCATACTGGTCACATCTTCTCATGTAATCGTTTTGCCCTTAACAGGAATGTCTCCAATTTAGCATTGATCAATTGAGGGAACGGTGAACCATCGCTTTCAATCGCCAAGAATGGCAGGCTGTCGATATCGCCCAGAATAGCCTTAATTTTTTCATTACTCGGTTCGCTGGATATCTTGTCTTCTTTGGTCATAGCCTCGTTCAGAATTGATTCGGCAAGTCGGTTTGGCATACACCCGAACGGGCCTATGGCGATAACACCGCTAACATGATTAGCAATCTCGTCCATTGCGCTGCCTACAGTTAGAATAGCTTCACCCGCCAGATTAGGAGAGATGTACTTTGAGCCTTTTTCTATAATTGGTTTGATATTCAATGGTACAGCATGCACCAGGCCAGATTTAGAAAGGATCGATTTTATCTTTTTTTCGATATGGCGCATAACCTGCTTTTTGATATGGAATCCAAATCTATCCATCCCTTGCAGTGGTTCTTCTGTAAGTCCTTTTTCCACCAGATAATCAGAGTAGATGATCCACTCTGCAATAGGTGAACATACAGTTGCGAAACCTTTTTCAGCCATTTTCTCAGTGATATATTGACGCGATAAGGCTTCGCGACGTACAAAGATCTCACCTGCCAGCAACACTGTTGGCACATCTTTGTAGTGGTGTTTGGTTGGAATATCTTTCAGATTTTTTGCGGTACGCTTGAGTTGCTTGCGAATAGCCTTAAATTTACCATTGCGTATAGATACTTTGATCTTTTCCCATTCGGCCATAAATATTTTGATGGCAGAATCGGTATCCACTGCATTTGCCAGCAGCATAGATCTTATATCCTCAAGAACATCTGTAATGACAGCACCTGCCCAGGTTAATAGCTGGAAGCTGTTGCCAAGGCCTGCGTATGAGTTTTCAGAGGTGAGGGACAGAACAGCTACATCATTAAACTTATTGTTCTTTATGAGACTTTTCATAAATACATGGTATTGCCCGAAACGGCAGGGCCCGCCTGCAGATGGCATAAAGTACACAAGTATTTCGCCATTCTTACGGTGACTCTGGATATAGTAAACCATAGTTCCGGTTGTGATAATCAGTGGCAGACACTCTTTGCAGGTTGAATTTGATCTACCCACTTTAAGGATCTCTTCACATGGTGGCGGCTGTACAATGGCATTGATTCCTTGTGACTTCATAACCTCGGCCAGAGATTCACTGGAAAGTTGCCCCATTGATGGTATCAGGACAGTTATCCTTTTATCGGTTATTGGCACGTGCTCACCGGATGAGGTGATAATTGTTAGGGTGTTGTTTTCCAGAATCGTTTTTGCTGGAACGAATTCTTGTTTCTGTTCTTCGATATTTTTGTTTTGCAGTAGCTGACGATAGGAGGCAACGATATCCAGAAATGCCTCGATTCGTGTCTCGAGACCAGCATCAGCGGTGTGGCTGTCCAACTCGAGTGTGAGCGATGGTTTGCGCTCCATAATGTCACGGAAAAAACTGATGATGAATGAATCCGGGCCACAGGAGAAATTGGTGATAAAGGTACCAAATAATTGCGGATGAGATTTTACATATTTTGCTGCTCCAAGAATGCGCTGCCCCATGCCCCAGAACATGTTTTCCGCTTTGGTTTCGCTATGCATTGGCAGAAAATCAAATGGAATCACCATATAACCACGCGAAGCGATTTTATGCGGGATTCCCATATGCGCTTCCTCGACAAATCCGTTATATGGGCGCGAGAAGATAGTTACTGCAATCTTTTCTGGTGTCTTTTCCAGTTCTGTAAGGGTATTGCGGCCGATTTTCTGCATCTCGTTTAGGCAGTCGGACTGTGCTTTGTATGCAACAGCGAAAGCCTTTTCGGCATCTGCTTTGGATGCGCCCATTTCGATACCTATTTCAATCAATGACGACTTAGAGTCCTTTACGCCATGGGTCAGGTCAAGTAGTGGTGCAAAAAGTTTGGTTCCCTTTTTGGTCAACTGCTCTATTTCTTCTTTGAATGTGGATTGGAGATAGAAGGTTTCACCTTGCACAAACGGGCATACTTGTGATGATTTATAGCCTTCAAGATTTGGTACTGATTTAAAGTGCGGCAGAAAGATATAGTCTGGTCTTTGTTCTGCCTTAAGCAAACTATCAAAAAAACCGTACGCCAGTTCTACCGGATAACAGAATGCAGCACTTCTCTTTTCGATCCCTTCCTGAGTTGGTTCATCAGGCATAACAACTTTATAGCCTAATTCATTAAAGAACTTTGAATAAAGCGGGAAGTACGTGTTAACCAGAAAACTGCGATTCAGGGCAACTAGTGGTTTGTCAGATTTTCCAGATTGCTGGTCAAAAAGGGAGCCGTATTTGTTAAATACCAGATCCTGACGCAGTTTAACTAGCTCCAGACTAGCAACATCGTAACTGATACTTTTGCGCATATTATAGTAAAGGTTGCATGCGCCACCGAACGGATATTTCTTTTTCTCCAGTTCGATCATATTGATCTCACATTTGCGATCACATTTTTCCTTTCCACCTGCGCAGATAAATGTCTTGCCATAGGTAACGTCGCGAGCAATTAGCTCTGGAAGGTTGAATACCTTTTCGTCCATAAGGCCGGATTCAATACGCTTTTTCACCTCAAGTGCAACACCGAAGGCGCCCATAAGGCCTGGTTCTGGTGGTACAATAATTGGTTTGCCGACAAGTGATGCCATGGCCAGAGGTACGGATTTGTTATAGCAGACACCGCCCTGCATAAACACTTTTTTGCCAACCGGGCGATTGCCTTTTACGCGGTTGGCGTAGTTGATGCAGACTGAGTAAACCAGTCCGGCAACGATCTCTTTGCGTTCAATACCTTCGTGGATTGCTGTCTTGATATCAGAGGAGATGAATGCCGCGCACTGGTCATTAAAGTTTGGTGCAGATTTGGCGCTTAGAGCGACACTGGCAATATCTTCCATCTCGATGCCAAGTGTTTCCAGAGCGGACTCCTCAAGGAATGAGCCAGTACCAGCAGAGCATGCCTCATTCATTGCATAATCCGATGGAACTGAGTTTCTGATGAAGGTGTATTTAGCGTCCTGACCACCAATTTCAAACAGGGTATCTACATCTGGGTCAAAATGTATCGCAGCGGTAGCGTGGGCGATAATCTCATTTATTATACCGTCAGTCATTGCGTGCAGACCTGCAATTTGCCTGCCGGAACCACTAACACCAAGACCTACGATTATGATTTGCTCTGCAGGAAGCTGCTCATTTATCTGGTCCAGTATAGCTTGGTAACATTTGCGGAAGGCGCCAACAGGATCACCATTGGTGCGCAGATAGATGGATGCAAGCATGGCACTATCTTCTTTGCGCAGTAGAATCGCCTTTGTGGTGGTTGATCCAACATCAAGGCCAAGAATGCATTTATCACCAGAATCGATTTTACCGCGATTAAGCTCTTTAAATTCAACCATGTCTCCAAAGTCGCTCAATGCCGGTAGGGTGGCAAATGATGAAACTTCATCCTTAAGAAACTCTGCATGCCCTGGGAAGGGTATGGTTTCGTTTTCCAATGCCCAAAGTGCGGCACCTAATGCTTCAAAATATGGGGCCTCTTTGGGTACTTCTAGACCAGGAATATCTTCACGCAGGTAATCCATCATCATTCTGTTTTTGGATGCGCCGCCGACAATCATAATATCTTTCATCTCGATTTTGTTTAGAAGCTCGATCACCTTATTTGCCATCATATGGCATAGCCCAGCGGTAACTTGTGATTTGGGAATTCCGGCATTGGTTGCGTGGGTACAGTCGGATTTACAAAATACAGAGCAGCGTCCGGACACATGGTGTGGTTCTGCCTCAGATGCAAACTGAACTGCATCGTCTAAAGATACATCCATTCTTCGTAATTGCTGTAGAAAGAATTCCCCGGTTCCGGATGCGCACTTGTTGCCGGTAATTACGTTGGAGATCTTTCCGTTTTTGTCCAGTGCATAAACCATAAATGTTTCGCCGCCTGCGGAAACAATGGCGGGGCAATTTTTATCTTCCGGCTTGATAAAGGAATATGCCTTTTCAGTAGCTTCTGGCTCAGAAATAGTTGTTAGATTAACAAAATTGGTAAACTTTCTACCGGTTAAGGCTATATCGTCAAAGGAGCTGAGGTATAATCTCTCAACTACGGTTGCTAGTGTATGTTTCGGATCACCTTCATGCGGATGTGATTCGTACTCCTCAATAACTATATTTGTGATTTTGCCGGTATTTGGATCTATTGCGGCACTTAACTGGACAATCGAAACTGTAGATGCACCGACGCAAATTCCGAGAGAGTTTGTTTGTTTTAAAATTGATTTTGGCTTTAAATCTGAAGCATTGCCTTGTGTCGAAATAGATTGTGTATCTTTATGTTCCATCATATGTCCGTATTAATTTTATAGTATAAACATCATCTTATAGCTGTTTTGGTCTATGTGGTGATGTTTGTCTCAGTAAATTATTACTGATTCATTACAAAGTCGTGATATTTTAACTAAAAAAGTACAAATTGTTACCTCTTTTTTACTATTTTTATATTAAAAATAGTATATCTTTAAACCCAATTATTATGTTCGTTATTCAGTATTCGCGTGAGCTATTTCTATGATTATTAGCCCTAAAAAAATAACTCTTACAAAACCGTTTGTTACCCAGTCTGGTGAAGTTATTGAATCCCCAGAAGTTTGCTATGAAGAGTACGGCAATCAAGAAGGACCAGTAATATATATTGCGCATGGAGGGCTTTCAAATGCTCATGCAGCAGGTAAATATTCTCAATGTGATCTTGAATCTGGTTGGTGGGACCCAATTATCGGATCCGGAAAGGTTATAGACACTGATAAATTCCGAGTTATATGCGCTAATTCATTAGGAAGTATGTTTGGAACAACCGGCCCTATTTCAATTAACCCCGAAACTGGTAAGAAATATGGTCCGCAATTCCCGGAAATATCTTTGATCGACATGGTTTGCTTTATTAAATTATTTCTTGAGCAACTTGGTGTAGAAAAACTGCATTTAATGGCGGGACCATCAATGGGTTCTCTGCAGTCTTTGCAGATGGCAGCGCTTTTCCCTGATTTTGTTGAAAATGTTGTAGCAGTAGCAACAGCGGGAAGGATGCCTCCATCTGGACTGACTATGCATCACTTTATGATGAATGCTGTAAGAATGGATCCTGAATATAAAGGTGGTTGGTATGAAGAAGGTGAGGCGCGGCACTCACTACGGATTATTCACCAGGTTGCAAAACTCTACTATACCCATGAAAAATGTATTAAGACACTTTGTTGGGATAGTGTCGAAGATGGGGAGGAATCGCAGCAAAAGCGTAATAAAAATATCTCCAATTATCTTCTTTCCACTCTAGATGATGATATCGCAGGTAGAGATCCAAACTCATACATAACACTTACAACAGCCGTAAATGGCTTTGATCTTGGAATAGGAACTGCAAGTTATGAAGAAGGTGCAAGAAGAATAAAGTGCCCGGTAATGCTGATAAATATTGATACTGATTGTGAATTTGCACCACAATGGGCGCATGAGCTTGGAGATGTCATCAATCAAGCAAACCCAGGGCAGTGTAGGGTAGAGATCATTAAATCAGAGTGGGGGCATCTTGGGTGCTTGCGTGAAGCCGATACTATCGCGGATTTGATGCAGGACTTTCTTGGGTAAAAAATGCTAGTGGTACAAGATTTTGCTTAATAATTTCATTATAATTAGACCAGTAGTCTATACTTATATAATATTAACAAAAAATAAAGTTCCCCGCTTTATCCTCGTTGATTCTCTGATTATGGAAGATGTTTTGTTGTGGCAAAGTCAGACACCACTTATTTAGACCTGCAAATCGCTAAATTAGAACAGCGACTTGCAACTGAGCAAAGGCTTTCAGCATTGCTGCAGAAGGTTGGTAGTTCCTCATCTTTAGATTCTATGCTGGTTGATATTACTGAATACCTTCAGGAACGCTGGGGAGTTGAGGCGATGGGAGTGCAACTTGTTGATAAGCAAAATAAAATACTATGGGTGTATAAATATTACGGAATTAATGACAAAAGCGCATCTGCTGCTAGGGAGATTTCCAGCGAGATAAAGTTAGAGCGCAAAAACTCCATTTCTACTAAGGTTGCTATTACTCAGCACCCACATTATGCTAAAAATGTTATGTCATCTGACCTTACTTTGCTGCCTGAGGTTGACCGAAATATTTGTGAATATCTCAAACTCAGGGATAACCTGTTATTACCAGTGATTCAGGAAGGTGAGACCATAGGTGTTATTCATCTGATGACGCAGTCAAGAAGTCTTGATCTTGATGAAGATTCAATTCAGGAAGTATGTTTGTTTGTCGACTCAATATCTGGCAGTATCCAAAGGGAGATTCAACGCGAAGAGCTTAACCGGCATGGTGAGCATTTACGGAAACTAGTGGATGAACTGCAGGCTTCAAAAGAGATAGCCGAAAGTGCTGCTCAGGCAAAGAGCTTATTTGTCGCCAATATGTCACATGAGTTACGTACACCTTTGAACGGTATTTTGGGGATGATTACTCTTCTAAAAGAGACCAAAACCAGCATTGAGCAGGATGAATACCTTAAAATTGCCAGCTCTTCTGGTGAAGCATTACTATCATTAATCAGCGATATACTTGACTTCTCAAAGATAGAAGCAGGTAAGTTAGTGCTGGAATATGTAGATTTTGACCTTCCAGGGCTTGTTCATGATATCGTCAAGCTTAATATTCAGGGGGCAAATCAAAAGGGTATTCATCTTGCTGCCCAAGTTGATGAGAATATATCTCACAAGCTTTTAGGTGATCCAACCCGCTTATGGCAGGTTTTGAATAACCTTGTTGGTAATGCTATTAAGTTTACATCTTCCGGGGAAGTAAAGATAAAGGTTAAGCGTAAGAGCAAAAATGAAAACTCCAATACCTTGTCTTTTGAGATTGTAGATACGGGCATAGGAATTTCAGAAGAAGCGCAAAGAACCATTTTTGATTCATTTTCACAGGCTGATGAATCAACTACAAGAACCCACGGTGGCACAGGGCTTGGACTTTCAATTTGTAGACAGATTGTTCATATGTTTAAAGGGGAGATTGGGGTTAGATCTGTTCTTGGGGAAGGCAGTACTTTTTGGTTCACAATTTGTCTGGATGATACTGAGCAAGTAGAACAAATCGAAGAGCTTTGCGTCAATACGCAACAGATAAGAGTCTTAATAATCGAAGACAACGTTAAGACTACTCCTGGCGTTGATCATTTGCTTGCTCATCTTGATCTTAATTGTGTTGTATTGCGCAGCATAGACCTCGGTGTAAGTGAGTTATTGCTTGCTGAAAAAGAAGATAAGCCATTTGACCTTTTGATTCTTGATAACCCGGATAGTTTGAATAAAGGTATTGATTTGTGCTCAGGTATCAGACAAAGAAGGTCAATCGATAAAACAAAAATTATCTATATTGGTCCTGAGGAGGATGCTGAAACCAAGGGGACAATTTTGGGAGCTGGTGCTGATAAGTTTATTACTCCTCCGGTTAGCTCGCCCAAGATAATATTGAGGCTGCTTAATGAGTTATTTGCCCAACAAAGTCCAAAGCCAGAAGATTTAATTGAAGAAAACACCCAAACGATTTCAGCTGAGGTAAATAGTTCTGCAGGCATCAATGTAGTTAAAGTTTTATTGGTTGAAGATAATGCCATTAATCAGCAGGTCGCGGTTGGTTTGCTTGGTTTGGCGAAATGTGATGTTGATATTGCTTGGAACGGGAAAGAAGCTATAGATAAGATAATAACTAATAGTTATAACCTTATTTTGATGGACTGTCAGATGCCTGTAATGGATGGTTATACTGCGACCAAAAAGATTCGCAATTTGGAACTTTCCGGTGAAATAAAACGGACTCCTATAATTGCCTTAACAGCGAGCGTTCTGCAAGAAGATAAGCAAAAATGTTTAGAGGCGGGTATGGATGATCATCTACCTAAGCCGATACGGAAAAAGTCGCTGGACTATCTTTTAGATAAGTGGACGTATTAATAATATTACAACAGCTGCGTTTTATCTTCGTTGGACAGCCACTCTTCTACCTTTTCCTTAAGTGCCATCATGCGTATTGGTTTTGATAGATAATCATCCATTCCGGATTCAAGACATTTTTCTTTATCGCCGCGCATTGCATGAGCAGTCGCAGCAATAATAGGTGTGTGTATGCCTGACCCACTCTCATATTCACGAATTGCTTGAGTTGCTTCATATCCATCCATAATAGGCATCTGGCAGTCCATTAAAATTAGATCAAACTTGGTATCTTTAAAAGCATCAAAAGCCTCACGACCATTATTTGCAACTGCTACTTCATATCCTAGTTTTTTAAGGGTGTCAGATGTAACTTTCTGATTTACTGGATTATCTTCAGCAATAAGTATTCTATTAACTGTGTCCTGTTCATCAAGATGGCCATGGTGCTGCTTGACTGTGGTGTCAATGCTTACAGCTACAGGCGCGTTTGCAAGTGCGTCAAAAATAGAGCTTTCATCAAGCTCAATAGTGATAATTCCTTTGGAATTATCGGCACTTTCAAAGGTATTTGCAGATAACGGCTTTTCTGAATTCTCAGGAGTGATATCAATACGGCGAATCGAGTTGAGCGCAGGATTACGTTCCAATAGGTTGAAGAATTGAGCAGAAGACATACCAGGAAGTTCGTGATTACAAACAATTACTGAAATTGGGTTTGAAGAGGTGTGTTTATCCATTATAATCGACATCGCCTCTAGTCCTGAAGATGCGACTTCAATATCTGCTCCCCAGTTTTTAATCCAGCCCATAATGGGTCCAAGAAATAATTCCTCTCCAACCACCATTATATTTTGGCGACGGACGGCTTCCTGTTTGTTTTCTTGTGAGAGTTCCTGCCTGGGTTCAACTTTTATCTGCATAGCATAGAAAAAACAGGTGCCTTGAGGCTCATTATCTTTGATGCCAATCTCGCCCCCCATAAGCTCTACAAGTTGTTTGACAATTGAGAGGCCTAAGCCAGTTCCACCATACATTCTGGTTGTAGATGCTTCTTCCTGAGTAAAGGTATCGAAAACTTTCTCTTTTCTTTCGTCAGAAATGCCAATGCCAGTATCACTAATTTCGAAGTAAAGGCTGGCAACCATGCTTTCTATTTTTTCACATTTGCAAGAGACTTTAATTTCACCAAATTCAGTAAATTTCATGGCATTACTAAGCAGGTTGGTGATTATTTGTTCTATTCTTGTTGAGTCCCCAATTACATTAACTGGAAGATTATCAGCAAGCTGACAAACTAGATTGATATCTTTTTGCTTTGCTCTGCCCATAAAAAGATCAGTAGTATTTCTGATTGCCTTAAATAGGTTGAAATTATTCTCTTCAAGCTCAAGTTTTCCTGCCTCAATTTTTGATAAGTCGAGAACATTATTAATAATTCGCATTAGGTTTTCAGTTGAGCGGTGTGCTACCTCAACATATTCGGCCTGCTGGGCATCCATGCTTGTGTCTTTCAGTAACTCAAGCATACCAATAACGCCGTTCATTGGTGTTCGTATCTCATGGCTCATATTAGCTAAATATGAACTTTTGGCGCTGCTGGCTGTTTCTGCAGTAATAACTGCCTCTTTTAGATTAGCTTCGTTAGCTTCACGTTCAAGAGCATATGTTAAAAGAAAGGCAATGGTCTCAATAAAGTTTTTATCTTGATCACTGAAAACATGATCCGATTTAAAATGGGCACCAAGCACCCCATACCTTCGACCTTTTATATATATAGGGCAGCTAATCCCGCTTAGTACACCTTGGAGTGTAAATGTTGAGGTTCCAGTAGACTCAGTTGCCTCTATATATTCCTCGTCAAAACCAGCTGCAGTGATAAGATCAGCACGGCTTATTATTTCTGATGAAAATTGGTGCTCCCAACCATAACAAGCATCCATAAGCATTTGATCTGAATCATCTTTAAAATGAAGGATTTCACATAGATCAGCCCCAAATGATGATGCTATTTTATTTACAGAGATAAGGGCTAGCTCTAGATAATTAATTCCTGTTAGCGCTTGTTGCGAAATCTCATGAATGCCTGTATTAAGAGAGACTACATTTCGGGCCCTTTTGTCGGATGACACCTTATCAGATATATCCATTGCAATTGCATATACGCCAATAATATTATCATTTTCATCCCTGTGAGGATTTAATTCAACGTTGATTGTTCGCTGTTTGCCATTGGCACCAGTTGAAGTACGTTGGTAGCTTTGGAGTTTGCCAAGAATTGCATCATCTAGTTTTTTGTGGATTTTTTCAAAGTCTATTTGGCCAAGAATTTCTCTGACATGGATTGGTTTGTAGTTTTTTTGATCAAGTCCAAACCAATAAGCATAGGTAGTATTGAAGTCGATAACCTTTAGTTCGCAGTCGATATATGCGATTGCTGCTGGTATGCAATTGGTTATATTTTGAAATTGATTGAAATCCATTAATAATTTTATTCCGCTTAACACATCTGTGGATAAATTATATTCTGGATCAGTTGAAAATACTACTGCATTAAACAGGATAAAAAAGGGCACTGCAATAGCGCCCTTATTACTTATTTAAATTTGTAATTACTAATACTATTCAGTAATTTCAATTTTTGCATTCTTTTTTAGCTCTGCAATTGTATTTTGAATAAGATCTGTTTCAGCTTTCATTTGAAGTTGTTTTTTCATCTGCTCATAAGGAGGAACATTTGCAGGCCTCGTTTCCTGCAAAAGAATAACATGCCAGCCAAATTTTGTTTTAACAGGCTCTTTGGTATAAGCGCCAACAGCAAGCTTTTTAACGGCAGCGGTAAATTCAGGAACCATCTGGTTAGCACCAAACCAGCCAAGCGCGCCACCCTTTACGCCAGTTGGTCCAACTGAGTATTTTTTTGCAGCTTCAGCGAAAACAGCACCACCGTCAATCTCTTTAATTACATTTTTGGCTTCTTCTTCAGTTTTAACTAATATGTGGCTCGCATTAAAATCCAAAGCATTATTTTTTACATACTCGTCATATTGTTTCTTTATTGACTCTTCAGAAGTTTTGCCTTGCTCTTTGATTTTATTGACATTAACTTGAGCAAGCTCTCCACGCTTAACATTTTCTAAAACCGCTACCAGTCCAGCATCTTTATCAAGGTTATTTTTGATCGCATCTTGTTTTAGCAGCTCAAGGCTGATTATGTCATCAATCACTGCTTTGCGCTGTTCAGCAGTAAGCGTTACTTTCTTGCCGCGGGTTCTGTATTCAACGTGTTTATCAAGCATTAGCTGTGTGATCTGGGTTCCATTTACTACTGCGACAATTGTTTTTTCTGGAGCAGGTGTATTTGTATCCGCATTTGCATCTGGTTTTGGTGCATCCTTGGCTGTATCAGGTGCTTTTTGTTCTGTTGCGTTCTGTTTAGGAGCAGCTACGGTATTATTTTCAGCATCATCACCGCTGCAGGCAGTGAGTGGAAGTAAGGCAATAAGAGATATCGCAGCTAGTTTTGTAATATTGTGCATTTTTATTCCTTGTTAAGTTAATTGATAATTGAATTTAAGGCATTACTTTTTTAAAAGGTTTTACCGTAACATTTGAATAGACACCAGCATCAACATAGGGATCACCATCAGCCCAATTCTTTGCATCTTCAAGTGATGCAAATTCAGCAATGATAAGGCTGCCTGTAAACCCTTTATCTCCGGGGTCTTCGCTATCGACAGCTGGATGGGGACCGGCTACAAAAAGACGGCCTTGATCCTGTAGTTGTTGGATTCTGTCAAGATGCTTAGTTCTTACAGGCTTTCGAAGTGGCAGACTGTTTTCGACATCTGTGCTTATGATAGCGTATAGCAATACAATCTCCTTTTATGTTGTATTATCCATTCTGATATATTTCTCAGGGTAGCACAAAAATTGTACTAATATTTGGTACCTTTGGTTATGACAGCAAATGTATTTAGAATTTACTGCTGCTCTGCTGAACTTTTACTCTCTTTGATCTGTTCAAGCTCATGTTCAGGTTTAATGTAGCTGCGCAATGCTACAAGCTGAACAACCATAAACAATAATAATAGTACTGTTCCACCTATAAGCTTGAACATCACCCAGGTGTCATTTTCAAAGCTGTAGGCAACAATAAGATTAATGGCGCCGAAAATTGCAAAGAAAAGCACCCAGGAAAGATTAACTTTTGTCCAAATCGGCTGCGGGGCTTCGATCATTGCTCCGAGAATTCTTTCAGGAATAGTTTTACTGCCAATATATCTGGTAGCAAGTAATACAAGAGAAAAGACCCAGTAGAGAATAGTTGGTTTCCACTTAAAAACGGTGTTGCTTTCATCGTTGAATAAAAGTGAAATGCCGCCGAGGCCAACGATTAACAGAAGGTTGATCAAGTGAATCTTTTCAATCTTCTTATGTAGTATATAGTGCAGTGCAGTTTGGATGACTGTTGCAATCATGATTGCAATTATGGCATAGGTCAGCCCGTGCGCTTCTCTGGTGAAATAATAAACCCCACCAAAAATCATTAGAGGAAAAAAATCAAAAAGAAATTTGTTCATTAGTGTAAGAGCTCGCAAAAAAAGTAGGCCACATTTAGCTTAGCTAGTCTAACATAACAGCAAATATTTAAAACCGATATGTCCTGATTCATAAAATGGTAAGGTTATACATTTTTAGTTTGATGAAACGATTTAAATAAAGTTCAAGATATTTTAAATATACCCGTATATAAAGCAGTGCTATAATCCGCAAATAATTAGTTGTTTAAGTAGTTTGTAATGAGTTTGTTTTAATGACACACATCTTCAGAGTTCATCCGGATAACCCACAGGCTCGTTTGCTTAAGCAGGCTGCTGATATCATACATGGTGGCGGAGTTGTAATATATCCAACGGATTCGTGCTATGCCCTTGCATGTCACTTAGGTGATAAAAAGGCGCTTGATAGGATTATTAGAATTCGTCAGTTAAATGATAAACATTTGTTTACGTTGCTGTGCAAGGATTTGGCTGAAATATCTGATTATGCCAAGGTTGATAATACGGTATATAGAATGCTTAAAGTACTAACACCGGGGTGTTTTACATTTGTGCTAAAAGCCAAAAGCAATGTGCCGCGGCGCATAATGCACTCAAGCCGTAAAACCATTGGTCTTCGTGTCCCCGACCATAATATTGCCCAGGAGTTACTATCCCATGTAGGTGAACCGCTGCTTACCACAAGTCTTGTTAAGCCTGGGAATGACCTTCCAGAGCATGACCCGGAGGATATATTTGATGATTTTGCCAAGCTAGTTGATCTGGTAATTGATGGTGGCTACGGTGGATATGATGAAACTACCGTTGTAGATTGCACTGATGGTGAACCACATGTGATCAGGCAGGGTAAAGGTGATTTTGATCAGTATGCCTGATATTATTCGCTTATGAATCAGACGCCTTATATTAATCAACCCCCCCCATTAATAGATCGTATCGTGCTTTTTGTACGACGATTTCCGGTTTCATCTACCTGTATAGTTCTTTCAATATTTATATCGCTTCCCATTATTCTAGAGGGAAGTTTTAAGATAAAAATCCCTTTAGTTTATGATTTTATCTATTACCAGCTAAGAATTGCCGCATCACTGTATAAATCTGGGTTACCAGAATTGCAAAGAGGGCAAATTTATCGCCTGATTACCCCTATTTTCCTTCATTTTAGTGTCATGCACATAGTATTTAATATGGTCGCTATGTATTTCCTCGGCGCGGTGATCGAGTTTAAACAAAAGCGGTGGTTTTATATCGTGTTAATCCTTGTTCTTGCCGTTTTTTCAAATATATTGCAATACTTTGTAGACGGACCCCGGTTTGGGGGCATGTCAGGTGTAATTTACGGTTTTTTTGGTTATATCTGGATGCAGCAAAAGTTTAACCCCAGATTCGGATTGTTTTTGGAAAAACAAGTAATTATTATGGTTGTTGCCTGGTATGTGCTATGCTTCACCGGCCTGGTTGGCCCGGTGGCAAATACTGCACATACAGTTGGGCTTCTGTCAGGAATATTTTTTGGCGTCCTGGTGGCATTCGTCCCACAAAAGCATGTATTATTTAAGTAATTTTTAGTAAATAGGTATAAAATTGAATAAGATAGCAGCTGAAAATAACACTGTACTTTCAGGAATGAGACCAACAGGTCAGCTTCACCTTGGACACTATCACGGAGTTTTAAAGAACTGGCTTAATCTTCAGCACGAGTTTAAGTGTTTTTTCTTCGTTGCTGACTGGCATGCACTTACTACCCATTACGAAGATCCTTCAATCATTTCTAAAAGCTCATGGGATGTTGTTATCGACTGGCTGGCTGCAGGGATTAATCCTAATGAAGCCACCATCTTTTTCCAGTCCCGCGTTCCTGAACACGCAGAATTACACCTTTTACTATCAATGATGACACCGCTTGGTTGGCTAGAAAGGGTCCCTTCATATAAAGATATGCAGGAGAAGCTGCGTGAAAAGGATCTTGATACATATGGATTTCTGGGTTATCCGTTATTGCAAAGTGCTGATATCTTAATTTACAAGGCTGGACAGATTCCGGTTGGTGAAGATCAGGTTGCTCATGTAGAGCTTACCCGTGAAGTAGCTCGTAGATTTAATTTTCTTTATGGTCGTGAACCAGGCTTTGAAGAAAAGGCCGAAGAAGCTATTAAGAAAATGGGTAAGAAAAATGCCAAAAACTACAACAACTTACGCAAGAAATTTCAGGAAGAGGGGGATCATGAAGCCCTTGAGGTTGCTCGCGAGTTATTGAAAAGCCAGCAAAATATTACTATTGCAGACCAGGAAAGGCTATATGGTTATCTTGAAGGTGGTGGCCGCGTGATACTGCCTGAACCTCAGTCTCTATTGGCTCCGACATCTAAAATGCCTGGTATTGATGGGCAGAAAATGTCTAAGTCGTACAATAATACAATTGCACTCAGAGAAGACCCGGAGTCTGTTGAGAAAAAAATCAGGACAATGCCTACAGATACCAACCGTGTGCGTCGTACAGATCCTGGTGATCCTGCGAAATGTCCAGTTTGGCAGTTGCACGAGGTTTACTCCGATGATAGTACCAAGGAATGGGTGCAAAATGGTTGTAAGTCTGCAGGAATTGGTTGTATCGATTGTAAGATGCCTGTAGTTGAAGCAATCAATAAAGAGCTTGAGCCAATCAGGGAACGAGCCAATGAATATCTTGAAACACCAGATATTATTAAGAATGTCGTTGCTGAGGGCTGTGAATCAGCGCGAGATATTGCAAAAGATACCCTTGAAGAGGTTAGGGGAGTAATGGGGTTATCTTATCGATAAGCCCGGGTCTAAGCCCACAAAAATTAGCCACGGATTTGGCAATACAGACAGTAGAGATTACATGACTGAAACAGCTGGAGTTACACAAGATATTTTAAATTCTTCGCAGCCGGGAGCGTTGCAAGAAGAGATGCCGTTTGCAGTCGTGCGCGGTGAAGCTGTAACTCAAATTCCAAATGACCTTTATATTCCCCCAGATGCACTTGAGGTCTTCTTAGAGGCATTCGAAGGGCCGCTGGATTTGCTCCTATACCTTATTAAGCGCCAGAACTTGGACATAATTGATATTCCGATAGCGCCCATTACCTCTCAATACATGCAATATATAGAGCTTATGGATGAGATGCGCCTTGAGCTTGCAGGTGAGTACCTGGTTATGGCTGCAATGTTAGCGGAAATCAAGTCACGCATGTTGCTGCCACGTCCAGCTGAGGCGGAAGATGAAGAAGATCCACGTGCTGAACTTATACGACGCTTGCAGGAATATGAGCGTTATAAAACCGCAGCTGAAGACTTAGATGATATACCAAGAGTTGATCGTGATATTGTTCCGGTAAATTTGGATACAGAACACTTAAAGTCTGCCAAGTCTTTGCCAGATGTGGATATTAAGGAATTGCTTGCTGCAATGATGGAAGTGGTTGCTCGTGCCGACCTTTTTACTAGCCATCAGGTTCAGCGTGAGACTTTATCGGTACGAGAACGTATGACTCAGGTGCTAGCTAGAATTGAAGATGATAAATTTGTGGAATTTAGCTCTTTATTTACTTTGGAAGAGGGGAAACTCGGGGTCGTAGTATCATTTCTAGCTATTTTGGAACTTGTAAAAGGCTCGCTGGTTGAGATAGTGCAGCAAGAACAGTTTGCACCGATTTATGTCAAGGCCAAGAGTGATGTCGAGAATGGAGAAGGCGATGCTGGGATTGGAGTGGATTAAGGTTGGAGATGATTAGTGGAACTTGTTAAATCGGAAGATAATTCAACCTCAAGTGATAATTCTGAGAATATTACTCCGCAGCTAAAAACTATACTTGAAGCTGTTATTTTGTCCTCAAATGTCCCGATGTCGCTTGATAAGTTACAGTCCATATTCACTGAAGATGAGGTTCCAACCAAGTCAGAATTGCGGGATGCTCTGGAACTGCTTAAGCAAGATTACGTTGGCAGAGGCTTTGAACTCACTGAAGTAGCAAGCGGTTATAGAATACAGGTTAAACGGGAAATGCAGCCATGGGTTTCGCGCCTGTGGGAAGAAAAGCCAGCGAAATATTCTCGCGCATTTCTAGAAACACTTGCGATTATTGCATACAGACAACCAATTACTCGAGGTGAGATTGAAGAGATTCGCGGGGTTAGTATTAGTTCGCAAATAATGAAAACCCTTATTGAGCGCAACTGGATCAGGGTAGTTGGTCGCAGGGATGTTCCTGGCCATCCATCGCTATACGGCACTACAAAAGAATTTCTAAATTATTTCAACATGCAAAGCCTGGATGAGTTACCAAGCTTGATGGAGTTAAGGGATATCACAGAAATCAATGCAGAGCTTGATCTTAAGTTTGCTGATGAAGAAAGCGCAGATGATGTGACCGATGAATCCAGTCAGGTGAATCTTGAAATAGTTTCTGATTGTGATGATCAGTAAGTAACTGACTGACGACTAAAATACAGGTAATAAAGTGTCTGATACTAAAGAAAGAATACAGAAAAAACTAGCAAATTCCGGTTTTGGTTCACGCCGCGAGATTGAGCAATGGCTTCGTGATGGTCGTATTAAGGTTGATGGTGAGGTTGCTTCTCTGGGGGATACTATTGATGGTACAGAGTCAATCGAGATAGATAATAAGGTGCTGGACAGAAGGGCTTTGTCAGGGGTTAAGACCAAGGTTATTGTTTATCACAAACCTGAGGGTGAAGTATGTTCACGCAGCGATCCTGAAGGCAGATGTACGGTATTTTCGAATTTACCTAAGCTACATGGTGCTCGCTGGGTCTCTATTGGCAGGTTGGATATTAATACCAGTGGATTATTGCTATTTACCAATAATGGTGAATTGGCAAACCGATTGATGCACCCTTCCTATCAGATTGATCGAGAATATGCCGTTCGTGTTTTGGGTGAAGTATCAGATCAAATGCTTCAACAGCTTCGTGATGGAGTGATGCTTGAAGATGGCATGGCTAAATTTTCTGACATCAAACGAAGTGGTGGAGAAGGAGCTAATAAATGGTTTCATGTGGTTTTAATGGAAGGCCGTAATCGTGAAGTAAGAAGAATGTGGGAAGCATTGGATTTGACTGTATCCAGGCTAAGTAGGGTCAGGTTTGCTGGCATTAAACTTTTAAAATCGCACCTGCCTGGAAAAAGCAAATTTCTTTCAGACAAAGAGGTCGCTTCTTTGATGGGCTCTGTGGGGATGGAATTTAACAAGGATGAAGGGCGAAAAAAGAATATTGTAAAAAGAAATGCTCCAAGAAAGGCATTTGACCGTGGCGGAAAAAGCAAGAAGCGACGTTAGTTCGGTTTTTAATAAGGTATATTCCTCGCTGGAAGAAGAATATGGCGATTTAGATTGGTGGCCTGCTGATACACCATATGAGGTCATGCTTGGAGCAATTCTTACGCAAAATACCAATTGGAAAAATGTTGAAAAGGCTATAGAAAACCTAAAGCTTAATGGATGCATTACTCCTGGCGCAATTAATTCAATTCAATCCGATGAATTAGCGGAATATATTCGCCCTTCTGGATATTTTAATATTAAAGCCAAGCGTATAAAAAACTTTAATCGCTGGTACATTGAAAATGGTGAATATAACAAACTTATAAGCATTGAAACTGATAAATTGCGAAAGATGCTACTTGGAGTTAACGGTGTTGGGTATGAGACTGCAGACGACATACTTCTTTATGCTTTTGAACGCCCGGTGTTTGTAATCGATTCGTATTATCGACGTATATTTTCCCGGATAGGAATTATTGATAATCAAACTGGGTACGAAGCTCTGCGCCATTATGCCCAAAGACATATAGAGCAAGATGTAAGTCTATATAATCAGTATCATGCTTTGCTGGTCGAGCATTGTAAAAGTACATGTAAAGTTAAACCTAACTGCCTCGGCTGCATTTTAAGAAATAACGGTATATGCTTCTTTTCTGAACATGATAGTTAATATGATGTTTTAGTTGCTCTTTCAAGTGTTTGCCTTAGAATGAGGTTAGCAAATATAAAATTAAATGGAGTTATTATGAAAAAAATTAGGCTGCTATTCCCACTCTTATTCTTTATGCCATCACTTGCGTGTGCAGACAATATACTTGGTATTTATGCTGGCGTTGGCTTTTGGTCACAAAATGTTGAAGGTTTTGTAAATTACAATGGTTCAAATGTAGGATTGGAAGATGACCTTAAATTAGATAATAACAGCGGCGTTTCATTTTATTTGGCTGTTGAACATTTTGTGCCAATGATTCCAAATGTTAAGGTTCAGCATTCAAAAATCAGTACAACTGGATCACACGTTCTTGATCAAAGCTTCGTGTTTGACAATATTACTTATAATGTAAATGAATCAATTGATTCAAAATTCCAGCTTGATGATACTGATCTGATTTTGTATTACGAAATACTTGATAACTGGGTAAATTTCGATATCGGCCTTGATATTAAAGTTCTAAATGGAGAAGTGGAAATTTACTCTCAGACTACAACTCAAAAGAGCACTCGTGATTTTGATGTTCCTGTGCCAATGCTTTATGCCAAGGCGCAAATCGATTTGCCAATGACAGGTTTTTATTTTTCCGGAGAAGGAAGCGCTATTGAATATGACGGCTCAGGCATAACAGATTTCAGGGTGTGCGCCGGTTATGAGTTTGATTATGGTCTTGGATTTGAGCTTGGCTGGAGGCAGTTTGGTATCGATATTGATGATATCGGCGGTCTTTCAGGTGATATCTCTGTTGAAGGGGTATATGGAAACCTGAGATATCATTTTTAGTTTCTATAATTTTGTAATTGATATTATGACTAGAGGCAATTGAAGAATTGCCTCTTTTATTAGTCGTCTTTTTTGCCAACTAATGCTGCAAACTCTTTTTCGAAATCATCCTCTTGCTGCTCTAACTCGGATTTTGGAGCATTGTCTTCGGCTTCTTCTGCAGTTTCAGATTCATCAGGAGATGGCTTAGGCTCAGGAGCTTGTTGAGGCGCTGGTTCTGGTGCACGCTCTGGTTTTGGTTCTGGCTTAGGTGCTGGTTTAGCAGCTGGAGCAGAATCTTCGCCAAGCAAGTCAGCTATTAACTCATCTGGCAATGGTTGCGCTGGTGGTGGCGATTTGGGTTTCTGTTCAGAAATTTTTTCTGGGGCTGGCTCTGCAGCCTGTTGACCAGATTTATCTTCTGTAGGTGTGGCCTGTGACTCAATATCACTCTCCACTACAGTCTCTTCTTCGGCTGATTCTACATCGACCGAGTCATCAAAATATTCGACTGGTGTATCTTCATTTTCATCTTCATCCATGTCAGACAGTGATGGTTCATCATCACCAAGCTTGCCGGTCTCAAGTCGTGAAAGAATTTCTGTAGCAGTCAGCTGATTTCGCGGATCTACGTCAACACCAAACATTGCAGAATACTCAAAGAATAAGCGGTTGATGGTATTCTTGTACTGCTTAAGGTCATCAGAAAGGTTGTTTATGGTTTCTTTAAGGCGTTTAATTTGTTCTTCGTTTTCAGCAGCGTCTTCACTAAGGTTGTCAATTACAGCCAGCGCTTCTTCAGCGCGTTCATCTTTTTGGTCATGTTTAGGAACAAGTTTGTTGTAGTTTTTTAGCAGCTCTTTAAGATCTTCATCTATCATTTCAACTGCATTAGCATCGCGCGTAAGGTAAGTTTTTATGAAGCGTTGATAGAATTGGTTCTCCATCTTCATAAGCTTTTCTGTTTCTTTTTTTAGCTTATCGCCTTCAATATTATACGTATCTGATAGTATCGATGAGAGTTCAGATTTGCGCTCAACTTTTTTGGATTTAATTTTATTTACAAGATTGGTAGTTGCATTCGCATCACTTTTTTTGCGGCGTGACATTACAAATAAAAACACAACAATACAGATAATTATAATTACTAAAAATTCAGTTGCAGCAAGGAATATTAGGATATCTGCCGTTGATAGCTTATCGTCCATTATACCTCCTTATGGTTTGCACCTTATTCTTAGAGATTTTATTAATCTTTATTTTCATCCTGATTCTCTTTGGCAATTGCTTCTAATTCAGCATCTAGTTCTTCGTCGCCTGATGAAGCATTTACCTCGCTTTCGCCTAAGTTATCTGCAGCCTTTTCTTCAATTTCCGACTCCAGGTTTTCTTCTGTTGCTATAGCTTCTTCAGCCTGCTCGTCAGCATTATTTGCTTCGGCTTCAAGTGGCTCTTCTTCTTCGTCACCTTCTTCATCTTCATCTTCATCTTCATCCAACATTGGGATAGGTTTTTCTTTTTTGTTGAAGAAATAGACAACCCCGATAATTGTTAAAACAATAAGATTGAATCCTACAAATACCAATATGATTAGCAAAAGGCTAACTTCTTCAGTTTCAACTTCTTCTGCTGGTTCTTCGATAACAGGCTCTTCAACTATTGGTGGTTTCTCAACCTCAGGTGATTTCATAAAGATATCAATTATTGGTGTACGAAGGTTAACTGGGCGCCCTGTGCCAGTTTGAGCAATCATCTGGATATTAATGGCATATTTTTTATCTAGTTCGATGTCTTCAACTACTAATTTCCAAAGGTCAAAATCAAACTCAGGCTCAAGTAACTCGCTCAATCCGTCTGGATAGGTGATTTCTGCAGCAATCTCAATACTGTCTGGATCTATCCAATCTTTTGTTAACATAATTTCAATATCGACCTTGCCTTTGCCGTCAACTATCTCTTGTTTAGTCTCGATTGATAAAGGGTCATCATGAACTGTAATTGTATGCCTGAATTCTCTTTGAAATGTTTCGCCATTAACCTGAGTAATAATTTCATGCTCTCCGGTTGTACGCAGAGATTTTGCAAACTTATAGGTATAGATCCCATCACGCGGAGCTTTATCACCAGCTAGCCCGTGATCTTTCATTGTGAAAGATTTAGTTTTACCTTCCGGGGGCGTTTGCTCTATGCTGAATTTCACAAATTTATGGAAGTCAGGTTTGTCGATTATTTCACCTTCTTCTTCAAGCCAGGTTTCATATAGAAATGACTCGCCGTTGATAAGATTATTTGGTACTTGTGAGCTTTTAAGTTTTAAATCACTGACTATCATTACCCTATTGTCAGGGTCAATATCCGCTATTATTTCCCATTCGCCAACTTTTGGTTTAGAGATGGTTATCAGGTCATAACCCGAGTCATGGTGCCACTTAATCTTTGGTGGCTTCTTATTTTTTTTAAATTGATTACCTTCCGGGTCCTTAAGTTCCGTTCTTGGAGAATCTGGGCTGTTAAATACTAAAATAGTCAACTCGTTTACAGAGGAATCAACGCTGAACTTATTTCCTTTTAGTGGCAATGTTTCGCGTTTTACTGATTTTTCAAATAGTTTTAAGAAGGCTTTTTGCAGTTGGTCCGCGCTTTTAACCATAATGTGAGCGCCGTCGGTTTGTACTGCCAGATTTTCTAATAACTCAATATCTGCATTTTCTGAAAGCGCTATTGTGTGTATTTTAATTCCAGATCTTTTGTAGTAAGGAACAATCTCTTCAAGTAATTTTTTTCTGGATTCGATGTTCCTTAAAGGATCTTTAGAAACATCAACAACACCATCAGTCAGCAAAATAACGCTTCTGCGTTCGTAGGGTACGGGCTGATCCCAGTCCCTGCTTGAGTCTTCGAGTACTAGCGCAATATCGGTAAATTGGCCTGGTGATCTTATTTGAGATGCTTTGTTTGTTGCTGCTGTTTGCCAGTCTTTTGTAACCTTGCCGTGACGAACAAATTCGTTGGTCCATTTAGCAAATGTCCAAACACCGGCCTCACTACCAGGTGGAAGCAGATTCACCAGCATTCTCATCGCAGGCGCCCTAAGGTTGTTGGGGTCGTTCTGCTTCATGCTGCCTGAGATGTCGATTAGTATTCTGACGGAGTCAATTGGATCAGCTGCGTACACTGAGCATGACGCAAAATAGAATATAAAAATCGATAGCAGTGAATACAGACTCTTAAATGATTTCAAAAAAACAACACTCCATGGCTTAATCGCTATTAAAGTAATTATCGACCAAAAACCTATATTTTTCAGGGTATGAAGGGATTTTTTTTACTATTTGCATAAATAATGAGAAAGGGTTCATTGTAAAGTTGGAAAATTGTTTAAGATTTGCACATAGAATGCGAGCTGACTGACGCTGTTGTAGTTGAAATTGCTCCTGCAACAGCGCGATTGATTTGCGGGAATATATAAGCGCAGCGATGAATACTATGCGCGTCTTAGATTTTGCGGAGTAGAAACCTCTGTTTCTTGCAGTGTTTCATGCAATTGCAGAAACTCTTCAGTAACTTTATGCTTTGGAGCAAAAAATACCATTGGAGTTGCGCATTCGTGTGATTCTCTAATTTTGACAGAAGATCTGATTTTTGAATCTAGAATTGGTAGCTCTTCATCAATCAATTCCTGCACAAGTTTTTGTGGTAGATTGGCTCGCGATTGAAATTGATTTACCACAATTCCTTCAACTATAAGCTCCTGGTTATGATCCATTTGTATTTCCTGGATGTGGTCGATAACACTATAAAGAGCGCGTCGGGAAAAATTATCACAATCAAATGGAATAAGGCAGGTATTTGCGGCGATCAGCGCTGATCTTGAGTAAAAGTTTAGTGCTGGTGGGGTATCTATATAAATCTCATCAAATTCGCCTAACTTGGCCAAAGCTTCTTTGAGCTTGTACATTTTGTAACGTGCTTCAAGCTTGCCCTGAAGTGATTCTAGCTCCTGTGATGCAGGCAGTACGAACAGATTTTCAAAAGGTGTTTCATGGATGAAGTCGGTGGTTTCATGTTTGAAAATCTGGAAGCTAAGCATTTGCTCAAAGAAGTGTGCTGCAGTTTTTTCGACGTTGTCAGCTTCATCACCAAGTAAGTATTGAGATGAATTGCATTGTGGATCAAGATCGATCACCAGGGTCTTTAACCCTTTGGATGCGCTTATTGCTGCAAGATTACAGGTAATTGTGGATTTACCAACGCCGCCTTTTTGGTTAAAAACTACTCTTAGCATATTTGATACTCCCTTAAGCTGTGGCCAGCTATAAAATTCCATTTGAAGCTTCGTGCTTCTTTCAACCATCTTCACCTATTTTCATTTTTTTTTGTATGGATAGTCAAGAGTTATCTCCAGAAAAGTGGTTCTTCGTCTAATAGTGCTATTTGTTCTCTTAAGATGAGAATTTGGTCTTGCCAATATTTCACTGTATTAAACCATGGGAAATTATGAGGGAATGCAGGGTCACTCCATCTTTTAGCTAGCCAGGCGCTATAGTGCAGTAAACGCAGAGCCCGTAGAGGCTCAATAAATACCAGCTGTGTTGGAATAAAGTTATTAAACTCGTTATAGCCATCGAGTATTTCAGAAAGCTGTGTAGTCATTTCAGCTCTGTCACCGGATAATAGCATCCAGATGTCTTGTACTGCTGGTCCGGTGATACAGTCATCAAGGTCAACAAAGTGAGGTCCTTCTTCGCGCCAAAGTATATTGCCTATGTGGCAGTCTCCATGGATTCTTTGTTTTATGGCTAAATTGTAATGATAGTTGTCGAATATTGATTTAACTTTGTCTAATACAATTTCTGCAGTTGAAATATATGACTCAGTAAGCTCATTAGGAATAAAATCATTGTTTAGCAGGAAGTTGAGAGAGTCCTGCCCGTAGTTTTGAATTTCAATAGTTGATCTGTGCATGAATTGTCTTGTTGCACCAACAGCATGAATTCTGCCAATAAATCGACCAATTCTGTAAAGATGGTCCATGTTATCAGTTTCAGGACTTCGTCCTGCCTGTTTGGTAAAAACGGCAAATCTATATCCGTTGTATGTGTGCAAAGTTTGATTGTTTGCATTAGGTAAAGGCGGTATAACAGGGACTTCCAGATCCGCCAGCTCTATACTAAAAGCATGCTCTTCCAATATAGCTTCGTTAGACCATCTTTCTGGCCGATAGAATTTTGTTATGATTGGTGCTGAATCATGAATTCCAATCTGATAAACTCTGTTTTCGTAGCTATTTAGCGGAATGATTGAGGCGTCAACGTCATATCCGACTGATGCTGCAGCGCTAAGAACTGTATCTGGCGTCAGGTTGCTGTAATCAACCGGCTGATTATCCGTGTCGCTCATATCGTATTCCCACTTAGTTTTTAGCTTTTATTTGCACAATGTTTATCATACGGATTATTGGCTGTTTTTGATAGTAAGGCTTTTTGGGCGAATTTTTTACTGGTTTGGCCTGAGTGTGAATTTGTATAAATCGGAGGCATAATATGTGTAGTTCTGAGTTCGTACTGGATAGTGTTTTAGAACAGGATTCAATTTATATTGGTAGATTTGAGCTATGTCAGTTGCGAATAATTAATAAAGATGCCTGGCTTTGGTTTTTATTGGTACCAGTGAGAAATAATGTTACTGAGATCTTAGAGCTTTCGGTTACTGATCGTTATTATCTTATGGATGAGATCAATGCTGCCTCAAAATTATTGGACTTTTTTGGAAGTTGCGACAAGATAAATATTGGAGCGCTGGGGAATATAGTTAAACAGCTTCATGTTCATGTTATAGCAAGAAAGGAGGGCGATGCAGGTTGGCCAGGACCGGTATGGGGAGTAGATGCAGGCAATCCTTATCAGCCGCAGGCATTACAAGATATTGTAGATAGAATAAAGGTCTGTATTTCTCAAGATCCTTCAATCCATCTGGAAATTAACCAAGATTCAGATCAATAGCTTCCAGGTTTGAGTATTATTTTGCCTGACTATTGTTCAGCCGGGATTTCAGCCATCCAGATTATTCCACAGGCTTGGCTTTTTATGGACTAATTATAACCAAGGTTTGAGTCAAAGTTACTGTCGTAGTCGTCAATTAATTCACGCAGTTGGCGAAGTTCTTCTAGTTCTTCAATGCGTTTTCTGTTTCCGCGTCTTGTTTCAACGGCTTTCTTTTTTCCAGGGCTAAGTGAACACTTGGCAACCTGGTCAGCCCATTCTGCTTCAATATCAATTTCGTCTGATTCGTCTATTAAAGTACCCATCACAATCTCCAGCTTCTAGTTATGTATCCTTAAATTCAAAGTGTTTATATATTTAAGGATATACAAAAATCTAATATTTAAAGGTTTTTGTTTCATAAATATTAAAAAAAGTTATTAAAATTTAATTTCTTGAAATGGTTATCATTTTTTGTAGAATTCGGGGTCTATACTTTATTTTCTTTGCAACCCCTCGTTATTACTCTTCATTTTCTGTAAGTGTCTGTAAAATAAGAGCATATTGGTGTCTGGAGTTTCTGTCATATCACTGAGGCAGAAAAAATATTTAATTATTGCGTTTGTTAGTTTTGCACCTACTGCTCATTTGGATTAGATTTTTTTTTATTTTAAAGCAGTTTGGCATACAAAATTTTGCAACAATATTATGACTCTATAAGATCATTTTTGCTTCATCCATAATTGTTTTGATAAAAAAGATATTCCTTTGCCAGAATAACTGTTTGGCATGTCATGCCTGATTTGTTTTTTTGATGTGATCATTGCCATTTATGCTGGATAATTCTAAGCATTACGGGTTATTATTCGATATGATCGGTATGCCCCAGAATAGACTTGATTTTACCCATGAAAGATGGTTGAAATTCAACAGTGGCGCTAAAAGTACACAAGGAGCTGTAATGCAAGAACAGGAAGTTGTTGATCCAGGAGATATTGTTGATATATCCATGAGTCAGGTTGCTGAAAATGATGACGATTTAATTCCGCAATTGCCTGTTGATGTAAAAGCCAATCCAGTCATTAATATGCAGAAGTGTGAAGAGATGAGGTCTGCGTTCGATAAGGATTTTGAACAGGCGTTTGCCGAACAAGCCGCAAAGTCGTTTCATTGGTATAACAGTGATAAAAAATCATGGTTACAGCAGACCCAATCAGGCAAGTGGCAGGGCTGGCGATGCATCGATATTGGTCCGATATCACTTGAACAGTGGACACCATGGGAGCAAATTCTTGATCATGATCACATTCCTTGTTTTAAATGGTTTAAAGGGGCGCTAACTAACTCAGCTTTTAATGAGGTAGATCGCCATGTGCTTGGAGGGCAGGGTAATGAAGCTGCATTTATCTTTGAAGGTGAGGAGTGGGATGCATCTGCCTATGGTGGACTAGGTCGACCGGTTCATGAAGGTACAATTTCTCGTAAAGAGCTTCTTATGCAGTCCGTATTGGCTGCTGTCGCTCTGAAAGAGTTGGGGCTAAAAGTAGGCGACAGAATTGCGCTATTTTTGCCTAATATTGTTGATCAGGTGATTTGGATAGAGGGGGCAAAGCGACTCGGTGTTATATATACATCTATTTATTCAGAGCTATCTGCAAAAACTCTAGCCGATCGCATCGAGCAGCTTGGAGCAAAGATTGTTATTACCTCCAATGGGGCGCTTAAGAATGGCCAGATTAGAAAACTAAAAGATTCAGTGGTTGATCTGGCGCTGGATAAATTTGTTTCCAGTAAAAAAGTAATTGAGATTGTAGACTATTTAGCTAAAGAGCATTGCGATTCTGTAATAGCTAATGAAATCATTATGCGGGTAATTGATGCTTTGCGCGGTGAGTTAACGACAACCCCTGGCGTTGTATTACATGAGGTTGGCGACGTTCTTATTGAGCAAGGAGGGCTTGATGCTATTAACTCAATTAATTTTCGCACAGCCTTACTAAATAAGATTAGAGAGATATCTGTTGTTACACAAAGTGTGATCGTTATTGATAATGCCTGCACCGAAGCTGTGAAATGGAACCAGTGTGAAAACAGGGATTATTCTGCTGCTGTGCTACTAGAACAGGCCATGAACATGGTTTGTAATAAGTTAGGGTTGGAACAGTATCAAGAGCTCGAAAAAATGGCAGGTCCAGAGCTTGTTGCAGCTCTTTGGGATGTTTGTCCTTGTGAACCATTGCCAGCTTCATTCCCGCTGTTTATTGCTTATAGTTCAGGCTTGACCGGTAAGCCAAAACCAATTGTGCATACTCACAGCAGTATAACTATGGGTGTAAATAACTCGGTTAATGTTTGTTTTGATGCTAAACCTGGAAGAGATGTTATCTATGTTACTGCAGATCCTGGTGGCATCGTCGGTCAGTCATATCTCATATCAGCATCATTACTTAACCGTATTACTGGGGTAATGGTTGAAGGGGCGCATATATACCCTGATGCAGGTAGATTTGCCTCTGTTATATATCGTAGGCAAGTAACTATTTTGATAACCAAAGCCTCACTAATTCAAAGCTTTATGCTGGATACTGAGAAGCAAAGACTTATTGAAAGCTATGACCTGTCTTCGTTGCGAATAGCTTCGTTTTCTGCAGAACCTATTAACCCAAAGATACATAGGTTTGCAATGGAACTGTTAACTCCTAACTTCATTAATTCCTATATTAGTAGCGAGTCAGGAACAATTATTTGGTCTCATTTTTATGGGAATGCTGATTATAGGCTCAAGTCAAATGGCGCAGCTTTTATTCTTCCATGGGTGTCAGCTCAGATTCGCATACCTTCGATAAATAAAAACAACGAAAACAGATTCAAATACCGCCTTGCTGAGACGAACGAATGGGGTGAGTTAGTAATAGAGCGACCATTACCCACTATGATGCTAACCATCTGGGGTGATGGTGACAACGTTACTGACAGTAATTGGGCAGGAGATATACATGCCTTAAATTCACACTATTATTCCAGATATTGTGATCAATCCGATAACCCGGACGGAGCCTTTATTTTAGGTGATTATGCTTGCATTAATGATGACCATTCCTATTTGTTTCATGATTATTATGATGATTCAATTAACATCAGCGGTAATGTATTTGCCGCATCTGATATCGAAAACGCAATAAGGCGCGATAAGTTTATAAACTCAGATTCTCCTGTAGATGATTGTATTGTTATAGCTGCCCCGGATACGCATAAAGTTAACATCCCTCTTGCCTTTATCAAAATTAAAACTGGTACAAGGCTATCTAAACTAGACGTAGACCGCATTAATAGTTTTATTGAATCGGAAATGGGTACGCTCGCAATTCCTGACACCTATATTGTTGTTGATCAATTTCCGGAAACTCAAAATGGGAAATATCTGCGCAGGATTTTTATTGATCTTATTTACGGCAACAGTGGCTTTGATAAATCAGGTGTTATTAACCCGGTATCTGTTGATAAGCTGCATGAAAAGATCTGTAAATGGAGATCTAAATCCCATAAATCATCTTCTAATCTGATGGTTAGGAAGGAACGTTTCGTTAGCGCAGAATATTTTTCTGTAACGTCTAAATCGGGGAAAGAGGCTTTTTTAGTAACACTTATTATTGATGCCAAGCCTGTTAATGCTCTTTCAAATGAGGTGCTGGATGATCTGATTAAGATTGTCGGTGATTTGGAGCAAGATGTAAAAGTAAAGGCCATTGTTATCGGAAGCAAAAATCCAAAGTGCTTTGTAGCAGGGGCTGATATCCGACAGATTTTTAAACAGATCAAAGACCGTGATACTGCTAGAGCTTTTGCTACTAAAGGTCATGTGCTTTTTTCCAGAATTGAACAGATGAAAAAGCCAGTAATTGCAGCAATTAGTGGGCTTGCGTTAGGCGGTGGCTGTGAGCTGGCCATGTCTTGTCATTTCAGAGTTGCGGATAGAAGCGCAATATTTGCACAGCCGGAGATTAACCTGTTTATTCCGCCTGGGTTCGGTGGTACACAAAGGGTACCTAGGGTAATCGTTACTAAGAGTAACTCTCTAGAAAGAGCACTAAATGATTCTTTGTATTTATTGTTATCAGGCCGTCAGGTAGATGCAGACAGGGCTGAGAGTCTTGGTTTAGTAGACTGCTTGACTGGCGGTATTGATGATGCTTTAACTCATGCTCATACCTTGGCAATATCTGCTATTAAAGGTGAAGATGCAACTGTAGCTGATGCCATGATCAGAAGGCATGAGGATGTGGCTTCTTGGTCTCATCCAGTTCCGGTTCCCTGGTCTGCTATTATGGAGCATGCAGAGATACAGCGTTGTTTGAGGCAGTCTGTAAGTGTTGGCCGTGGAAAGGTTGCTAATGCTATAGTTAAATTAGTGCAGATAGGCTTTCAGCAAGGCTTTGAAGTCGGATTGGCTGCTGAGGCTGAAGCATTCTCCCTTGCGGTAATTGATCAGGAACACGGGGGAATGAAGGGGCTGGATCTTTTCTTTAGCAAGAAGTCTCCACCTTTGCCGACACAGTATCGTCCCCAGTTTAGTGATAATGAGCAAAATAATCTTGTTAAGGAAGGGAGGCTGCTTAAGATTGGAGCACCCTTTTATCCAGGAAAGACTCCTCTTCCAGAATGGCAATACGCATATGCCGTCGTAAAAGACCTTGAAACTGGCGAGGCGCTGCATGGTGAACCGATTCGGGCAGAAAAGCAGGTCATTGTACCTGTGCCAGAACCGCGCTCACATCAGGCGCTACTTTATGTATTAGGTTCGGAGATCAATAGAGACGATATTAGTGCCCTATCGGGTTTTCCTGAATCAGTATTTAATATGCATGATAAAGATGTTCATATCACTGGGTCTGGTGGGGTTGGGCTTGTAGTTGGTCTTGGAGAAGAGCTTATGCTTACTGGTCGACTTAAGATCGGTGATGTTGTGGCTATATACCCAGGTGTGATCAACTTTTTATCTCCAGAGGCTGTTACAGAGCCAATGGGAGCAGGTTTTCACAGCCAGGGCATGGATTCACCTGACGGTTCGCATCAACAGTTTATTACGATTGATGGCCCACAATGTATCAAACCACCACAGAAGGTACCGTTTGAGCTAGTAGGTAGTTATCTTTTACCAGCTGGCACAGTTTATAGAACATTATTTACTGCCTTAAAGGTTAAACCGCGTAAACGGATCCTTATTGAAGGAGCATCATCTGCTTCGGGCTCATGGGCAGCAAAGTTAGCTACTGCGCACCGAATGAAAGTAACCGGTATGGTTCCAACTAAAGAGCGAGTTGCAGTTGGTGAAAAGAACAATATTCCAATTATCAGTCGTGATGATCTTACAACACAGGACTGTTTTACCCGAGTTCCTGAAGATCCCGCAGAATGGAGACGTTGGCTGCACTGGGGAGAGTCATTCCTTGAAAAAATCAGAGATAAGAATGATGGTAATCTTATGGATTACGTTATCTCCCATGCCGGCGAAGAGGTATTTCCAAGAAGCTTCCAGGCCCTTGTTCCCGGTGGAACCATAGCATTTCATAATGCAACCACTGGTTACAATATGACTTTTGTTGGTAAGCCTGGAAGAGTAAGTGCGCTAGAAATGCTAAATAGGGCAGATATTATTCCTGGGGATTCAGTTGTTGTCTATTACGGTGATGGTAAGACGATTCAGGATATAACTGGGCTGGAAACAATTGAAATTTTACGCGAATCAGGAGCGAGAGTTGTTGTCATCACCGAAACCAGGGAGCAGTGCAGTTATGTTAATTCCATGGGATTTGGTGAATCGATAGTAGGGATTTTTTCTCTTGAAAACCTTGCTATAGAAAACCAAGATTTCCAATGGTTTAGTGGTATGCCGGTATTACCTGATCCGATGATAAACGCTAACAAATTTAGAGATGGCATCAGGCAGTTTACGTCTAAAACCTACTTGCCGGTTGCAAAAAAGGTTGGCTCATTTTTCGGTGATTCAAAATTCAAGGTGGATGTGGTTATTGAGAGAGCGCATAAGGATTCGCTTGCTGTTTCGTCAATGTTGGTCAAGCCCTTAACAGGAAGGGTTATCTATCTTGGCGATATGGGGGGGAAACGTTATAGCTTTTATGCACCGCAAGTATCAATCCAGCAGCGCACAATTATTATGCCCTCTGCAACTATAATAGGTACCAATCTTTGCAATGTTAATGAGTTAAATGCCCTAAATAGAATGATTGATGCTGGCTGGGTTGATTTCCCTGAGGTCTATTTAGCGCCCTGGGAGCAGGCACCTGGATTGCATCAGTCCATCATGGATAATAATCTTTCTAAAACTGTGCGAAATGCAGTAAAAACTGTATTAAATCATGCGTTACCTGCAAAGAATATTTCAACTGTAGAAGAGCTTTTGCTTAACTGGTTCAACGAATCTAAGCAAAAAGAGGAACAGTAAAATTATAACGTTAATGTTATCGATTGATTTTTCATATAAAAATTCGAAAGGTACAAAGCTAAAAGTTGCTGCGGAAAATTCACTTGCAAACACTGTAAACCCATATTCTGCGGAGACGCTTGAAACTTGTAAGCTAAGGGTATATCGTCTGTTACAGAATTTTAATATTAGCCATGAAATCGCAGGTTAAATGACCTATATTTATATCTTATCACTGTGATTATTTGTAGCTTGTTTTGTCATAGCTATGTTGGCAGAAATTATCTGTCAAATATTAGGAGTAGATGCCGTTGCGTATTCGTACCAAATTGATCTTTTTGCTTTTAGCTCTAGGTTTAATTGAGCTGATTTACCTTGATCAGTATTGGATTCATGCTTTAACTAAGAAAGAAGATGCTGCGAAACAGGAACGCATTGCGGATCGGGCAGATGTTTTGACAGCTGTACTGGTTTTGCCTTTAAAACAAAAAGATAAAGCAGAGCTAACTAAAAGGTTGAATATGGCCTTTGCAATGAGAGATGACTGGCTGTCTATTAGTGTTTACGATGATAATGATAAGCTGCTAACACACGAAATTAATAAATGGCGTGGTATAGAAACAACCCCGGGTAGTAAAAAACCTTCTGTACATGAAAATTTAAACCAGCTTTCAACAAAAACTGAGCCTAATGCTGAACAGACTAATGAAAACAGCCAGCCTATTGCGCTTTCAAAGACTGTTAATAAAGCATTAGGCAAACAGCTCACACTTACAAAAAAATATCAACGCGATATCCTGGAAAATGGCAAAAAGCTTGGTTATTTTGTGCTTGAATACGATATGGGCTATGACAGTATGCCTATACATCGCAATTGGGAAATGCTGCTAATCTGGAACTTTCTGGGAGCAATAATCCTAATAACGATTATATTTGAAACTCAGATAATCAGCCCTATATCAAAAATTGCCCGTGCAATCTGGGCCTCAGCATCAGGTGATTATAATGTCAGGCTGCCGCGAGGTAGGAATGATGAAATTGGGTCATTGATCACAAGCTTTAAAATGATGCGTGACTCTGTTCAAAAAAGAGAGGTAGTGCAAAGTGGTACAGCTGAAAGGATGCAGTCCATCTTTGACAGGGCTGTTGATGGTATCTTCCTTTCTGATCATACCGGTGTTATTGAAACTTTGAACCCATCAGCTCAACGCATGTTAGGTTGTGAAAAGGGTCAGGGTGTTGGTGAAAATATTGAAACATTTATTCCTGGGATTAAGGCTAGAATCGATAGTGGGGATTTCCATTCGGTTGAAGATACCCAGCTGGGTGGTAACGCGCATCCTGTAATTCCCATTGAAGGCTTTACAATCGAGAGGAAAAAGTTTTCCCTTGAACTTGGTATATCGCGCCTCATTCATGGCAACAAGGTAAAATATATTGGTATGTTCCGTGATGTAACTAAACGTGCGCAGATGGAGCAGCAGTTGGCTGAATATACAAGTGAACTGGAGGCCAAAAACGTACTGCTGGATCATGCTCTTGAAGATGTTCGCGCTGCATCTAGAGCAAAAACCGAGTTCTTGTCAAATACCAGTGATGAAATTAGAACTCCAATGAATGGTGTTCTTGGCATGCTTACTCTTTTAAAGCAAGAAAGCTTAAACGAGAAGCAAACCGAATTGCTTGATACAGCAATAAGTTCAGGTAATGCCCTGCTGGCGGTAATGAATGATGTACTTGATTTCTCAAGGATCGAATCCGGTAAACTTGATTTTGAGCATATCAATTTTGATATGCGTAGAGTTATTGAAGAGCTTTGTCGCGTATATGAGCGTGTTGTTGTTGATAAGCCGGTTACTATTTCTTGCCTGATATCGCCAGCAGTTCCTGCAGTCATTTGCGGTGACCCAACCAGATTCAGGCAGATACTGAATAATCTACTAAGTAATGCTGTTAAATACACTCCACGTGGCGAGATTATTGTGCGCGCTGACCATGTTGGGGAAGATGAGCACGGTAATATTCTTGAGATTCAGATTTCTGATACTGGTCAGGGCATGTCTGAAGAGCGCAGAAAACTTATTAGCCAAGGATTTTCACAGCCTGTATCCGATGAGTCAGCAATTCAAGCGTCATCTCAAGGTATGGGACTGGGGCTGAATGTGTGCCGCCGTTTGGTCAATATGTTTGATGGAGAGATTGGTCTTAAATCTGAAGATGGTAAAGGTAGTACATTCTGGTTTACTATTCGCTCTAAATCCGTTGAAGAACACATGCCTAAATTTAAGCCACTTGATGATATCAAGGGGCTACGTGTTATGTGCGTTGATGACAACCCAACCAGTTTGGAAATTCTTGAACGTGTGCTTGAAACTAAAGATATTCTTTGTACAACCAAGCCGGGCGGTGAGGAAGCGCTTAAAGAACTCAGGCATGCTGTTGTGCAAGGTAAACCATATGACCTTGCAATTATCGATCGTAATATGCCGGGCATGGATGGTATTGAGCTTGCAAAAACCATCCGAGAGGATCCGGTTCTTGCAAGTATGAAGTTGGTGCTTCTTACATCTGTTAGTGTGCGTGGTGATGGAAAACTTGCACGTGAATCAGGTTTTAACGGCTATTTCACAAAGCCGATTACTCAGGCGCAGATTTACGATTGTATTGCAACGGTAATGGGAATTGATGAGCAGCACCAAGATCAAGTACTGGTTACTCGTCATACGCTTCAGGAAAAAGATTATAAGGCCAGAAGAATTCTGCTGGTTGAAGATAATATCATTAACCAAAAGGTTGCTCTGGGTCTTCTGCTTAAGCTTGGTTATCACGCCGATGTATCAACTAATGGCCAGGAAGCAGTGAATGCGTCTTCTAAAGTTAATTATGATGCTATTATCATGGACTGCGAGATGCCGGTAATGAGCGGGTATCAGGCAACGCAAATTATCAGAGAAAGAGAAGAGTCTGAAGGCAAGCCACCTGTTCCAATTATTGCACTTACTGCGCATGCCGCAACTGGTTATAAGGAGAAGTGCCTTAATGCAGGAATGAATGACCACCTTTCGAAACCGGTAAGGCTTGAACAGCTTCAAGACACGCTTGATCGCTGGTTGTTGGCGTCGGAAGGTACGCAGGGAGTAAAACTAAAATAGCTAGCTGCTTATTTGCTTATACGATTAGTCTTCTTCATGCAGAAAAGCAGTTAATTGCGCAATGCAGTCTTGAAAGTCTTTTTCGAACATTGACAAAGATAGCTCAATATTGTCAGTTTCGTTGCGCTTGAGCTGAGACTCGAGCATCTGTGCCGATTCATATAAAAAATCCGCACCAAAAGTTCCTGCAACTCCCTTAACCGTATGGGTTAACCTGTGCGCAAGTTCTACTTCTTTATTGGTTATTGCGTCACTAATTTGTTTCGGGTGATTTGCAAAGTCTCTACAAAAATCTCCGGCCAGTTTATTGTATAAGTTCTTGTTATTTCCAATCTTTTTGATCGCTAGTTCGAAATCTATTTTGTTTTTGCTAGTGGCAGCAGTTTTCTGGCCACTGCTTCCTAAAGAGAATTGATGCAGGCTATCTGCCTTAACAACCTCATTTTTCTCAAGCCATTTAAGTAACATGCGGTATAACGAGTCTGGGTTTATAGGTTTTGATATATAGTCATCCATACCTGCTTTCAGGCATTCACCTTTATCTCCATCCATAGCATTTGCAGTTATTGCGACAATAATAGTGTCCTTGATATCTGAATCTTCTCTGATTATCTTTGTGGCTTCGTAGCCATTGATCTCTGGCATCTGAATATCCATTAAAACTAAGCCATATTTATTCTTCCGAAGCATTTCTATTCCGGCTTTAGCGTTATCAGCAAGATCAGCCTTTACATCAACCACATTTATTAGCTCTTTTGCAACTTGTAGGTTGATATTGTTGTCATCAATAACCAGAACTCGATGTCCTGATAGGTGCTCTTTGGCAATCTTTTCAATATTAGCCTTTTTAGGATGCTGACCTTTGTCAGGATGTGTAGTTAAAGCATCAGACCGAGTATCTAAGTCAATTTTATGGTCAAATGCAGTCAGTGCAGATTCAATAACTTCTAAGGTCTTTAATGGTTTATATATTATTGAGTCGATATTGCGCAGATTGCTGATAGCCTCTTCCTGCCCCATAGTTCCGATTGCGACTATAGGTATCGCGTTAAACCTATCATCTAGATAGATTTTTTGTGAGGTTTGCACCCCATCCAAAACCGGCATATTTAAATCCAAGAAAATTAGATCATAGTTTTGATGGTTATTGTGCGCTGCTTTTAGTCTGTTAATTGCTTCATTACCGGATGCAACAGCATCAGCATTAAAATCATAAGAATTGAGAATATCTTTCAGCTGCAACCTTACGCTTTTATTGTCATCAACAATAAGTACTCTGTTGCCTTTAAGTTTATCTGGTATATGTATGATATTGGTTTTGTCTTTTTTAGCCTTATCCAACCGGATCGTAAAATAAAAAGTACTACCTTCTCCATAGGTGCTTTCTGCCCAAATTTTTCCACCCATTAATTCAACAAGGCTTTTGCATATAGATAACCCCAATCCGGTACCGCCATATTTGCGGGATATGGATCCATCGGCTTGCGTGAATGAGTTGAATAGGGTGGGTAGCACATCCTCTTTAATTCCAATGCCGGTATCTTGTATTGAAAATTTTAAAATTTGACTGTTTTCAGTATTTAAAGATTCGGTTATGATGATGATAATTTCACCGCTCGTAGTGAATTTAATAGCGTTATTCACGATATTTATCACTACCTGGCCGATACGAGCAGGATCTCCGTGTAATGAGTCAGATATAGATTTATCAATCTGGATAATGATATCTATATCTGGTTTTTCAGCGAGCTTGGGGGTGAAGATATCAGCAATACTGTCAAGCACCTCACTTAGTGAAAAGTCAGTTCTGTCAATGGTGAATTTACCAGATTCGATCTTTGAAAAGTCGAGGATATCATTGATTAGATGTAGTAATGTTTTTGATGAGTTGTCGATCTTATGCAGATAGTCTTTTACCTTTTCGGAAACTTCATGGCGCAAAGCAAGATTGGTCATGCCAATAATGGCATTCATTGGAGTCCTGATTTCATGACTCATATTCGCTAGGAACTGACTTTTAGAGCTGGCAGAAGCTTCTGCGGCTTCTTTGGCTATTAGTAGCGCCTCAGCTCTTTTTCTTTCTGTATCAATAAGCTTTTTCTGAGTGGAATCAAGCTCGTAAACGGTTTTTTCAAGCTCTCTTCTATGATTTGCAATAGTTGTGTATAGTCCAGCGTTTATGATTGCTGATCCAAAGAATTCTCCAATTAACTCCAAAAATGACAGGTCTTCCTGGGTGAGTTTAGGCGATGTAACAAAACTAACCAGACTGATGACTCCGATTGATTCATCCAGGTTTATAATTGGTATGTTAAGAGTTGATTTAACCTCATGAATACTACTTAGTCTGGAAAGGACAGAACGGTCTTCCTTGCTCATTTTAATATTCATAACCGAAGGAATATCCGGGAAAAAATATGCTTTTTTTGTATTAAAAGTATATGGATATGCTCCCTTCATGCTATCGGTGCGATATTCAACATCACGCATTGCAATTTGCCACTCGGTGCAGATGTTGTTGTATCGGCCATGTTTAGATACGCAGCCCTTAGGAACAAGTTTTGAATTCTCTTCAAGCAAAATATGAGCGGTATCAAAGTCAAATAGGCTTAATATTTGTTGGCAAATTGTTGAATAAACTGTATCAGCTGAAGTTAAACTATTAACAAGGTTGATAAACCTAATAAGGTTACTGCGCTCTTCCTGAGCAGAAATAAAAGCTGCTTCGCTGTTTTTTAATATTTCGTATTTAAATGCATTTTTAAGTGGGGTATAAAATTGAAGTAGAATTTTTTTTGTATGAGATTGAGCTTCTAAAGAAGCCTTATTGCCGCCACAATAAAAGACAGCAATTATGCCTTCAGGAGATTGGTTATGGATGCTTACCGGCATTAAAAGCATCTCATTAATATTCCAGCCATTGAATTGTCCTACGTTTTTTTCACCGTGTTCTTTATAGTTGGTTCGATCAATCTTGATTGACTCATTTTTCTTGAAACATTTTACTGTGACCTCGTCCTCATGAAGCCCAATGCCCATATTCATAAAGGTGCTTTCAAGGGTTTTCAGGTTAGACGGAAAGCTCAGACCTTTTATGACTAGGCAGTTCTCAGTGTTGATAAAATTGTAATAAATAACTCCATCGCAGTTTGTTTTCTTTTTGATTGTGCTGATAAAAAGGTTGGATATTTCATCGTAGTTAATGATTTTACTTATCTTACTGACAAGGGCTGTATTCTCCTCCCGCTCTTTGTTGTTTTCTTCAATTTTCTTTTGGTTTTTAAATATCCTTATAAACGGGGAGAGTGAATTTAAAAAATAGACCAGATTCTCTAATGATTCTGGGGAAGGCTTTATCTTATTTTCAATTGTTCCAAGGTGGAACATAGCGATAGTTTTTTGTTGAATAATTATTGGGATAATAATGCTCTCTTTAGACTGAAATACACTAAGAACCTTTCTATCAACTTCACTTACACTTGCTGTAGCAGAAGAATCAGTAGCTTCAATATCAAAATACATCCATTTTTGATTATTTGCGGCATATATCGAGATGGAGATTTTGTCATTTAGAGGAAGTTCAGTATTTAAAAGCTCATTATCAGTTTGAGTCAATTTAACCGGCGTGATCATAGATGAAAACTTTATTGAATTGGTTTCTTCATCAATAAGTTGAGCTCCCAGATAGTCAACATCCCATTTATCCTTGCATTCTTGAAGTGTGAGCTGTAAAAAATCATCTATATTATTTGATTCTGCGGCCTTTAAACCAAATTCAAAGTTTTGTTTATATTGCTCTTTAGATGGCAAGAAAGACTGAAGAGTAGTATCAACATCTCCGGCAATACTGTATTCACTTACTTGAATATGTTTGTTATTGGTTTCAGGCATTATTTTTATAACAAAGCTAATTTGTTCTCTATTAATATATGTTAAATATAGCTCCTGACCTTGTTATAAGCACTGCAATATACTAAGAAATATGAATTAGATCATGGTTTTGACAAAATAATTGTTTTTGTATGGCGATATGGAAGCGTGCCTATTTTCGGATGTATTTCTTTAAACCGGCATTTTGAATAATGGTTGTTGAAATCTCTTCGATAGACATTGCAGTAGAATCGACAAAGTTGATTCTTTCGCGCTTGAAGATTTTCTTAATTGCCATAACTTCATGTTTACACTGGCCCATGGACGAGTATTTGCTGTTCGGACGTCTTTCAAATCTGATTTTCTGCAGTCGAATTGGGTCAATAACTAGTCCAAAAATCTTATTTCTGTATGGTTCAAGAGCGGATGGAAGCATGTTGGATTCCAGATCATCATCAGTTAAAGGGTAGTTTGCGGCTCTGATGCCATGCTGAAGTGCAAGGTACAGACTTACAGGGGTTTTACCAGATCTGGAAACACCAATAATAATTACATCGGCATTTCCGTAATGCCGGGTAGTAATGCCATCGTCATTATCGACCGCATAGTTTACTGCATTCATCCTGTCGAGATATCTCTTAGAATCCGACATACCATGGGAACGACCAACTGTATGGGCAGATTCAGATTCAAGCTCTTTTTCCATAGGGGTCATAAAGGTTTCAAAAAAATCAAAAAATAAAGCATCGCACTCTTTTAATACTTCGCGAAGGTGGTCAGAAATAATCGTGCAGAAAACGAAAGGCTTACCGCAGCTGTTCTTTGCATTTTCATTAATGGTTCTTACAGCGTTTATTGCCTTTTCAGTAGTGTTGATAAAAGGCATATTAACCTGCTCAAATTCAACATTTGGAAACTGGGTAAGAAGGGTTTGACCAAGGGTTTCAGCAGTAATACCAGTTCCATCAGAAATATAAAAAACAGTGCGTATGCAATTACTCATTGTAAGTCCAGATTAATTTTAAGGTTTATATATTTAGCATAAAACTAAGTAATTATCATATTTTCGACTAAAATCGGCGATATTCGCTGAAAATAACTCACTAAAGCAATTGGGTAATATTTCAATTTTAAGAAGAGCAAAATCAATAAAGTATCTGAAATACTTGGTATAATATATTGAAAAATAAATAACTATATAAAATATTAAAAACAGCCTAATCTTGTGCAATCCTTATATCGTCACAAAAATGCTTATAAATCGCATTCAGAACTGCATTCAAAAATAATTTAGTGTATTATTCGCATTCATTTTATTTAGCTCCGATTTAGTTATGAGGGTGCAAAGCATGCAAGAAAATGTAATTTGGTTCGAAAATCTAGGGATGG
>QZLE01000060.1 GCA_004796365.1 Gammaproteobacteria bacterium | reverse complement strand
GAAAAAAGGCCAACCTCTTGGAGATTGGCCTTTTTCAGGAATATGGTGGGTTGCATAGGAATCGAACCTATGACCTGCGGATTAAAAGTCCGTTGCTCTACCGACTGAGCTAGCAACCCGTTTCATTTTGAATGAGCGCTGCATTCTACAGATTTTTTTTTGTAATGCAATAGTCATATTCGCAAATAACTAAAATTTTTTAGGAGTATATAATGAGTTGTGAAATGTGCCGGAAAATGGCACTGGTAAGCGCTTGAAAAACAATAGCCAATGAAAAAAACAGGGGCAATTTATGAATTGCCCCTGTGAATTTAGTTGAAAATATTGGTTGTTTCAGCGTGTTACTTAGGAGCTTGTCCTTGCATCAAACTTCCAATCATTTGTTCTAAAGGAATTTCCATTCCATTGAGGTTCAGTTTGCCGTTGTTAAGTCGGTATGAACCAACGATCTTTGTACCGTCTCTTGAAATAGCATTTTGTGCAGTCAGTGCTTCAAGTTGGGATTTAACTTTATTCATTGCCAGCTCTTCCAGCTGCTCAGGAGTAGCCTGCTCACCTGTCATACTAAGGTCTCTAGCGATCTCCTTTTTTGCATCAGATGCCAATATCTTCTCGATTAAATCTGAAGGTGCAGAGAAGGAGGTGTTAATGGCAACCATTGGAATTAGCTCCATTGGATTTGCCGGAACCGGTTTGCCGCCAAGGTCAAGTGAGATTTTGGTATAACCTTCAACTTTGCCCTGAGGAGTACTAAAGTCTAATTTGCTGATCTCAATTTCCGGCCCTTGTTGTAGTAGCTTAGGCAGAGTCTCCATTAGTTTTTGCTGAGCAATAAACATTGCTGCTTCTGGAGGAAGCCCTTGTTTTGCTGCGTCTTCTTTTGCCATCTCTAAATCATTTTGAAGTTGCTTGATTGCATCAGCATCAATTTTGCGCAGGTTGATCTGGAAGTTACCTGGACCATAGTTTTCGTCATTAAACATAGCATCATCAACTGACAGCTCCATATAGCTTGATAGCTGGTTACCATTTATTTCATTGCCTGCCTTAACAGCAAGATTATTCATGGTTCCTTTAAGTGCTTTGCTTTCATTTTTAGTATTAGCTTCTATTTGTATGTTATCAATAGAGTATGCGGCTTTAGAATTCATAAAGTTGCCAGCATCAAATGACCCTGAAGCAGTGCCTGCAATTCCATCAACAAGCGCAAAATTATCATCATCTTCTATGCTAACACCACCTGCATCAATAGCTGAGTCAAATGAGTTGGTTGCAGTATTATGAGCAATTATCGACTTGGCTCCGCTCCATTTAATATGCATATTATCCGGAGATGTGAAGTCTATTGGAGCAACTTCGATAGTTGTTTCAACCACCCCGGCAAAAGATACCATGGAGTTCATTTTAAACGGGTTAGTTTTCCACAGTTTATTTAAAACTTCTTTCAATTCTGGATTAGAATCCGTGTTAATTCTGGTTTTTATAAATGCAGCTACAGGTTGTGCAGGATCAAACTCAGGAGCTTTGAAGGCAAACGGACCGTGATAGATGGTATGCTCAAGCTGTATTGAGAACATTTTGTCTGTTGGGATCACCTGCGTATTAACACCGGAATTAAATTTGCCGGGATCGAGGGTGAGCTCAGCTATAGCTTTTGAAATAAATAATCCCTGCTCAAAACTATTTAATTTATATGTGATTGCCTGGTTGCCAGTGGTCTGCATAATTGACTTTTCAAAGCTATCTTTGGCAAGAGAACCGGACCAGTAATAGGCCCCAACTCCAATTCCAGCCATGATTGCAGCGATGACTATAAGACCGAAAATAAACCCAAATAATTTTTTCATTTTATTGCTCCATTTGTGGGTGCTATCCATTTTTGGCGATTCTTTCCATGATAGCTCTGTAAATCTAACTACATAGATAATAGTGATTGCTGGGTTGAATAGCAATAAGGTAAGGCTTCATTCCCGTGAGACAACTTTCGGAAATGATTCTGAGCAACCAAAGGTTGGCCCGAAGGACGAAAGGTATGGGTACCTAATGCAAAATGCAAATTTAAAGGGTTATGTAATATTGCTATTCCAGCCTTTGCTGGAATAGCAATATTATTGAAGGTAAAACAATAGCTTGTTTGGTGGTTTAGCTCTCTACATTCTATTGGTTTTCACAGCTGAGCTTTGAGGTTTTTTCTTTTTACCATTTTTATCTGATTGTGCTGGAGCCATTTTAAGACTCTCTTTTTCCCCTTTGATATCAAGTAATTCTAAATCAAAGATAAGAGCAGAATTGGCGGGAATGTCCTGGCTGGGGCTTCTAGAACCATAAGCAAGGTGGGGTGGAACGAATAATCTCCATTTGGCGCCAACCTTCATCATCTGTAGGGCTTCTGTCCACCCTTTAATTACCCGGGTTACTGGTGTTGTGAATGGTTTGCCTCGCCTGTAAGATGAATCGAAAACCGAACCGTCAATCAATGTTCCTTTATAGTGAGCAATAATAGTATCAGTCTTTTTAGGTATTTCTCCACTTCCAGGAGTTAGAATCTTGTACTGAAGCCCAGACTTGGTTTCTTTTACGCCTGAAAGTCTGAGGTTTTCAGCCAAAAAACGTTTGCTTCGCTGCAAGTTTTGTTTTGCCTGTTTCTCTTGAAGGTCGGCCTGAAGTTTTTTGACTGCGCGAATTGAATCATCCATCTCCTTTGGCGATAGCTTTGGGCTTTTGTTTTCTATTCCATCTCTGATGCCTGCATATAGGGATTCAATGTTAAAGCCATCAAAATTATTGGCGCGAATGTATCGACCCATTTTAAGCCCCATTGTGTAGCTAGCTCGTCTAGAGTCACTTTCGAGGCCATCGTTTTTTGTGGCAGCATTTGCGGTAGTAAAATTAAGTAAATAGAACGCCAATATTACTGTGTATAAAGCTAGATGCTTGACTTTAGATGTCATTTTATCTCCTTATTTTTTTGTGCATTTGTAAAATTATTTAACCTAAGAGTCAGAAAATCAGTTTGGAATTGAAATCTAATAATAACTATAAAGAGACTCATAATTCCGAGTATGCTAACACATTATTGAGAAGTTTGTAGTGCGTTAACAGGCTTTAAAAGTGAAATATTCGTCTTGGCGTCTATACTTAAGATTGAGCCAGTGCAGGTAGAAAATGGAACAAATTTGTAATCAAAAAATATGTGGTATTGTTGCAGCAAAATATTTAGGTATTTTGCTGGTTTTGCTGTTTAGCCGTTCTATAGTTCACGCATCAGAACTTCCGGGGTTGCTTGTTGATAAACAGTGGCTGGTATCAAATATGGATAACAGTGATGTTGTTGTTATCGATGTAAGGTCAACTGAAAAGTATAAATACAGCCATATTCTTGGTGCATATAATATCAGTATTGATAAAACCTACCCTAGCAAAGGAAATCGCCTTCTTTCAATCAACGCGATGAAAAAAATATTTGAAAAGGCGGGCATTTCCAATAATAAAAAAGTTGTCTTGTATGATGAAGATTATAAAGATGCCGCCCGTATGTTTTGGCTTTTGGAAGTATTCGGGCATGTGAACAAGGTTGGAATATTGGATGGTGGTTTTCCGGGCTGGATTCGCTCGAATTTGCCTCAGTCAAGTGAGATATATCAAGCCAAGCAGGAAAAGTTTTATCCAACAGTCGACCCTGACAGATACGCAACCAAGATGTCTATTTTGCTAGCGTTAAAAGCTACTGGCATGATGGTGGTTGATACTAGGTCAAAGAATGATTATCACGGAGCCGATGACGGTGGTGCCGGGGTGGCTAGAGTAGGCCATATTCCAGAGGCTGAGAATATTCCTTGGAAGGAAAACCTTAGCTATATTGATGGAGTACCGCGCATATCATCGGTGGCTGATCTTTCTGAGCTATATGCACAGGTAACCGAAAATACAGTGGTTCTTATTTATGATGATGATGGCAAAAAGGCTGCTGTAAATTATTTTGCACTGCGGATGATTGGAAAAAAGGCAGCCATCTATGGAGCTGGCTGGAATGAATGGGCCAATGATATTGCATTACCAGTTGTTAAGTTTGGTTCTGTAAATTGAAAAAAGACAGATAATGATCGCCGAGAGAAAAAATAAATCTAAAGTTGCACGATATTTTGGACGCTTGTCAATTCAGACTAAGCTGGCTTTGATTATTCTTGCTGCCTCAGTATTAGTTTTAAGTGTTGGTTTTATCTCAATTATTTATTGGGACGTAAAATCAATCCGTAGAGATGCATTAAATGAAACCAAACTGGCAGTATCAATTTTAAGCCAGGATATGGTTAAGCTTTTGCTATTTGATTCACCGGATATTGCTGCTGATGCTGTGATTAAATTAAAAGAATTCCCAAATATCGAAAATGCGGTTCTTTATGATAAAAAAAATAATGATGTGTTTCATTATCGCAAAAATATTGAATCTATCTACTATCCTCCTGCACCTGAGACCATGGTGGAGTTTGAGTATCATGACGACTACTTTTTCGCATTTCTGCCCGTAAGGTATGAAAACACCGAGTTCGGGCATCTATTCTTTCGTGTATCTACCGAGAGCCAAAAGCAAAAGATATTTGGCTATTTCAAAGTTGTAATCCTGATGATTCCGTTATTGATGGTGTTATCAACATTTATTGCCATTAAGTTTCAGGAGATTTTTTCGGCTCCGATCTTGCGCTTGGCCAGGGTTATCAAAAAGGTATATGCAACTCACGATTATTCGCACCAGCTTGAATTTGATGAAGAGAACGAAATTGGCGAGCTTTATGATGGTTTCAACCTAATGTTAGAGCAAATAGATTTCAATACCAATAAGGTCCATACCGTTAATCAGGAAATCGAAAGATCAAATCAACAGCTTAAGGCGCTAAATGAGCACCTTGAAGAGCAAAAGTTCGCGCTTGATCAGGCTGCGAAGGTTTCCATTTCTGATGCAAAGGGTGTAATTACCTATGTAAATGATCAGTTTTGCCATATGTCTCAATACTCCCAGGAAGAGCTTATTGGTCAAACCTATCAGCTGATAAGGTCCGGATATCATACAGACAAATTCTTCGAAGATCTTTGGTATACCATAAGCAATGGTAATGTATGGAAGGGGGAGATCAGAAACTGCAAAAAAGATGGTTCATATTATTGGGTGAATACAACAATTGTTCCATTTCTTGATAAGGGCGGTGTTCCGTATCAGTACCTGTCTATCCATTTTGATATTACTGATAGAAAAGATGCTGAAGACGCCCTTGTTGAAGCAAAAGACCTAGCTGAAACAGCAGTAAATGCCCAGACAGAATTTGTAAGTACCATGAGTCAGGAATTAAGAACTCCAATGAAAAGTTTGCTGGAGATCCTTAATGGCATTTTGCGAGAAGGTAATGTTACCGATCTGGTAAATGATCAGATCAAAAGAGCCCACCAGTCTGCCAGTTCATTGCTGACCCTGTTTAACGATATTCTTGACTATTCAAGAATTCTGGCTGGTAAGCTTGAATTTGATGCAGTTGATTTTGCTCTAAGAATATATATTGATGAGATACTTACCGGCTTTAGCGAAGAAGCCGAGAAAAAAGGAATTGATCTTACCTCGGTCTTTTCCACTTCAATACCACCGGTGATGAAGGGGGACCCAACAAGAATCAGAGAGATTATCAGGACTTTGCTTTCCGTAGTGCTGGGGTATGTTAAATACGGAACAATTGCTCTTAATGTTCGTTCAACAAAGCATGATGGTGAAGAGTATATATTGTTTGAAATAAAATCGCCGACACTGGTTTTGTCCTCTGATTTGAAGAAAAAAATTCTTAATGCATTTACCAGAGTTGATGGCTCTATATCACAGGTTTTCAGTGGTGAAGGGATGGGGCCCGCGCTCAGTAAACAATTTATTCGAATGATGGGAGGGGAGTTTGGTTTGGATTCTGATCAGGATGATGGAACTAACCTCTGGTTTACGGTTCGTGTAGGTGGGGCAGTAGGTCGTGCAGCGAAAAATATGCTTGATGAAGGCAATGCCATCCCTAACATGAAAATACTGCTGGTGGCTGACGATAATGATGAAATAGGCAAGTTTAAATATGCTCTATCGCATAATAAATATAGCTACCATATTACAAAAAGCATATCAGATGCGCTTAAGCTGGTAACAGCTCAAGGAGTCGAGAATAACCAGTTTGATGTAGTCATATTCAGTATGAATCTTCCGCTTAATGTATTGCTTGAGGCTAGTAAAAATATCAAATCAAATCCCGGAGTTTCCCAGATGGATTTGGTAATGATCAGCATGGGGGCTCAACGTGGTGATGCTGAAAAGGCAAGAGCAGCAGGGTTTAAGGCATTTCTATCCAAACCTATTGATATTGATTATCTGGTAGCGCATCTGGAAATAATTCCATCAGCAAGAAATATTGAAGAGTTGTTGGTAACAAAACATATCTTTATGGAAGTTGATGAATCCCACAAAAAGCGAATTGTGCTATCAGCTCATGAGGAAAGCACAATACATGAAGTTACCATGATGGCGCGGGCGTTTGGTTTGGGGGTGGATCTAATTGATGATCAGGCGCCATTTATAAGCTGTGAAAATGTCTACTCAATGGCCCTTGTTTCTCCGGCGAAAGATGAATCTGAAGGTGCGCGAGCAGTTAGTCTGATCAGACAGTTTAATAATAATGGCCACCCATTGCCGGTAATAGGGATCAAAGGACACCTGAAAAAATCTGAAAAAGAATTATGCGAAGTGATGGAAGTTGATGACATTCTGACCAATCATATGTCGCATGAAGAGTTGTTGCATATATTCAAGCGCTGGATTGTAGGTTTTACGGTTGAACACGAAGGAAAAAGTAGGTAAATAAAGGAGCAAACATGGAAGAAGATGAAGAATTAGGTGCACAATCCTTAATCCCAACAGATGACCTGCATAAGTCAGTTAGCAAGACAGGGCTGATGATTTTGGGTTTGGCGCTTTATCTTTTGCTATTCCCGATGTGGGATATAATGAAGGAAAAGAGCGCAGCAGAGGCAGAGTTGCTTCCGGTAAAGATGGAATTTGCTGATTTAAAAGAGCAAGGAAAAAAGCTGGCAGAAGCTGATCCTGAATCGCCAAGAGTTGTCGAGCTTAAAGAGCGTGAGGCCGAAGTTTTGGTGGAGTTGCGCGCTAAACTGGAGAACCATAAGTTTTATAAAAGAAAATTTCTTGTTTTTGTAATAGTTATGGGGTTTATGCTCTTGACCGGATTTATTGTAACCATATTTGGTCTTGTTATGTGTTCTGACTTCAGAGCAAGATTCAGGCCTCCAGAACCTGAGAAAGAGGAAGAAGAGGAAGAAGAGGAAGAAAAGGACAAGAAGTAAAATTGAAAATATTGACCGTATTCACGGAATGTTCAGACAGTAATATGTAAGAATATTCCTACATTGATTCGAGAAATATGCTAATTTAATATTTCTGCGAACTGGTTCATAATGCTTTCAACATTGAGGAACACTGAAACGCGGTATTTGCAGGAAGCAATAGGTTAAGGATAACCAGCCGATACAAAAATGAGTTTTGTGGTTTCAGATTATTAGCTTTCAAGGATAGAAGGCAAAAGGAAAAACAAAACCCCTAACGGATGTAGGGGTTTTTGTTTTTTTACGTTCTGAAAAAAATAATAATTCTCCCCACGGTATATTTTTCATCCACCAAACTGTACAATCGACTGTTCGAAAATAAACCCATATGCTTTTGTTTAAATGGAAAGAGTTCGCGTAAAAATCTGTGGAGTTAAAACAGCGCAAGATGCTTTATGCGCTGCTATGCATGGTGCTGATGCCATCGGCTTAGTATTTTGTGAGGGTAGCCCTAGGACAATCAGTATAGATCAGGCCAGGTTGATAACATCTGATCTGCCGCCATTTATTTCCGTTGTTGGTCTTTTTATGAATTCGTCAGAGCAGCTGATAAGGCAGGTACTTAATGATATCGATCTGGATATAATTCAGTTTCATGGTGATGAACCCCCTGAAGAGTGCAGAAGCTACGGTAGACCTTATATTAAGGCAGTGCCGATGAAAGTTACTGATAAGGATAATAGCAAATCAGTAGAGCAGATCCTGCAGGAATATCAGCAGCGCTACTATGACAGTAAAGGTTTTGTTGTTGATAGTCATGCACCAGGTGAATCTGGTGGTTCAGGTGAAACATTTGACTGGAACTCTCTTCCGCATGACAGCGCTAAACTAATTATCCTGGCCGGAGGGCTAAATCCAGATAACGTCGCACAGGCAATTAAGCTAGCTAAGCCGTTTTGTGTAGATGTAAGCAGTGGAGTAGAATCGCAAAAAGGTGTTAAAGATCACCAGAAAATCGCAGCATTTATAAGGGGTGTTAACAGTGTCAGTTAAAAAATCGAAAGAGATGCAGCTTAGTGATATCGTCTTTAATGACTATCCTGATGCCGGTGGACATTTTGCCGAGTTTGGTGGAATGTACATGGCAGAGACTTTGATGGATCCTGTATTAGAGCTTAAAGAGGCTTATTACAAGTACATGAAAGATCCAGAATTTATAAAAGAGATGGATCGTGATCTAGCCTATTACGTGGGCAGACCCTCGCCGTTATATTTTGCTGAACGTTGGACGCAAGAACTTGGCGGTGCCAAGATATTTCTTAAGCGCGAAGACCTTAACCATACTGGTGCACATAAGGTAAATAATACCATTGGACAGGCTTTGTTAGCAAAATACATGGGTAAAAAGCGTGTGATCGCAGAAACCGGAGCCGGACAACATGGTGTTGCGACTGCAACTGTAGCAGCGCGCTTTGGAATGAAGTGTGTTGTTTATATGGGTGAAGAGGATATCAGACGTCAGGCGATAAATGTTTACCGCATGAAGCTACTTGGTGCCAAAGTGGTATCGGTAACATCTGGTTCCAGGACATTAAAGGATGCTTGTAACGAAGCTATCAGAGACTGGATAACTAACGTAGATGATACATTCTATATATTTGGAACCGCATCAGGCCCTCACCCATATCCGGCAATGGTGCGGGATTTTCAGGCAATTATCGGACGTGAGGCCAGAGAGCAGATGCTAGACCAGGAAGGAGCTCTTCCTGATGCAATTGTTGCCTGCGTTGGTGGTGGCTCAAATGCGATTGGGCTTTTCCACCCTTTTCTGGAAGATAGAGAAGTTAAAATCTATGGTGTTGAAGCCGCAGGGCATGGAATTGAAACAGATGAACACGCTGCGCCATTAACTGCTGAAGACACAAAGACTGGCGTGTTGCATGGAACCAAGACTTATGTAATGTCTGATGATAATGGACAAATTACCGAGACCCATTCAATATCAGCTGGACTTGATTATCCTGGTGTTGGGCCTGAGCATTCATGGTTGAAAGATACCGGCAGGGCAGAATATGTTGCGGCTACAGATATTGAGGCTTTGGAAGGGTTTCATGATCTGACCAGATATGAAGGTATTATGCCGGCTCTTGAAAGTAGCCATGCAATTGCCTACGTTAAGAAACTGGCACCAACCATGAGCAAAGACCAATCTATCGTAGTTTGTCTGTCAGGGCGTGGGGATAAAGATATCCATACGGTAGCAGCTTGGGAGGGGATTGAACTATGAGCACAATTGCAGATAGCAGAATTAAAGGTTGCTTTGAAAAGCTAAGGCAACAGGGTAAAAAGGCACTGATTTCATATATCACAGCCGGCGATCCAACCCCAGAGATTACCGTAGAAGCGTTACATGAGCTGGTTGCAGGTGGTGTAGATGTTCTTGAAATCGGCGTGCCTTTTTCAGACCCGGTTGCAGATGGTGAAGTGATTCAAAGGGCCTGCGAAAGGGCATTAGAGCACAACGTAAGCCTGAGTGATGTACTGGAGATGGTAAAACAGTTCCGTAGCAAAGATGATATAACGCCAATAGTTCTGATGGGATATCTTAACCCGATAGAAGTTATTGGTTATCAGGATTTTGCGAAGCTTGCCAAAGCAGCTGGTGTGGACGGAGTAATATCTGTTGATATGACGCCTGAAGAAAGTGAAGAATATAATGCGGCACTGGCTACCAATAAGCTTGACCCAATTTATCTGATTACACCAACTTCATCAAAGCAGCGCGTTGAGTGGATTGCATCTATGGCTAGTGGCTTCATCTACTATGTTTCGGTAAAAGGAGTTACCGGATCAAGTAAGCTGGATGTTAAGCAAGTTTCTGAAAAACTTGATATCATACGCGAAATTACTGATTTGCCGATTGGAGTTGGTTTTGGTATCAAGGATGCAGAATCAGCAGCGATGATAGCATCAGTGGCTGATGCTGCCATTGTAGGTTCGGCATTGGTGAAAATTCATGCGCAAAACGTAGATGATCCAGCGCAAATTCCCGGCAAGCTAAAAGATTTAGTGTTGGGAATGAGAACGGCAATAGATAGTTAAGGCATCAAATTACATGGTAGTTTGTTGCTAAGTTCCCTGAAACATTCGGTTTCGCTCAGGATAAGCCAAGGTGAAAGGGTTCTTAACCAAGTGAAGTATAGGAATTTAAGATGAATTGGATACAAAAGATCACATCCAGTATTCGAATAGAAGGAACTGCAAAGAAAAATATTCCGGAAGGGTTGTGGGGCAAGTGTGATTCTTGCTCAGCAATTTTATATAAACCTGAATTAGAAAAAAGTTTCTGGGTTTGCCCAAAATGTGATAACCACATGAAGATAGGGGCTCGACAACGTTTGGTTTTTTTTCTGGATAAAACAAGTGAAACCGAGATAGGCTCAGAAGTACAACCGCAAGATGCCCTGAAATTTAAAGACCTAAAAAAATACAAAGACAGGTTAGGTCAGGCGCAAAAGGCCACCGGTGAAAAAGACGCCTTGGTAGCAATGAGCGGAAAAGTTAATGGTGTGCCGGTGGTAGCCGCGGCATTTGATTTTAATTTTATGGCTGGTTCCATGGGTAGTGTCGTTGGTGAGCGTTTTGTGCGTGCAGCAAATGTTGCATTAAGTCAAAAGGTTCCGTTTATATGCTTCTCAACGAGTGGAGGGGCCAGAATGCAAGAGGCTTTGTTTTCACTAATGCAGATGGCAAAAACCAGTGCGGTATTGGCTAAATTGTCTCAAGAGGGGATTCCATTTATATCTGTATTGACTAATCCAACAACTGGTGGGGTTTCTGCAAGTCTGGCAATGCTTGGTGATATTAATATTGCAGAGCCAAATGCGTTGATTGGCTTTGCTGGTCCGCGTGTAATTGAACAGACAGTACGCCAGAAGCTTCCTGATGGGTTCCAGCGCAGTGAGTTTCTTCTTGAACATGGTACTGTTGATATGATTGTCGACAGACGTGAAATGCGCGAAACGATCGCACAAGTTGTTGCAATGCTGCAGAATAAACCGTCGCCGGATGTTAAACATTTACCATCGGCGGTTTAATATTTAAAAGAACAATCTCGTTCCCAGGCCCTGCTTGGGAACGCATACGAAAATGTCACAATCCTCAACTCTTCAACAATGGCTCTCCTGGCAGGAAACCCTGCATTCCAAACAGATAGATCTTGGTCTGAACCGTGTCGATAGCGTACGTGTAGCACTAGGAATTCCCAAAGACCTTTCTTCTACAGTTATCACAATTGCTGGTACCAATGGCAAGGGTTCAACACTGCGCTTGTTGGAAGAGATCTGCAAAGCGCAAGGTTTATCAGTTGGGAGTTATACCTCTCCCCACCTAAATGAATACAATGAGCGTATTAAACTAAATGGAAATCCTGTTTCCGATAAGATGATATGCACAGCATTTGAGCGTATTGATCAGTGCCGTCAGGAAATATCGCTAAGTTACTTTGAGTTTGGAACACTGGCTGCCCTAGATATATTCAATAATCATCAACCTGATATTGTTTTGCTAGAGGTTGGGCTTGGTGGCAGACTTGATGCGGTAAATATAATCGACCCGGATATAGCTGTGATTACATCAATAGGTATGGATCATATGGACTGGCTGGGAAATACCTTGGAGGATATTGCGCGTGAAAAAAGCGGCATCATGCGTGGTGGAAGATATGTGGTTTCCGGGGAAATGCGCGACATTAAATCTATAGCTGAGACCGCACAGAATATCGGAGCAAAATTGCTGCAGTCCGGTAAACAGTTTGAATATAAACAAGAGCAAAATTGTTGGAGTTGGTCAAATTCTCTTGGGTATAGAAATCAGCAAAATCTTTCAATGCCTGCTATGAAAGGGGAGCATCAATTTCAAAATGCAGCTACGGCGCTAATGGTGATTACGCTGCTGCAGGAATTTAAATTTGAAGTCTCAACTGATGCGATTAATAAAGGGTTGGAAAGTTATTTTTTGCCGGGCAGATTAGAGACTATACAAAGGGAAGGTGTTGAGTGGATAGTTGACGTATCCCATAATGTTGATGGAGTGCAAAGATTGCAGCAATATCTGCAGCAGCAGATTTGCCTAGGTAAGACCTACGCTGTTTTTGGTTTGTTACAGCGTAAACAACTTGAGCAGATAATCAAAATAATGGATCAGGTTATTGATGTCTGGCTGTTAACGGAACTTCCTGATCCGGATAGTTTCTTAAAGGAGGAACTATTGGAAATAGTGAGTGCTGAAGTTGGTTTGGAGAAGTCTGTTGCAGCATATTCCGGGTATAATGAATTACATCCGCTATTGCTTAAGCAGATTAATCCAGGTGACAGAGTGGTGTTGTTTGGCTCTTTCCGTATGGTTGAGGCATTTTCCAAATTAGGATAATCTTGCTGGATTAAAAACAAACCGGAGGCAAAATTGAAACAAAGATTAATTGGAGCTGCAGTACTGATATCATTGATAGTGATTTTTGTGCCAATGCTGCTGCGCGGCCCGGTAGAAAATCGTGTTGTTGAAGTTCCGGTTGAGATACCGCCTAAACCGTTTGAGGTGGTAGGTAAAAAAAGGCCTGATCAAAGCGCGGAAAAAATTGTGCATACAATCCCGGAGCCATCAGGGCGTCGCCCGGTGGTCACAGAAGAAAAGCCAGCTTCGCGTAAAATGGCGCAAAAGATTACCACTCCTGCCGTTTCCGCATCAAAGCCGGCACCAAAAAAACCAGCCCAAAAACCAAAGCAGTCGGTTAGAAAACCACTACAGACAGCAGCAAAAAAGCAGGAAAAGCCGGTTCTGATAACAGAGTCAAAAAAGAATATTGTTGAACTTGCATGGGTGGTTCAGGTAGGTAGTTTTTCCAGCTCCAAAAATGCCTTGGCATTGCGCGATAAGCTGCGTAAAAAAGGGTATCGTACATTTGTAGAGTCTATAAAAACTAGTTCTGGAAAGATGTATCGTGTCAGAGTTGGGCCTGAGCTTGATAAGGTAAAGGTTGATGCAATGCAAGAAAAACTAAAACAAAAAGAAAAGTTGCCAGGAAAGATATACAAACATGGTAGCTAGTTATTGCAGCTTGTTTAATAGAGTATTGGAAGGTGTTTTAAAGGGATAGGTAAGAATGGTTTGGATTGATATTACAATATTAGTGATTCTTGGTGTTTCAGTATTGATAAGTGTGATTCGCGGTTTTGTTAAAGAAGCTATGTCTTTAATTGTTTGGATAGCAGCATTCTGGGTAGCAATAACATTTTCTGTCAGACTTTCCGGGGTCTTGTCTCAGTGGGTCAGTGACCCCATGATTCAGCGCATTGCTGCATATGTAATACTATTTGTTGCTACGTTGATAGTGGGTGGCATAGTTAACTTTATAATTGGCCAGCTGGTAAAAAGTACTGGGCTAACCGGTACTGACAGGATGATCGGGGTTATATTTGGTTTAACTCGCGGCCTTGTCATTGTTTCAGCGCTTATCATTCTTGCTGGGTATACAACCTTGCCGCAATCGGATGTTTGGAAACAATCTATGTTGATTAAACAGGTTGAACCAGCTGTAGAGCAGGTGCGCAAGATGTTGCCGGAAGATATTTCACAGTATCTGCAGTTTAAGCAGCAAGTGTAATTAATTTATCAGAAGTACGACATTCCTGCATTCGCAGGAATGTAACTAAATATTGAATTTAACTGATATATCCCATTTCCATAATCATGAAAAATCACTTAGATTTTGCTCAAGGAAAATTATATAATCGCCACCTCGGAAGTTTCCTTACTATACTTAAAGTGCGGTTGGGAAATTATCGGCAAGTTTTTATTGGCTTTTGACGAAAGTTAGAGTCAGACACAATATCCAGGAGTCATCATAGAATGTGCGGCATTATCGGGATAGTTGCTCAAGGGCCTGTAAATCAGGATTTATACGACGGGCTAACAGTGCTTCAGCACAGAGGTCAGGACGCAGCAGGGATTGTTACTTTCGGAGATGGAGCTGTTCATCTGCGTAAAGGAAATGGGCTTGTTAAAGATGTATTTGATACCGAGCATATGCTCGCTCTGGAAGGAAACATCGGGATTGGTCATGTTCGTTATCCAACTGCAGGCTCATCAAGCTCTGCAGAAGCCCAACCGTTTTATGTTAACTCGCCATATGGCATCTCACTTGCCCATAACGGAAATCTGACAAATGCTGAAGCGCTAAAGCGTGACCTGTTTCTGGAAGACCTAAGGCATATTAATACCGGTTCAGATTCCGAGATCCTGCTTAATGTATTTGCCCATGAGTTGGCGCGTCAGGGTAAGCTTAAGATCAGCGAGTCTGAAATATTTGAGGCAGTTGCTGGTGTTTATCGCCGCTGTCATGGTGCCTATGCAGCCATCGCGTTAATTAACGGCTACGGTATTGTTGCATTCAGAGATCCAAATGGCATCAGGCCGATCTGCTACGGCAAACGCCAGACAAAAAATGGTACAGAGTATGTTATTGCATCAGAAAGTGTCGCTGTAACATCACTTGGCTACGAATTTATAAGAGATATTGAGCCTGGAGAGGCATTGTTTATCAGCGAAAGCGGTGAGATTATCACTTCAAAATGCGCTACTGATACGCAAAGATCTCCATGTATATTCGAGTTTGTATACTTTGCTCGACCGGACTCAATGATCGATGGCATATCGGTTTATAAGTCTCGCCTGAGAATGGGTGAAATGTTGGCGAAAAAAATCCTGCGCGACTGGCAGGATCACGATATTGATGTTGTCATCCCAATCCCTGATACTAGTCGCACCGTTGCGTTGCAACTTGCAAATTCCCTTGGGGTAAAATATCGCGAAGGATTTATGAAAAATCGCTATATCGGTAGAACATTTATCATGCCTGGGCAAAAAATCCGCAAGAAATCAGTGCGCCAAAAACTAAATGCGATACCGCTTGAATTTAAAAAGAAAAATGTGCTATTGGTAGACGATTCAATTGTACGCGGAACTACATCTGAGCAGATTATCGAAATGGCACGCGAATCAGGTGCCAGAAGGGTATATTTTGCATCTGCAGCACCTCCTGTAAAATATCCGAATGTATACGGAATTGATATGCCGGTTGCCAGTGAGCTTATTGCTCATAATCGCACGATAGAGCAGATTGCAGAAGAACTTGGCGCTGATAAGATGATCTATCAGGAGCTTAAAGACCTAGAAAAGGCTGTAATCAGAGATGGCAAGACTAAGATTGAGCGCTTTGATTCTTCATGTTTTTGTGGAAAATACGTTACTGGTGATGTTGACGAGGATCTGCTCAATTATCAAGAAAACCTGCGCGCAGATTCTGTAAAGCAAAAGCACCATACTGGTGATGTAAAGCAGGTAGATCTGCATAACAAGTAGTTTTTTATAGATCAGGCTTGAGATTAATTTCTCAGCCAAGTTGTAAATACATCCATCCATTTTATCTCGACTGTGGCACTCATGCTGCAGTCGGTCTTCCAAATTACCATGAAACTTTTCTCATTGGCCCTGCCTTTGAATGTATAAAATCTTTTTCGTTTTATCACACCAATGCTATACTCACACTAGCTGTTCATGCAACGTAACAGTCAGTCATACATATGTGTGATAATGGATTAACACTAAAGATAAAGAAAAGGAAGCAGAAGGGTGTTTGAGTT
>QZLE01000061.1 GCA_004796365.1 Gammaproteobacteria bacterium | reverse complement strand
ATATGCAGATTAACCTCACAGGACATCATGTAGATATTACTGATTCACTACGAAATTATGTTGATAGTAAATTTGAAAGGCTGGAAAGGCATTTTGATAATGTGACCAATACTCACGTTATATTGTCTGTTGAGAAGCTCGAGCAAAAAGCCGAGGCGACCATGCATTTAAGCGGTAATACCGTTTTTGCAGATTCAATAGAAGAGGACATGTACGCAGCGATAGACACGCTTGTAGACAAGCTTGATCGGCAGGTGAAAAAGCATAAGGAGAAGATCAAAAACCATAAACGCTGCAATGGTGGAATCAAACGAATGGAGCATCAACTCGCATAACACATTCGTATTCCATATATATCAAAAGAGGGCTCAAAACTGAGCCCTCTTTTTTTTATGCCCTTATTATTGCTCCTTAATTCTCTTCTGATCCCATAAAATGCATTTTTGGTGCAAAAAGATTCTATTTTTATTTTTTTTGTATAAACTAAAAAGATGAATAGCTATATGTCATAGCGTTAGCTAAGCTCTCAATGGTTTACGGCATACCACAAGGGTAGCCAGACGGAGTTCAACCATTTGATATGCTTATATTTTCTTAAAATTGACATCATTACCAGGGAACCGGTTCTGTTATCAATACAATAAAGAAGTTATTATTTATATGCAGATAGGTGATTTACTAACTGTCGATCGTATTATATGTAATGCGGATGTAACCAGTAAAAAACGCACTCTAGAGCTAATTAGCGAGCTTTTCAGCAGAGCAGTTGGCCCCGAAATCACATCAAAACTGGTTTTCGAAAGCCTTATTAGTCGTGAAAGACTCGGAAGTACAGGCCTGGGAAAAGGTATCGCAATCCCGCATGCTCGCATTGAAGGTCTGCAGAACTCTGCTGGCATTCTAATAAAACTGAAAGAACCAATTTCATATGATGCGATAGATGGAGAACCAGTTGACATCCTGTTTGCCTTACTCGTTCCTGAACATTATACCGATGAACACCTGAATATTCTGGCAGTCCTGGCTGAAATGTTCAGCGATACCAACCTGTGCAACTCACTGCGTCAGTATACAACTGCAGAGCCCATGTATAATCTTCTTGATGACTGGACCAAATCCAGAAATGAATAACCAAAGACTATAAAATGAAAGATATAATTACTGCCAACCATATTTTTGAATCTCACGTCGATAAATTTAAGATCAAATGGCTGGCTGGTAAAAAAGGTGGCGAGCGCACAGTTTCCAGTCAGGAAGACAACAAAAACAAATATCCGTTAATTGGTTATCTCAACCTTATCCGACCCAACAGAATTCAAATCATTGGCCAGCACGAACTATTTTTCCTGGATAACCTTACCCTGCAAAACCGCGTATCGCTAATCAAAGAATTATTCGACCCCAAGCCAACTATCCTTATCTTTTGCGATAACCTGAACCCTCCTCCGGATATAATGGATGAGGCAGAAAAAACCGACACCCCATTGTGGAAAAGCTCAGTAAGCAGCTTCGAAATCATGTCGGTACTGCAGTATGAGCTTATCGACCAGCTGGCCAATAAGGTTACTATTCACGGTGTTCTTATGGACATCTTCGGAATGGGCGTATTAATCACAGGTAAAAGCGGAATTGGTAAAAGCGAGCTGGCGCTTGATCTTATCAGTAGAGGCCACTCTCTAATTGCTGATGACGCCCCAGAATTTACCAGAATTGGACCGGACACATTGTGTGGCAGCTGCCCTGAAACAATTAGAAATATGCTGGAAGTCCGTGGAATTGGCCTGCTGGATATAAAGGCGATGTTCGGGGACTCAGCCGTACAGCAAAAGAAAAACCTGCGCCTGATTGTTGACATGCAACCATCCGAAAATATCTCATATGATGCAGACAACAGACTGGAAGGGGTTCGCCGAGAAACCAAATACCTTGATGTAACCATTCCTGAAGTTAAAATCCCAGTCGCCCCTGGGCGCAACCTTGCTGTTATTACCGAGGCCTGCGTACGCGATCATATGCTACGTGAAGAAGGCCATGTAGCTACAGACCGGTTCAATGCCAAACTGCACCAAAAAATCCAGGAAGGCAAGCTATGAGGCCCGCACTATGAGACTGATAATAATCAGTGGATTATCAGGATCAGGCAAGTCTATCGCGCTTAATACCCTCGAGGATGAAGAATATTTTTGCGTTGATAATATGCCAATCGGAATGCTAGAAGAATTTACCAGGCACATAGCCGAACCCGGATACGCACATTATAAATCCTTTGCTATCGGTATAGACTCCAGAAACTATGCACACAGCCGCCCTGAGTTTGACTCCATCATCCAAAAGCTAAAAGAAATATTTGAATATGTGGAGATCATCTTCCTTAAATCAAATATGCAGACCCTGTTGAAAAGATTCAGCGAAACCAGAAGAAAACATCCACTTTCTACAGCAGAGATACCTCTTGAAGATGCAATAAAATATGAGCACGTTATTTTGGAGCCAATCCATAATACTGCCGATCTGGTTATCGACACTTCCAATACCAATATCCACCAACTTCGGGAAATGGTAATAAAACGGCTAGGTAGCGACAAAAAACCGATGTCGTTATTATTCAGATCCTTTGGGTTTAAAAATGGGCCGCCGATAGATGCAGACCTGCTATTTGATGTACGTTGTTTACCCAATCCGCACTGGGAGCCATCCCTGCGCCCCTTTTCCGGACTTGACCAAAAGGTAGTTGATTTCCTTGAGAAAAGTGACGAGGTCAAAGACATGGTCGATGATATTGTGAATTTTATTCAAAAGTGGCTGCCAAAATATATTGAACAGAACAGAAAATACCTTACAATCGCTATCGGATGTACGGGCGGTTTTCATCGTTCGGTTTACATAGTTGAAAAGTTAACCTCATTTTTCAAAGAAGATGACAGCAATATAAACATTGTCTCTTCTCACAGGGAACTTACATGACCGTAGGCGTTCTAATCGTAACTCACAACAACAGTGGTAAAGAGCTACTTGGTTGCTGTAACTCAATATTTGGCGAAGCCCCTCTTGCAATCGAAGCAATTGGCGTATCATCAAAAGACTGCGCGGATAAAGCCCAGGAAAAAATCATTAACAGCATTGAAAGACTAGATGATGGTGATGGCGTACTACTAATCACCGATTTGTATGGAGCAACTCCGTGCAATATTTCTATCAAGGTTATGCAAAGCATGCCCAATAAGATAAAAATCATTACCGGGATCAACCTGCAAATGGTTTTAAAAACATTTAACTACTTTGATCTTGAACTGGAGCAACTTGCCGCCAAGGTGCTGTTTGGTGGCTCAAACGGAATAAACCTCATCAATAAAGAGAAATCAGCTTGAGCGAAGTAACCCTAGAGATCACTAATAAACTTGGCCTGCACGCCAGAGCAGCTGCCAAATTCACTAGCATTGCATCGAAATTTGAGTGTGAAATCATGGTAACTCATGGTGAAAAAACCATAAACGGCAAAAGCATTATGGGACTGTTAATGCTGGCCGCATCCAAAGGTACCCAGATTAGTATCAACGCGGAAGGAGATGATTCCGAACGAGCTATCGCTGAACTATCTGAGCTTGTAAATAGTCGTTTTAACGAGTCAGAATAACCTCAAACCATTCTACTTAAAGAAATTACTCACAATTCTGCTGTAACTATTCCTCAAAGAACCAAAAAATAGTCAGATTAACTGTTATAATTTTACTATCTTTAGTATAAAATCGCGGCTAACAAAAAAGCTTCTGCATGCCAGATCAAATCCTGACACGCGCTAAACACAGGCAGTCCGACCATGCCCAATACAGCCATTGAGACAAACAAAAGTACCAGAGTAAGAGACTTTAATAACGCTCTTAACCGCGGGGTACCTACGTCTCCGATACGGCTGATGCTAAATGCCCTGCACCCGGCAGAAATCGCGCATATTATTGAATCTTTAACACCGGATAAACGTGAAATCATCTGGGAACTTGTCGACCCAGAATTTGAAGGTGACGTTCTTCTACACGTTGGTGATGAGGTTAGGGCATCCCTAATCAAAAAGATGGAAACTGAGGACATCATCTCGGCCACCGAAGGCATGGATCTTGATGACCTTGCCGACTTTATGCAGGACGTTCCATCTTCAGTATACAAGGCTATTATCCAATCGATGGATGACCAGTCCCGACTTAGACTGGAAACGGTTATGTCCTTCCCAGAGGATACCGCCGGCGGTCTGATGAACACCGATACCATTGCCATTCGCCCGGACGTTACCCTGGACGTGGTAATGCGCTATCTGCGTCGTCAGAATGAAAAGATCCCGGAAAATACCGACAGCCTAATTGTGGTAGATCACCACAATAAATACCTTGGAACTCTTTCACTTGCCGACCTTGTTTCAAACGATCCTACCCTGCGCGTATCTGAAGTATACAAACAGGAACCGGAAGGAATTACGGCAACAATGCAAGAAACCCAGGTAGCTCATATATTTACTGACCATGACCTCATCTCGGCCCCAGTGGTAAATGAGCAGGGAATCCTGCTTGGTCGTATCACCATTGATGACGTGGTTGACGTAATCCGCGATGATGCCGAACACTCACTGATGAGTATGGCCGGTCTTGATGAAGACAATGATATGTTCGCACCGGTAATCTCTAGTTCAATGCGTCGCGCTGTCTGGTTAGGTGTAAACCTTTTAACCGCATTAATGGCATCTGCAGTGATAGGCGTCTTTGAAGCCACATTGGAAAAAGTGGTTGCCCTCGCCGTATTAATGCCGATTGTAGCCAGTATGGGAGGCATTGCCGGCAGTCAGACCCTAACCCTGGTAATACGTGGCCTCGCCTTGGGACAGATTGGCTTTACTAATGCCAAATCCCTGTTAATTAAAGAGATTGCCGTTTCGCTTCTAAACGGTGCGCTATGGTCCATTATCGTTGGCTGCATATCCATTTTCTGGTTTGGTGATATAATCCTGGGGCTGATTATCGGTGCAGCAATTATTATTAACCTTATTATCGGCGCTGTGTCCGGCATTGGCATCCCCCTCCTCCTAAAACAATTGCATATCGATCCTGCCCTGGCTGGCGGTGTTGTACTAACAACTATAACTGACGTAATCGGTTTTCTTGCATTCCTTGGTCTGGCAACCATAATCCTGATCTGATTTGCTACACCTGGTCGAAAGTTGCACTATTCTTATGTATCATAGGCTTTTTAAAACACAGGTTGCGGAGTAAGAGTGAACGACGAGCAGGATTATATATACGACATAGAGGAAGAAGAGATCGTTTATGTCAGCAAATCAGAACTCAAAAGAGATGCGCACGCCCTCACCGACATGGGAGAAAAGCTAATCAACCTTCCTGCAAGAGATCTAAAAAAAATCCCCCTGACTGCTGAGCTGGAAGAAGCAATCGAGCTCGCACATAAAATCGAGAATAAACGCGGAGCACTAAAGCGACAGCGCCAGTTCATCGGCAAATTACTTCGCAAAACCGATACTGAAGAAATTAGTGAGGCCCTAAAAAAAATCGAAGGGCAGCACGATCAGGAAAACGCTAAGTTTCACCGTTTGGAAAAGTTACGCGACCAACTTATTGAGGAAGGCGATAGCGCCATTGGCAATATCGCAGAGCACTATCCAAACTTGGATCGCCAACACATCAGACAACTGGTTCGCAAAGCACAGCAAGAACGCAAGGCCATGCTTGAATGCAAACAAAACGCAAATAAAGGCTCCGCCAAGGCGCTATTTAAATATTTAAAAGAAATTTCAGAATAAATACTTAAAAGAGATAGCACAATGACAAATCACATAAAAATTAACTTAGACGATGGATTTGAACTGAATATCAATAAAGCAGGCAGCGGACCTAACCTAATAATCCAGCACGGCTGGACCGGCAGCACCTCCGACTGGAAGCCAATTATTGACGAGCTATCCCAACACTTCACCTGCTACTACTGGGATGTACGCACCTACTATCAGGAAAATGTAACTATAGACCGCCTGGCAACAGACATCCAAAACCTTATTGACCAAGAAGATCTGACAGATGTAACACTGGTTGGCCACTCAATGGGCGCGCTCATCTCATGGGAATATATCAACCTATTCGGGTGTGACAAACTAAAACTGCTGGTGATTATCGACCAAACCCCGAAGATCATCACAGACAACAGCTGGCAGCTTGGCCTATATCGCAACTACCCGCATGAAGATAACGTAATCTTCGAACAAAATCTTGAAGACAACTTTGCACACGCTGTTTTTGACCTGATTCTCAACGGGCAGGAGATGAGCGAAGAAGAGCGCGATTTAATCCGCAACTCCAACTTTATGCAAGACAGAACCGAACGCCTTAAGGATTTCAACCCCAAGGCATGGACCGACACTTGGAAAAGTTTATCACGTAAGGACTTTCGCAATGTGCTTGGCAATATCACAGTGCCGGTTTATCTGGCCTATGGTGATAAAAGCAACTTCTACGGTATCGACATCGCCAACTATGTAAAGGAAAACACACCAAACGCCAAACTGCATATCTACCCTGGTTCCGGCCACCATCCTCATATGGATTATAAGGATGACTTTGTAGCTAAAGTGGTTGAGTATGCAGAGCTTGATAGCTAATATCCAATAATTCATAATAATGTAACATTTCTGTCGCGGCTACTAACTACCTGAATCGCAAATATATTTGCAGTGCATCGCCTTCCCACTCAATAATACCAAACTAATTAGTATTTACTGATTTTCACTAAACCTATAAACTGCATCTCAGATTGGGTGTAGACTAACCCACAATTTCGAGGAAAACCTGCGTTTTTTTAATCCTGAAAGGATTTTAAAAACATCTAAATAAATGGGGTAATTATGAAAATTACAAATATATCTGTTCTTATTTTATCTACTGCTCTAACCAGTCCAGCATTTGCTAGCACTGGAGTAAGCTTACCTGCTCCTGATGAAGTTGCTTTAGGTGCGGATTATATCCAGGCAAGCAATATCATAGGCAAAACATTTAACGATGTTGCATCAGTTGATGGCGAATGTGATACGGAAGCAAGACTATTCATCGGCAACAAAGAACAACGCCTTACCTATAGCTCAATCAATGATGACGTATGTAAAAGATTAAATCTGACTAGCGAAATTACCGAATCAACTTTAAGCTACCTAGATTATGAAATGCCTAATTTAAATAACTTTCAGGCAGAATATGACCCAAAGTTTTCTCTAATTATTGAAGAGATGCATATTGGTCAAAGCTGGGGCGGTGAATCAAACGAACATTATTCATATGTTTACAATGATACTACTTATAGCGGCACCATAACCAGAACTGACACATTCACCCTTAATTCAATTGAAGACATACTAGTTGGCGCACAAAGCTATGAGCAATGCCTTAATATTGACTGGACAACAATTAGAGATAGTGAATTTCTTAGCAATTTTACCCTTTGGTTCTGCCCTGAAATCGGACTAGTAAAATACACTGCAGCATACGAAGAAGATAGTGAGCCTACAGAAATTTGGGAGCTGGAAAGCTATGAAGAAGATGGGGAGTTAATAGATCCGATTACAGTTTCTGGCGCTGATTATATCCCACCAGCCAATATTCTCAGCAAATCATTTAAAGATCTTTCATCGGATAACGGCTTATGTGATCTTGAATATAGAGACTATGCTAATGATCTGGAAATAAGAACTATCACCAACTCATCTGATGACACTCATTGTCGTACTGACTACGTTGAAAATATAATCACTGAAAATACCTTTACCCAAGTAGGCTATACAATTAACGGTCAAGAATACAGTTATGACCCGGGAATACCGCTTATTGCTGAAACAATGACCGTAGGTAAAAGCTGGACACAAACTTTAGATGTATCTTTTGTCGGCAACTATTATAAGCAGCAATCTACATCGGTTATAGAAGACATTGAAGACGTTTCAGTTGCCGCAGGCAACTTCAAAGAATGCTTAAAAATCAACTGGCAGTTTTCAGATCAAAGCTACTATCTATGGATTTGCCCAGGTTTTGGACTAGTTAAATTCTCAAATACAGCTCTTGAGAGCAACTGGGAGTTGCAAAGCTACGAAGAAGATGTACAACGGGAGCCAGTAACCGTATCTGGAGCAAATTATATACAATCCAGCGATATCTCATCTAAACACTTCGAGCTAAAGGGTGCAGATATTGATGAGTGCAATGTTGAAAACCGGTTTTTTGATGGGGAAGAGGAAACTCGTTTTATCACAAATTCAAACAAGGGAATTAAGTGCGAAGAGTATCATTTATCAAAAAAAGTTACTGAATCAACATTAGATTATGTAAGCCAAACTCTCGATAGAACTCTTTTCTCTGAAGATTCAGATGAGGTCATAGGGAGATATTATAATAATATATCCTTTGATCCTGGAAGACCAATCATCATAGATCTCATGACTGTCGGAAAAAGTTGGTCACAAGTTTCTATGATGACCGTAGCTTATGGATATGACTACATCAACAATGAAGAACAAGAAGACTCAAATGGCGACGCTGAGATTCAATTAGAAGATAAGCTTACACTGGAAAGTATTGCAGATATAACAGCCCCTGCTGGACACTTTCAGCAATGCCTGAAAATATATTGGACGTCCACTTATATAGAATATGATTATACCAGCAATAGGCAACATATTTGGATTTGCCCTGAGGTAGGCTTGGTAAAATTCAATATTTACACTAACGAAGTTATAGGAACCGACCTTATACCTAAGACCTTAACATGGGAACTACAAAAATATAATCACTCCCCAACCATTTCTGGTGAACCAGCTACTTCTATTAATGAAGATGAAGAATTTTCTTTCACTCCTGCAGCTACAGACGAAGATCAGGACGAGCTGAACTTCTCCATCGAGAACAAACCAGAGTGGGCTGAGTTTGATACTGCAACCGGTGCACTTACAGGCACACCAAACTTTGACCAAGCTGGTATTTACACAGACATTATAATTTCTGTAACTGATGGTGAAGTTACTGCTTCACTCCCAGCTTTCTCAATTACAGTTAACAATGTTAACCACGTTCCAACCATTTCTGGTGAACCAACTACTGCTGTTACCGAAGGTGAGCAATACTCATTCACACCTGAAGTAAGTGACGAAGATCAAGATAAACTAACCTTTAGCATCGAGAACAAACCTGAGTGGGCTGAATTTGATACCGCAACTGGCACACTGTCTGGAACACCAGCAGAAGGTAACGCAGGATTATTCGCAGACATCGTAATTTCAGTCAGCGACAATGTAGATTCTGCAGAACTTGATGCATTCACTATCACTGTTATAGCTACAGAAGCACAAGATGAAGATAATAACAGCGGTGGCGGTGGTAACCTTCCTCTATCACTACTTGCCGTTCTTGGACTTATAGCTATTAGAAAAAGAAAATAATACTTTTATTAATTTTAAGGTACTGAGTAAGGGCTCGTAGTTTCGAGCCCTTTTTTGTGCCGTATATTCTATGTACACCCTTCTTAATTTCACCAATGTGATTGTTTCTAGATAGCTTCATTTGTTTTACAATAATGTTAAATATGGCCCTGAGGTTCTTTTATGTCGAATAAAAATACTGACTTTGATCTTTTCCAGCAAGAGATGTCTGGAATTAAAAAGATCGACTCTAATAATGTTAAAGAATCTGCTAAGCCCAAACCTAAACCGATACCACGTTCGCAAATCCAAGATGATAGAGACGTCATTTCCCAATTGGACAGCGATCCTTTCAGTCATGAGTATATAGAAACCGGTGACGAGATCTTTTTTTTCCGCCCCGGACTTCAACAGAAGGTAATCAGAAAGCTAAAGCGTGGCCAGTTTGCAATTGAGCGGGAACTTGATTTGCACGGAATGACTGCTGAGCAAGCCAAAAATGCAATAAACAGCTTTTTTCATGACTGTAATTTAAATAGTGATCGCTGTGTACTGGTTATCCACGGTAAAGGTTATCGCACCGAAGAAAGGGAGCCAGTGCTAAAAAGCATGCTAAATGGCTGGTTAAGGCATCGCAGTGATGTTTTGGGTTTTTGCTCTGCCAGAATTGAGGATGGCGGTACTGGGGCTATTTATGTTTTATTGAGGAATGCGTAATACTTATCAATTCAAGCAATAAAAAAGCGGGCAATTTCCCGCTTTTTTATTGCTTCCCGTGTACAAATATAGTGTATTGCTTTGCTATCAAAAATTATATTTAATTCTAAGTTTTAACTGGTCAGTTTCATCATTGGTCTCATACTCTGTACGCTGGAACTCTGCCTGAAATGTCAAGTAATCAAGCAACGGAGTGGTATAGATAATGCCATAGGTATTTTCCGCTATTACATCACCCCCATCTTCCCCTGTCTCCAGGCGACCAGCAATATAAGCATCTCCACCAAGGTCGTATTTGGCTTCAAAGGTAAAAACCTGTGGTTGGTATGCTGTTCCACCATCAAATGCCAACTCACCAACCTGAAATTCATCCAAAGCTGTCAGATATTCCGCATCCAACTGAAACTGTGCAAAAGCGTATGAGATATTCGCAGAAAGACCTGCAACTGTACTTTGAATAGTCCCACCATTAACACCATCAGATCCTGATAATGTATTGCTATTGGCAATATTTGAGTTTATCGATGCGCCGACAGAAAGGTCATCATTTAATTGCAAACCAAGTCTAGCAACAAGGCCATCAATGTGATCATCATCTTCACCGGTTTCCTGAACCGCTCCGTTATAGATTGAGGCCTGGATTGTTGCAATACCTGATGTATATCCTACAGTCATGGCATGTTCAACAATATCCGCAAGCACAACGCCTTGAGAGTCTGACATAAAGCTGCTGTTAAATGCTGCGACAGGAAGGTAATGCTTACCAAAAGTAAGTTCAAGGCCTGTATCTTTTGGTTTGACGACGATAACCGCTTCATCAACATCAACTCTGTCATCATCACCACCGGTCCACTCAAAGATAGCATGTCCCATAACCTGCTCTGAAGCTTTTGCATCAAGCTTTAACCAAACCTTGGATGCCTTGAGGTCACTGGAACTAGTATCAGTTCCATTCGCCGCCTCAACATTCTTGAATGTCCCATCGACTCTGATATACCCCTCATATGACATCTCAGGCATTTTAATGTCGCCGGCAAAAGTTGTTGGTGATAAAGCTGTTACTGCAATTGCAGCAATACCTGCATATTTAAAGTTCATTTGTGTTTCCTCTAGTTACTCGTAGCTGAAAAATCCATTTGTCATTTTAAAGTTAGTCCATAATAGTTGGTTTATCATGTATTTAGGCTCTTACAAATAAGAGCTCACAACACAACTTAGCCATGTATTGTTTTTTTAGGCTAAACTAACTTATCGGAATTGTAAACTTGTTTTTTTCTGTTTTAAGTTTGTAGCTCAATCAAAATATAAGCAATTGTTAACCATTAGTAAACACAAATATATAATTTCACCCACTGGATATACAAATGATTTCAATGAGTTGACTCTTATTAAGCGTTTGCTTATATTTGTTTCAGCTTAATTGGTTACATACATTTATTCTTATTTGGACAATTTATTTATTATCAACTTATTGAGGCATAAAATGAAAAATCTTGTTATCGCAACTGCTGGTCTTTTAGCAACTCTTTCTACTCCTATTATTGCTAACGCTACTTGCACTGAACACACAAGCTCTAACTCTGCTCACGTTTCTGCCGGTCGCGCCTATGTTTGCAGCGCATGGTATGCATGTGCCACTGGTTCTAACGAAAACCTTGGTCTTAACAATAGCTTCACCACTACTACTCTTAAAGAAGAAGGTGGTGTTTTCTCAAAAGGCACCTGCCCTATCGTTACTGGCGAAGCTCCTGAAGTTGGTTCATGGGCTCTTGTCCTTGATGAGCCGCACTATACTCCTGACATGATCGACGTTGTTGATGTTGATGGCGATCTACAAACTCTTCAAGTCAAAGTAACCAACAGTCGTAACGATGATGTTGACATGCTTAACTGCGCATTCAGCCTTAAAGATGGTTCACTAACCGAGTACCGTGGTAGCTCTTGCGACACTTATGTAGCTCCACAGTGGGGTACTTACACATTCACACCAATCGCAACTGACGCTCAGGGCAATGCTTCTGAAGGCCACCCTTCAACCCAAAATGCTACTATCGGTAGTGCGGCTCCTACAATCGCCATGACATCTTACTATCTTGATGGCACTGTTCTGAAAGTAGCTGGTACTGCTACCGATGCTGACGATGACGTTGCCAAAATCATCTTGGGTGTTATGCCAGTATTCGGAATCGAGTGTGAAGGTACTACTGACTGGACTTGTACTGTAGAAACTACTGAATACTTCGAACCTGGTCAGATCATTGGTTTCGACGTATACGCAAGAGACTCTGTTGAGAACATGAGCAACATGGAAAGCTTCCAGATTGAGATTCCTGAAGCATCTAACCCTCCTGTATGCGCTACTGCAAAGAATGCAGACCACGTTGCAGCAGGCAGAGCTTACATGATGTACGGTGTGCTAGTATATGCAGAAGGTTCTGGCGACTACCTGGGTACTTCAACCATGACCACATCAATTGAGCAGCAGATTCAGCCAGGAAACTGGGTTAAAGTGCCAAGCTGCAACTAATACTATATCCCCTATAAAAAAACTCGGGAACAACGACAAAACTTTTAAGGCCGCTAACGCGGCCTTTTTTTATAATTGAATAAAAATAAACTACTAAAAAAAATTTCTCGTTTGTTGAATAGTGTTCGATTTGTCATAGTCCTTAGTAAAGGAGTTAGCATGACAAAAACCAATCAAAGAATAATCAGTTTAATATGCATGGCTATATCGCTGGCAAACTGCAGCAACGACACTATTCCAGCAAAAAAAACCACTATAACTGATACACCAACCTGCAAACAAATTCTTCATGATTTCTTTGTTGAATATGATGCGGTAATAAGATCGCGCGATATTAATAAACTAGAGAATTATATAGACAATGATTCGCGCAGATGGGGAATGGGCAAACCAGGAATTATCAAAAGAGTCAGAAACAACTTCGGTGTAATCAAAAAATATGACGTTACTATCAAACAATGCAAATATATTAATGAAGACATAATACACTGGGAAGGTTTTGCTGAATGGGGAATTGGAGTCACTCAGCATTCTATGGGAACAGGGCTGGTGCGTAAGGATGGAAAGTGGAGAATGCGAGTTATTGAGTACAGACCATAAAATGATTTGGATAATATTCTTTATTTTCTGTGGTAAAACTGTATCATCTGCTGGATGCACGCGATTAAGAAAACAATACTGCAGTCAACTGCAAAGCTATTAGCAATAATTATAGTTCCGGTAATTTTTGCCAGCTCTCTCATATGGTCAACAGCAACCTGGTATGAGCTCGAATCATCACTTAATATCAGTTCAGAAAAAATAACTATTAATCTTGGAACATTCTATTGCGCCAGTCTGATAATTATCTCCGGCTGTGGAATCTATATGCTTGCATACGAGCTATTTAAAAAGCAATCACTGCCAAAAAAACAGATGCAGACTGTGATTTACATCTTAATGATTGGTGTAGCAATATTAGTTTTTTTGCCAAGGTACGCTGGAAGGTATTATATCAGCAAGGTTGAACAAGAAGGCTATAGCTTCAACCAGGAAAAATCTTTTCAGTGGCTATTTTATCGCAAACTGGTTTTCACCAGAATACAACCTGGACTCGATATACAAAAGTCAGAACCAAAAAACTAGGCTGCTTTTTTTATCTTATCTGTTTCTGTACTCTTGCTGAATATTTTCTCAGTGGAGACACAACAGCTAGGCTTAGATGTAGCATTTGATTTAGCATTATCGTCTGCAAATGAGTGAAAGCAGATCTTAAGCTTATTTATTAGTGAGTCTTCCAATTCTATATCTATCTTTTGCAAAAACTCAGCAAGTATATCAATACTCATTCCGTTATTATTATAATGAAAGACCACTGTGTCATTTACAAATTTAATATCTATAAGGCCGGGGATTTCATCTGCAATTTTCTCGGCATACTGTTTAAGTTCGTCACTACAGTGGATTATGCCCAGACTGACATGTTTTTCATATGGCAAATTTGGCGTAGTCATAGGGGGCTCCTGAATTAATATAGGCACATCCCTTACTTTCATTTAGACACTAAATCCATGAGTAAATTCATCTAAATTTTTATAGCATTCCAAAATTAATACTGAAATATGTTAAAGTATGCGCCAATTAACAACGTCATAAGGTAACTGCCAATGTCCCAACTTCCTAATTGTCCAAAATGTAACTCCGAATACACCTATGAAGATGGAACACTGTTGGTCTGTCCAGAGTGTGCTTATGAATGGTCTGCAGATGAACAGCAGAATGATGAATCAGAAAAAATAATCAAGGACTCAGTGGGAAACGTTTTACAAGATGGTGATTCGATAACAGTGATAAAAGACCTGAAAGTAAAAGGTTCTTCATCCGTAGTTAAAGTTGGTACCAAAGTAAAGAATATCCGCTTGGTTGACGGCGACCACGATATCGACTGTAAAGTTGAAGGAATCGGGCCAATGAAGCTAAAGTCAGAATTTGTAAAGAAAGCATGAATCACAAGATACAAAAAAGGGGCAATTCACGAATTGCCCCTCCATAAGCATATCGTATTACAACCTACTTTTATTCCTCACAGTTAGGTTCAGCATTTCTACACGGAACAAGCAGCATTAGCGCTTCTTCGATCTCTTGTGCTAGCACAGCCCCCGGCATTCTGGTTTCATTACCTTCAGCATCTGTTGAAACCATAACAATCCTTGGATCTGCCATCTCTTGTAGACGAGGCTTAATAAACTCAACTATGCTTGTGTCCCCGGTTTGATCCAAAAGATCAACAAGTTTACCGATATAAATCTGAAGATTATCATAGCTATAGTTTACAATTATCTGTTCCTGACTATCGCCCTTTAATCTTACATAGTTAAATATAGATTGAAACGGAGTATTGAATACAACCATAAGTCCTGCACCATGTCCTAATGCCTGAGTATTGATATCAAACTCTTCAGCATGAGGGTACAACAAGGCCTCAGTATCAATTTGCCCTTCGGTTAAAGAGATCAGGTCATATGCAACATCTACCGGGACAATCGTATCCCAGGTATCGTGTGGTATTAGAATATCTGTTTCTGGATTTATATTTGCAACCAGATATTCGTTACTATACGGATAGAATGCTTGTTCATCTTCCCAAACATGCACGCCTGTGGTTAATTTTATTCTGTCAATATAATTCTTATAAAAATTTGCATAGTCTTGCTTTAGCTGCGGATCCTGAACAATCTGCGGAATAGTCTGGTTCGCATAGAAATCCAGTGCACCAAGGTCAGAAGGTGGTGCGAATGCAACTACAGAAACTATTTTCAGATCTTCAGGGGCCCTTGCAGCCGCATGAAGTGCCTGCATCCCTCCCCAGGAAATACCGTTGATCGCAATCCTGGACTTATCTACATAATCAAGTTTTGTCAAAAAATCCAACCCGGCTACAGTATCATCAATATCATTTTGCAGGCTGTCACCAGTGTAGAATCTGCCATAAGTAAACAGCGCCCCTACTCCGTTTTTAAGTATTCCCGCTACCCCCTTGGTCAGGGTTTCTGGATCTAGTACAAAATCAGGATACAAACCGGCGATCGTTTCATCAATTTGCTCGCCAGTCCAATCAATAAGATCATATGGCATTGTTGATATAGCAACTGGTTGCAGACCATCAACGTTTGCCTTTACCCACTGCGCATAGGTATAACCACCATTTGGAAGTGGCAGCTTGATAAGTTCAACCTTCCAGGTATCTTCATCAACAGTTACATCAAAGGACTTTAAGACAATATAATCATCGCCCTCTTCATCATCAACACATTGAGCAAATTCTCTTTCTACCTCACAGGCTCCTAGCTCGATTTTACCATCACCAACAATGGATAACTCAACAGAACCCCATGGGTCATAAGGACCAACTTTTTCGCCGTCTATAGTACAAAGCTCAAAGCCATCGCAAAACTTTAGTCTGCCAGCCATAATATGTTTAATATTAGTATCGGAGATTGTTTTGCAAGAAGGTGCTAATACCTCACCTTCATCACAAGTTATCTCGCAGGCACCCAGAACTACAGTTCCGTCTTCATATTTGCTGATTGTGGTTTTAGTAAACGGGCTGTACCAGCCAATATCCTCACCCGTTTCAACCAGGCATGCATGGTAATTACCGCACATTTCGGCAATACCCTGTTTAACTAGGTTATAATTGGTTTCTGTAATTTCAACACATGTATTTTCAGCTATAGCAAATTGAGAACAACAAAATATTGCGCCAGCAGTTATTACTCTGCCAACATCCCTTAATCTAATATCCATATCTTCCTCCTGATTATGATTATATAATTAACTTATTGTTTATATTGTTTTTTATCATACAACCTAGCCATCCTACTCCTTAGCTTTAATGGTATCAACTGTACTTTAGTCTAAGACCCACAGCACACAAACTACAGAGCCTAACTTTCTTTGCCCAAATATAAAAAAGTTTGAAATTAATAACTTTTATGCAACAATGCTTATTCACACAGTGTGTAAAAACACCAACCATATTTTCGAAACATTTTGGTGAGCAGCATGAGCATTGATGAAATAGAACTTTCTGAAAACCTTGAAGACTACCTCGAAGTGATTTACCAGCTTGAAACCACAGAAAAGGTTGCTCGCGCTAAAGATATTGCAGCCAACCTTGGTATTAAGCCTGGTTCTGTAACTGGTGGCCTAAAGACCTTGGACAAGAAAGGTCTGATAAATTATCAGCCGTATGCATATATCACTCTTACCGATGCAGGCAAGGAGATTGCCAAAGAGATCACCAGACGCCATCAAATTTTAAGTATGTTTTTGAAAGATATTTTGCAGATTGAACCTGAAACTGCTGACGCTACTGCGTGCCGAATCGAGCATGTAATTGATAAGGACACTCTGCAAAAGCTTTGCTATTTTGTCGACTTTATGGCCCTGGAAAAGGTTGGAGATAAGACATACCTGGATCTTTTTAAAAAGTTTTGCGCCCAGAAACAGCCTTCTTAAAAATAAAGCTAAGCACAAACAATACAAATGCAACAAGGACAACAGTTGCCCCTGTTGCCGTACCCGCCCATTGCTGAGCTGATATCAGCAAACCGCTGATTGATGAGATCAAACTTATAACTATCGCCCACCAGAACATTGCGCCAATGCTACACGACATATTCCTAGCTGCAGCTGCAGGCACTATTATCATGCCTGTCACGATAAGTATTCCACACCACCATACGCAAAATATCACAGTTACAGATAAAAATGCGGCATACAAATATTGAAACAGAGTGACATTAACGCCATGAACCTCTGCAACCAGGCTGTCCATCCCTGCATACAGCATTTTATTAAATGCATAAATCTGAAAAGCAACCATTGCGATAAGTAGCAAAAATAAAAACAGAATATCGTTGTTGGAAAGGGTCAAAACATCACCGTAGATAAATCTTAGCACCATTTTCCCCAATCCAGGGTTACGGCTAACAATCGCTATACCAAAGGCGACCACTGCAGACAAAATCACCCCTATCACTGTATCCAGCGATAAAAAACTATTCCTTTTCGAATAAACAATAGCTGCAGATATCAGTACACCGAATACAGGCATGGTCCAATACGGAGATATACTGAATATTACCCCAATCGCTACACCAGCAAGGCTGGTATGACTGATTGCATCGGTAAAAAAAGCCATGCGAAAATTAATGGCCTGCACTCCAACCATTGCAGTTAATGGCGCCAATAGTACAAGTCCTAGCATCGCCTTTTGCATAAATGGCAGCTGCATCTCTGCTAAAGGAAATATTGTAGAAATTAACCCAAGTAACTGCTCCATTAACTGCCACCTACTTCCGATGAATCAGATGATCTGACATGCATTCCATAGAAGTTTTTGATTTTATCAGGGTCTATAACTCCCATATGCAATCCAAATGTTGAAGATAGGATTTCTTGCGTAATAACTTCTTGAGGAGCCCCTTGGGCAATAACTATATGATTCATACAAATAATATGAGTTGAGTGCTGGGTTATAGTGCCAAGATCATGGCTAACCATTATTTGGGTAAACCCGTGTTTACCTCGCAATTCCTCCAGAAGTTCGCAGAAAATCTGCCCCCCACGAAAGTCAACACCGGTATCTGGCTCATCTAAAACCAGTAAATCCGGATCATTTTGCAGTGCCAACGCAAGTAAGACCCGTTGCAATTCCCCACCAGAAAGATTCCCGACATTCCTGTCGATAAGATGTTCCGCGTGCACATCAGCAAGCAGCCTTTGGCATTTTTCTTTACTGGTTTTATTAACTCCAAGCCACAAAGGCTTGCCTTGAAACCCCATCGACATAAACTCTAAAACGGTAACCGGTATAGTTCTGTCAAAATTAATATGCTGTGGTACATAGCCAATGACTGGCTTTCGACCCCGGTCTGTTTTATTTATATAAATATTTCCAGAAAACCTTACCTTACCCAACAGGGCTAGCAATAAGGTTGTCTTTCCAGCACCATTGGGACCAATAATAGATGTACAGCTATTAAACGGTACATCGGCTGTAATCTGCTCTAAAATTGATATACCGTTAAGTGAAACTGCTACATCTTTAAAAACGACTGCATTACCACCAGGCTGAATCACTCCTGGCCATCCCTAAGTGCCTTTTGCAAACGTTCCATATTCTTACGCATCATTTGCTCATAATAGGTCAGATCTGCCGCTTCAGGGCCACTGGCAACAGGATCCATTTGAATAACAGGAATACCAGTCTGCTGAGAGATTGTTCTGACATACCTGTCACCAAACTGCGGTTCAGCGATAATTGCTGCTACTCCATTTTCTTTTGCTTGCTGAATAATCTTTAAGATTCTAGCCGCAGACGGTGCTTCTCCAGGGTGCTCCTGAACGGTAGCTATTACTACGAACCCAGTATCGTGCGCCAGGTATTCAAAAGCAGTAAACTGAGAAATCACCTTTGGATTATTCAGTTTACTCATCAGCTTGGAAAAATCATCGGCAAGCTTAAATAAAGCTACCTTATAAGCCTTTGAGTTTTTCAGATATATATGTGAATTAAGGCTATCAAAGGTAACAATCTTGTTTACTATCGGATCTATAAGGTTTGCATAACGCCTTGGACTAGCAAACAGATGCTGGTTTGCATGCTCATGATGGCCGTGTTCTTCATGCTTGTGCTCATCGTGTTTGTGCTCATCGTGTTTGTGCTCATCATGATGTCCATGCGGGCTTTTATGCTCTTTTTCCCCACGTTCAAGAGTTTTGAATCCAGATGAGGTATCAACCACTGCACCTTTGTCAGCAATTTTATCTGCCATATTATTATCCAGCCCAAGGCCGTTAATAATCAGCAAATCTGCTGACTTGATCTTAATTACATCTTTTGGTGTTAAGTGATAGTCGTGCGGGCACCCTGCATAAGAATTCACTACTAAATCAACCACAACATTTGGCGCATCAGCGACTATGTTTTTGGTGAGAAGGTATAGTGGATAAGTTGTCGCCACAACTTTGATTTGTTTTTGGTGAGAATCTGGAGGGTGTTTTTTATTGTTTTGGATCTGACTACTACCGGCAGCATATGCTGCCGGTAGTATCAATAACATTAGGGTAACTTGGAATAATACTTTTTTGCTAATAGCTCTGCTAAGGAACGCTGTGCCCTGCCCTAACAGCAATTTGCTTCTGTCCACTATCAAGTGCAGGCCAGATTCGATGCACTTTGCCTGTAGGCATTTGCCGTAAATCATTCTTAAAGACTCCTTTCTCTAAAGACACCTTGAAATAGTTAGGATTATAGCCTATTCCATGTGTTTCCATACGAGAAAATAGTACATAAGCATATTTCGGGCTTAAGCAATAGTTCTTGCGATAAAAGTTTATCGCATTATCAAGCAGCGGATCATCTTCCTTAACTGCAATTATTTCCAACTGAGACAGGCACTCTTCAATGTGTTTGCGCTTAAGCTCTGCAGAAACCGATGACCCTTCAAGAGTTATTTCACTAGTGTTAACCATATACACCCTCCTTGTTTTGCTGATTTCATATAATCAGCCTGTTCAAATATCCCTCTATAAAAACTTGGGGGTTGTCCATAATAAAATTGTAAAACAAGGTTATGCCACATAACTAATTGTTTGACTATAGGAAATATCCTACATTTAACAGATACCATGAAAATAAAGTTGATATAACTAAAAAACCAAAGCGACTTGGGAACCTTGAACTATTAAGTGAGAACATGATTACATTTTCAGAAAAAACATATTGTTTTTATAGCAATTGCTCTTGATTGCACCGCACCAATATCCTTAACTTATTATTACAGAAGACCTTTTGGAAAACCATATATGAACAGGCTTAAAATACTTGCAATTAAAGCTGATTTCGCAAGGAAACAAGCGGTTCCAGACATATT
>QZLE01000096.1 GCA_004796365.1 Gammaproteobacteria bacterium | reverse complement strand
TAGTTAATATGATGGTTAATAGTGCGGAATATGCCAACCTTTGGCTCTGTGAAGATGTTGGTTTGGTTCAATATGTTGATCATTCGCAATCAGAAACATGGGAGCTTCAAGAGTTAGTTGATGATGGATCAATTACTGTAGTTGATGGCTCTGATTATATCCAAGATTCAAGTGTTAGAAATAAAACATTTGTAAACAAATCTGCAGGCGGAGCAGGTTGCGATAAAGAGACAAGAACATTTTCTACAAATAATCAAAGGCGTGTTTATTCGAACTCAAATGGGGAAAACGTTGATTGTTTTACCTTTAATTTTGGAATTGATACGACCGAAACATCTTATACCTTTCTAGGTCAAGAAGTTGGATCGTTTGATATAGAGTATAATCCAGGGTTTTCTGTAATAGTAGCAAATATGGAAGTTGGTGAAAGCTGGGAGCAAAGATCATATATATATGATGATGGTGATTACGTTGGGTACAGAGACGATAGTTTCACATTGCAAGAAGTTAGCAATGTAAATGTTGGAGAGGAAAGCTATTTGAATTGCTTGAGCATATTATGGGCAGGAGTCGACTCTTATTTGATTGGGGAATTTGAGTATAACCTTTGGATATGCCCTGATGATGGATTGGTTAAATATACAACCGAAGGTCAAAATTGGGAGCTGCAAGCTATTTCATATTCATCCAATGCTAATACAAGTGGTGGCGGAAGCTTTCCTCTTACATTGATATCTATTTTAGGTGTATTTTGCTTTACAGTTAGAAGAAAAGCGTAATACCTAGACCTATTGAAATTACAAAGGCCTCATTTTTGAGGCCTTTGTTTTATATGGATTGATTATTTTACATTACATGTTATTTTGTTTTTTTAGTCAGTACTATATGCGAATGCGCAATTAAGAATCTTTGGGAGCAATAACTGTGTCGGTAAATGCAAAACTATTGGATATCTTATGCTGTCCTCATACCAAAATTCCGGTTGAGGTTATGGACAAGGAGTTGCTTGTTGAATTGAATGAGAAGATTATAGCTGGAGAAGTGACTTATGTTGATGGCTCTGAGGTTACCGAGCAATTAACTGAGGCATTAATTACCAAGAATCGTGAAATTATATATCAGGTGGATGATGATATTCCGGTGATGATCTATGAAAAAGGGATTTTGGTGGAGTAGTATTTTGTGGTTAACATCCCCATATTTTCCCTTCTCGAATCTATGAGTCTGCAGGCTTTTGCACATGTCCTGATGCATAAAGTGCTTGGGCGTAATCCATAGCCCCTTGCAGTTTTAAATTGGGCGTAGGAAAAATCTGGTAATTTTGTTTTATATGTTTTTTCCGTATAGCAGCGCACTTTCGCGGGGATGGCGGGATTATTATTAACACATGAATATATCTGAATTTATTAAGTTTGGTTCTGAATCCTTAGAAGGAATTACAGATTCTCCGCGACTTGATGCCGAGCTATTGCTGCTAAACGTTTTGGAAAAAGAACGTTCTTACCTTTATACCTGGCCGGAACAAGAACTAGATGATGTGCAGGTCAGTGAAGCACAAAGCCTGTTAAAACGGCGTCAACAAGGGGAACCAGTAGCTTACATAATAGGCAAACGCGACTTCTGGGATTTTAGTGTTGAGGTGACTCCTGATACTTTAATTCCGCGCCCGGAGACGGAGTTACTGATTGAATTTGCATTGCAGAAGTTTGATTCTGAAGCTAAGTTAGAGATTGCAGATCTTGGAACGGGTAGTGGTATTTTGGCTATAGCTTTGGCGCGTGAATTTGCTAATTCTAATGTGTCAGCAGTTGATGTCAGTAAAGGTGCGCTAGAGGTTGCCAGGAGTAATAGCGAATTATTGCGACTGAAAAATATTCAGTTTAGATGTGGTAGTTGGCTAGAGCCATTCGCAAGAAAAGTTTTTGACCTTATTGTCTCTAATCCACCATATATTGAAGATGCGGATCATCATCTTGAAGAAGGGGATGTGCGTTTTGAACCAAGAAGTGCCTTGGCATCTGGTGTGGATGGCTTAGATGATATTCGTATTATCGCAAAGCAGGCAATAGTGCAGCTTAAATCAAGTGGGGTTCTTGCGGTTG
>QZLE01000163.1 GCA_004796365.1 Gammaproteobacteria bacterium | reverse complement strand
GACATTTGCTTATAATCACTTATAATAGATATAGCAAAGGATATAATTAGAATAGTTTGGAATTCGTGTGAATAAAAAAATCAATAAAATGGCAGTAATTCATTGGCTTGAAGGACAAAACGTTAGACGAGCTGCTATTGTTGCCAACCTCGTAATCGTTGTCGTTATTGCCTTTGCTCTGGCCAAGCTCACCTGGGCTGCTCTTGACAAAGGCGACCAGGGAGAAATTGCCCCAAAAACATCCAAGAGCGTTGAAACCAAAATAAATAATAGCAAGCTGGGAGGTGACAATATAGCCGCCCTACATATCTTTGGCACAAAACCAGCGGCACCAAACAGACCAAAGCGAAAACCTCCCAAAAAACCTGCCAGCCGACCTGCAGCAAAACTAAATCTAACATTAAAAGGCATTTTATACAGCGAAGATCCAAGATTTGCGCGCGCAATGATTGAAGATTCATCAAGAAATGAAAACTCATACGCAATTGGCAGCAGCATCAAAGGGCAAGCTATTGTTGATCAAATCAACCGTGACAACGTAGTTCTAGTCAAAAGCGACAAAAGCAAAGAGACATTAAAACTTCCAGATAAAACCGCAAACAAGAATTCTAAAAGATCATCATCAAAACCTTCAAGGCTTGCAAACCGCTCTCTTCGGGACAGGCGCGCAGCTGCGCACAATACAGGCTTGGCAGCAGCAAAACCGGATATATCACTTGGAGAAGTTCGTGAGATGCTGCAAAAAGACCCTGATGCAATCAACCAGGTGGTCAGAATCTCTCCTATTTCTCGCGGCAAAAAATTCCTGGGATTCAGAGTCAGTCCTGGGAAAAACCGCAATATATTTAAATCTCTAGGGCTCAAGGTTGGAGATATAGTGACTGCCGTTGATGGCGTTCAACTTGATAGCCCGCAAAAAGGGTTTCAGGTGATTGAAAAGCTGGCTAGCGCTTCATCAATCAACCTGACAGTTAAAAGCGGCAGTACCGAAAGGGTAGTAACACTTAATTTTTAACTTTTCAGGAACTTAAATACACTTTGGTTCCTGAGACAAACAGCAAACAATATTAAGCAATAAATTTAAGCTACAATAACTAAAGGCGTGTGACCATGATGGAAGCAACTAAAAGATCAGTAACTGGAATAATTGATAATAAGCTGAGAGGATTCTTTATGAGGTGCTCGAAGGCGATAACCATACCTGCTATTTTTATCGTAATTGCAGGCAGCCTTGTCTCAAACTCAGCCTTTGCGCGAAGCATTACCCTTAACCTTAAAGACGCAGATATTAATACTCTGATTTCAACCGTCGCCGAGGTTACCGGCAAAAACTTTATTGTCGATCCCAGGGTAAAAGGTAAGGTGAACATTATCTCCAACCGCCCGATGGAGCAAGAGGAAACCTACAGAGTCTTCCTTTCTATCCTTCAGGTTCACGGCTATTCAGCTGTACCATCTGGTAAGGTAATCAAAATTATCCCTGACATTACGGCAAAGCAAAGCAGTATCCCGGTACAAAAACCAGATGATGGGAGCTCTCTTGATGAATTTATCACCCAGGTAATACCAATTCAAAACGTTGCGGCTGCCCAACTTGTTCCTATTTTGCGCCCATTAGTTCCTCAGCAAAGTCACTTGGCAGCATACCCACCGACCAACGTGCTTATTGTTTCTGACAGAGCTGGCAATATCAAACGTATGCTCGATATTGTACGCAGAATTGACAAGGCAAACTCCGCAGAAGTTGAGGTTATACAACTAGAATACGCTTCAGCTTCAGACGTTGCGCGCATCCTTGGCCTTTTGTATAAAAAGGATCAAAATGAACCTCAATCCGCAAAACTCACCATCGCAACCGACGAAAGAACCAACAGCGTTCTATTAAACGGTGACCCGGCTGCAAGAATTAAAGCAAGAGCCATTATTGCCCACCTGGATACAGACCTTGGTGGTGACAGTGGCAGCACCCAAGTTGTTTACCTAAAATACGCCGATGCCAAAGAGATGGTTTCTGTTCTTACCGGCATCAGCGACAACCTGCAGACTACTACCAGAACAACCACAAAGAGTAGGAGTAAAAGTAAAAGAAAGACATCATCAAGCTCTGGTTCACAAATAAAGGTTAATATCCAGGCTCACGAGGCTACAAACTCACTAGTAATCACCGCTCCGCCAAAGATACTTGCTTCTCTGAAAATGGTGATTCAGCAACTTGATATTCGCAGGGCACAGGTAATGATTGAGGCCATTATCGTTGAAGTATCTGCAGAAAAAGCTCAAGACCTTGGAGTAAACTGGGTTTTTGATGCTGCATCCAGCAATTCATCTGAAAAAGGCTTTGCAGCCACATCTAATTTTGGTGGAGTATTAGGAAGCATCCTAAGCTTTACCGGCGGAAACTCCAGCTCAGCGGCTGCTGCAGTACCTGGTGGCTTTACTGTTGGCCTAGGTAATTTCAAAAGTGGCAAGACCCGTTTCGGGGCTATTATCTCTGCTCTTGGTTCCAGCACCGGCTCCAATATTCTATCAACTCCAACTATTATGACTACCGACAATGAAGCAGCTGAGATCAGAGTTGCGGAAAACGTACCGTTTGTAACTGGTCAGTACTCTAATACCGGAGCATCTTCCAGCTCGGTCAGCCCATTCCAAACCATCAAACGAGAGGATGTCGGTCTGATATTAAAGGTAAAACCGCAAATCAATGAAGGCAATGCAATTAAGCTAGATATAGAACAAGAGGTTTCCAGCCTGTCGACAAGTGCTGCTAATGCCGTTGATATCACGACCAAAAAACGCAGTATCAAAACCAGCATTATGGCTGAAGACGGCCAAGTTATTATCCTTGGCGGTCTTATGGATGACACTGTAGAAGAAACCGAGCAGAAAGTTCCTGGCCTTGGTGATGTTCCTTTATTGGGTGAACTGTTTAAATATCAGAAAACCGGCAAGGTTAAACGTAACCTTATGATCTTCCTGCACCCGGTTATTATTCGTGATGCTGCAACAGCTCAGGCTTACACCCACAGAAAATATGAATACATCCGCGCTCGCCAGCTTGAGCGCAGGGAACAGGGAACTCTACAGATGGATGGTGAAATACAAACGCCGCTGCTTCCAACATATGAAGAACTTACCAGACTTCCGGTTCCTTTTGATGAAATTGCAGAAGCCCAAAAGGCATCTGAGAAAAAAGAGTCCGAAAAATAACTTTGCCAAAAGAGATCAAAATTAACTATGCAAGAAGAGATCGAAGTCATTGATGATCTGACTCATGGCTCCATGGATGATGAGTATGATCCAGATCAGTTAGCAGAGGACGAGATTGAGTATATCGAAGAGGAAAAGATCCTTTCGCTGTCTTTTGCCTATGCCAAACGCCACAAGGTTTTACTAACAGACGTTAAAGATGAGTTTGTCTGCGTTTCATACTGTGACACAACCAGCGTCGAGTCTCTTGCTGAAATGCGCAGATATGCAGATATGCCGCTTGAACTTACCAAGATTCCTAATGAGGAATTTGAGCATCTGCTGCAAAAGACCTATGAGGAAGGCTCAAACAAAATGTCAATGATGGAAGATCTGGGTGACGACATGGATCTTTCAGCTGTTGCCGATACCCTTCCTGAACCTGCAGACCTTCTTGAAAGCGATGATGATGCCCCAATCATCCGTTTGATAAATGCCATTTTGACCGAGGCTATCAAGGATGGTGCTTCTGACATCCATATCGAACCATATGAAAATAGACTGGTAGTGCGCTTTCGTGTCGACGGTGTTCTGCGCGAGGTTTTACAGCCACAACGCGTAATGGCCCCTCTAATTGTTTCCAGAATCAAGGTTATGGCTGCCCTAGATATCTCGGAAAAAAGACTGCCACAGGATGGTCGTATTGCCCTAAAAATTGCAGGTCGTGCTGTTGACGTACGTGTATCTACCCTTCCTTCCGGACATGGTGAGAGGATTGTACTGCGTCTGCTTGACAAGCAGGCTGGTAACCTGAGCTTGGAACAACTGGGCATGCCAAATACCACACGCGAACTGTTGGACGAGATGATTCACAAACCACACGGAATCATCCTGGTTACTGGCCCAACTGGTTCGGGTAAATCTACCACTCTTTACGCCTGCCTAACCAGGCTAAATACCAAAGACCGAAGCATCCTTACAATTGAAGATCCGGTGGAATATGACCTGGAAGGTATTGGGCAAACCCAGGTTAATTCAAAGATCGACATGTCATTTGCTAAAGGGCTGCGCGCTATCCTGCGTCAGGATCCGGACGTAGTGATGATCGGTGAGATCCGAGACCTGGAAACAGCACAGATTGCTGTGCAGGCAAGTTTGACAGGACACCTTGTACTTTCATCTCTACACACCAATACTGCAATCGGAGCTATTGCCCGTCTGCGTGACATGGGCATCGAACCGTTCCTGGTATCCTCAAGTTTACTTGGCGTTGCAGCGCAAAGGCTGGTACGGATGTTATGTCCACACTGCAAGCAACCTTACCAAGCATCTGAAAAAGACTGTGAAGAACTTGGAATTCCAAGCGATAATCCACCGATTATTTACAAGCCTGCTGGTTGCCCTGAATGTAACTACCAAGGATATAAAGGCAGGGGTGGTATCTACGAGCTAGTGGTTATTGACGAGCAAATGCGAACACTGATACACAGCTGCGCACCTGAGCAGGAACTGGATAAACATGCCAGAACTCAAACATTCAGCATTCGCCGCGAAGGTGCCGCCCGCGTTCTTGCAGGTGACACCTCTCTTGAAGAAATTCTTCGCGTAACCAGAGAAGATTAACCAAGGCCAAATATAGAGGAAAGATAGATGGGGGCATTTGAGTACACCATTATCGACGAACGTGGCCGTGAGAAAAAGGGCACGATTGAAGGAGACACCGCCAAACATGCAAGGCAAAAACTGCGTGAAAAAGGATGGTCTCCAATCTCCGTGCAGGAGATCACCGAAAAATCCGGTAGCAGTAATAAAAGCGCCCTATCTCTAGGCAAACCAGGGGGCTCATTAAGCACCAAAGACCTGGCACTAGTTACCAGACAGCTTGCAACCCTGATCAAGGCCGCTCTGCCCCTGGAAGAAGCGCTGAAAACCGCAGCCCAGCAATCTGAAAAACCAAAGATCAAAAGAATCCTTATTTCAGTACGCTCCAAGGTTATGGAAGGACACCCGCTGGCTGATGGTTTTGCTGAATTCCCAAGTGCTTTCCCTGACCTTTATGTAGCCACTGTGCGTGCTGGGGAACAGACCGGACACCTAGATACAATTCTGGAGCGTCTGGCAGACTACACTGAAGTCAGGCAGGAGATGCAGCAAAAAGTAACCACAGCGCTGATCTACCCTATTGCCCTTTCAGTGATTGCAATTTTGGTTGTGGTTGGCCTGTTAACTTATGTAGTACCACAGATCGTTGAGGTATTTGAAAATCAATCTCAAGAGTTGCCGACCATAACCGTTGCCATGATAGCCCTGAGTGATTTTATCCGCGAGCAGTGGCTAATTCTGCTCCTGGGCTTTTCTACTATATTCTTTGGTTTCTCATTTGGTATGAGAAAAGAAAAATTCAGGTATGCTGTACACAAGATATTCTTAAAGATCCCATTGATTAAAAAGATTGTTCGCGGCATGAATACCGGTAGATTTGCGCGCACCTTTAGCATCCTTACCGGCAGTGGTGTCCCGATTTTGGAAGGGCTTAAGATTTCTTCAAGAGTAATATCCAACTTACCAATGCGAGCCGCAGTTACCGAAGCAACCTCTATGATTCGTGAGGGTGCCGGCATCGGACGTTCACTTGAGCAAAGCAAACAATTCCCCCCTATCACGATCAACCTGATCTCCAGCGGCGAATCCAGTGGAAAGCTCGAAGAGATGCTGGATCGTGCCGCAATTAATCAGGAACGCGAGATTAAAGGTCTGATTGATACCCTACTCGCCCTTCTGGAACCGCTACTTATTGTTTCAATGGGTGGAGTGGTTATGTTGATTGTGATGGCGGTATTGCTACCTATATTCGAAATGAACCAAATGGCAGGCTAAATTTGCATCTATTTTTGCAAATATGCTTCGTAAGCGCGTAAAGTTTTTTCCTATAGAATGCTTAACTCATAAGGCTTCGCTTTCATCTTGTCTTTTATCAAATATGCTGCTAATTATATAAAACACGCCGCAAATAACCCCGAAAATTGCCCCATACAGATGAGCATCAACAAACACCTTGCCAGCGATAATGCTTTCGGTAGTTGATTCCATACCGCCCCAGAATTGTTCCTGTATTAACTTTGCAGTAATAACCCCAAGCACCAACAGCGCCAGACGCCGATCGTTGCCTTCTTTCTTGCGCAACTCCATTATCCCACCAACGATCAAAATACTATGCAATACTCCGGAAAACCCAACATACCAATCCAGATTCGGATTAAGGAAGTAAAAAGCCAGTGACGAGGCCGGGACACAAAATGCCAATACCCACCACCATTGCAACACAGACAGATGCCGCGCAAACAATACCGAAAATATAGCAGTACCAGCTAGATTAAAGAAGGTATGCATCCAGCTCAGGTGCACAAAATGCGCTGTGATGATGCGCCAATATTCTCCAGAAACAAACATATCCGGCTGATATCGCAACAGTTCGCGACCATAATCACCAAGCATTCCTGTTATCACCACAACTACAGCCAGCGAGATCCAAAAAATGTGTTTGCGAATTAATGCTATTTCCACCAAAAACTTCCTTTATTCTCAATACTGAAATATCGCAGCAATACCCTTTGACATACCTACCCTTAGAATATACGCTAAACAACAAAGAGGGAACTTGACTATTACAGCCAGAAAAAATTTTTCACATTTTTTGAACAATTTCCCTATTTATAACTCGAAACATTTGAGCCTGGCCTGAAAAACGCCGGTTATAAGCTAAACTCTAATAAAATTGGGCAGTTTAGTGCCCAGAATAATTATTTATAACTTTTAAAACAAGCACCGAGAGAAAACAAGATGAGAATCGAAAAACACGGACGCAAGCAAGCGGGTTTCACCCTTATTGAGATCATGGTAGTTGTAGTAATTCTGGCAATTTTAGGCGCAGTAGTTGTGCCAAACCTCCTAGGAAATGTTGATGAAGCACGCATCACCAAAGCTCAAACTGACATCGGCACCATCGAGCAAGCACTAGATATGTATCGTCTTAACAACTCCTTCTACCCAACCGAAGAACAAGGTCTAGAGGCACTTGTTACCAAACCAAGCGGTTCACCGGAACCAAAGAAATGGAAGCAATATATAAAAGAACTGCCAAAAGACCCTTGGGGCGAAGAATACATCTACGAGATCGATGGCGATAAAATCACCATTCTTTCGTATGGCTCTGACCTACAGGAAGGTGGTGATGGAACTGCTGCTGACATCACTAACTGGAATGAACAGGAATAATATTACCAAGAGTCTGATTATATGATTAGAAAACATCAGGGGTTCACCCTTATTGAGCTCCTGATCGTCGTTGCTATAATCAGTATAATGACTGGAGCCATTGTGCTGAGTATACTTCCCGATGATTCGCCTCACGAAAAAGAGGCGCGTCGCTTAACGCTGATCCTTGAACAAACCTCATTGGAAGCGGTTTCACAATTCAAGCAGATTGGCGTTGTATTTACTGAAGGCGGATACTCTTTTGCCGCCTTAAATGAAGAGACTCAAACCTGGTCTAGCTATACCTCCCCCAGAAACAAGGCGTTCAATAAGCGCGAGTTTCCGGAAGATGTCACTATCGAAGTTGAAGTCGATGGTATTTCCAAGACCATTATGGGTGATAGCGACATAGAAGAGCTGGAGATTATTAGCGATGAAGAGCTGGAAAAGGTAGATACCGGTACCGAAGATGAGGAAGAAGAGGTAATCCCGCAGATCTATTTTCTTTCCAGTGGTGAGGCTTCAAAGTTCAGCATTTATCTAATGCTGGAAGAGGAAGAGAGATATTACATAATTGAAGGGGAAATAACCGGGGCAATTACATTCCGAGGTAGTGATGATGAATAGCCTTTCTCGGCTGCACTTAAAAAGCAAAGGATTCACCCTACTGGAGATCATGGTAGCAATTGCAATCCTAGCCATATCAATGACAGCTATAATTAAATCAACCGGGCAGGTTACCAATAACGCATTTTTACTTCGTCAAACTACCTTTGCGCACTGGGTAGCACAAAATAAAATGAATGAATTATTGATTACCAAGGCCTGGCCTAATACCGGAAAGGACAAAGATGACGCTGTAATGGCTGATCTGGATTGGGAGTTGGAAATTGAAACCGAAGCAACCCCGGTTGAAACCATCCGCAAGGTAACCGTATATGTTTCTTCTGCAGATACCCCTGATGAGGTTGCGTCATCTATCACAGGATATCTGATTGACCCAGCATTAATTCAAGCAAATTCGAATTCAAAAACATGAGGCAAACAATAACTAAAAGCAGATATACAAATGGCTTTACACTGGTAGAGCTGCTTATAGCTGTTGCGATTTTTGCCATAGTTGCACTTGTCGCCGGCACCGGCCTGCGCTCTGTATTAATGGCAAGAGACGTTGCCGAGGAAAGTGCTGACCGCCTTTCCGAACTCCAGCGCGGGATGAACATTATCCAGGGCGATATTGAACAGATCGTAAACCGCAAGGTACGCGATGAATATGGTGATACTCTACCAGCCATTGAAGGATCTGCTTCTGATGGCTATATCATTTTTACCAGAACCGGCGTACAAAACCCATTAAAACTACGCCGCAGCTCTCTTCAGCGCGTTGCTTATCTTATTGATGATACCGAACTGATCCGTCAGGCATGGTACTACGTTGACGGAGCTATTGCCGACACCGCTCAGGAAACCATACTTATAACCGAAGTCGATACATTGGAATTTGCATTTTTGGATTCTGAAGAAAAGTGGGAAGAGCAGTGGCCAACATCTACATTGGATCAGGATGATGAAGAAAACGCCCCAGCTCCTTCCCCTGTACCAAAGGGAATAGAACTTCGGTTAAATCTAATTGATCATGGTGAGATCACCAGACTATTTATTGTTCCAGGAGGTGATGCTAAATGGGACTAATGGCTGGCGAACTCAAACAAAGAGGTGCAGCACTTATAACTGCTCTACTATTTGTGGCATTGGCGACCGTTGCCGCCACATACATGGTCAAACGCCAATACTTTGATATCAGACAGACCAGCAATATAGTCAGCATTGACAGTGCCAATATGGCAGCTATGGCGGCTGAATCATGGGCGATTAGTTTTCTGGCACAGGACCTTGAAAACGAAGAAACAAAAAACTACGACGACTTCGCCGAAACTGAAAAGCGCAAGGAAGGCCTCAGTTCCCCATATGGTGAAGACGGCACTCTGACCGGAAAAATATTTGACCTACAGGGGCGGTTTAATATCAATAACATGCTCGTCTGGGATAAAGACCAAAAGAAACTGATTATTGATAAAGATCAAGTAGCTATCTTCAAACGCCTGATTGAGAATATCAATAAATCTGGCGACCCTACAGAACCTGATTATGTCGAAATTCCTATAGAAATAGTTGAAAAACTGGTCGACTGGATCGATGAAGATACCGATCAAACAGGACAGGGCGGCGAAGATGACATCTATGCAGGCATGCCAATTCCGCACAAGACACCAAATAACCTGATTGCCAGCACCAGTGAAATTCTTCTTCTTGAAGGAATATGGGATGAAACCAATAAGACAGCTATATTTAACAGACTGGAGCCTTTTATCTCCGCTTTACCACAAAGAACTCCAATAAATTTTAATGTTTCTTCAAAAGAACTGATCGCAGCCATGGTGGATGGAATATCTATTACTGATGCTGAAGGAATTGCGTCTGATCTAGAAAACGAACCCAAGGAAAAACCTGCGGAGATAGTAAAGGCATTTAAAGAATTAAAGCTGTTTCAGGGTAAGGAAAAAAAGAACAACGATGCCAAGGCTGCGCTTGCAAAGTTGGAAAAAGAAAAGATGTTTGAAGTGATGACTGAGTATTTTCAGATTGAAATCCAAGCCGAAGTTGCCGGGGTTATTGGGCGTCTGAAATCTCAGGTACGCAGGCGCAAAAAAGACGGGTATATATTTGTATATGCCAGAGGTAGAGGGTCAATATAATAATTTATTGATAATACGCTATACTTAGCAATAAATTAAATTCAAATATCCGCTAAAAAAACGTATATTTACCCTCTGTAGTATTGAGTTAATTGAAAGTATAATACGCATAAATCGGGAATGACATGCGCGAAAGATTAGTAATACGCCTGCAAAAAGGGCATTCAAGAAATGTTAGCTGGGTTCCTCTGAATGAAAATGGCAGAACAACTGCTGTTGAAGAGTTCGGTTCTCTAAGTGAAGTGACCGCTATAAGTTCTGGCAGACACATCACCATAATTGCCCCAGGCTCTTACATCAGCTTAACCAAGACCAAAGTGCCGGCAGTCAAGAAAAGCCGCATTGCTCAGATGGTACCGTTTTCTGTTGAAGAGTTTGTGGCTGACGACCTGGATATTGTCCACTTCGGTGTTGGCGAACGCGATGCCAACGGAGAGGTTCCGGTAGCAGTTATCGGCAAAGAGATGATGGACTTCTGGCACGATGCAATTATGGATTCCGGCATCCGCCCGCACGAGATCATCCCTGAACAACTTTGCCTACCGATTAATGAAGCTGAGTGGTGTGTACTAATAGATACCGACGAGATAGTGGTGCGCACATCTTTTGACTTTGGTTTTTCCATCGATCGTGACAATTTTGTCGAGGTCCTTGGGCATGCTATTAGCAATGCAGGTGAAAATGCTCCGCTTTCTCTAAAAGTATATGATTTTAGCGGCTCTTCACTGGCGCTTGAAGAGATGGAGCATCTACCAGATATCGAGGTACAACTGGTAGAAATCGATGAGGACATGAGCGCGCTTACGGTAATGGCAGAAGAGTCTTATGACGCACCAAGCGTCAACCTTCTCACTGGGCAATACAGCTTACAACAGGAACTTTCCAAGGTATGGGCCCCATGGAAACCAACTGCAATTTTGGTTTCAATACTGCTGGTTGCCATGACCATTTCCAGTTATCTGAATCTGGCGGCACTAGAAAAACAGAGCGAAGAACTGAATAACATCATCGTGAAAAGCTATAAAAAAGTTTCCGAGTCAAAGAAAAGGCCTACACCGGGCAAAATCAAACGAATACTCAAAAACAAACTTGAAGACCTGGAAAGTGGCGCAGCCGGCAACAAAGATTTTATTGATGTGTTAGCAGCTGTTTCCCCCGCCATGGCAAAGCAAAGGGCCGGCATTGAGTCACTAAATTACCGCAAAGGCACCTTGACCATCAGCGCAACGGTCGCCAACACTTCAAAGTCTGATGCCCTGGAAAACGCCTTGGCGCTTACTCCAGGATATAAATCAGAAATCACCTCGCTGACACCCGAGCAAAACGGTATCAAGGTAACCATTAAAGTGGGGAGAATCGAATAATGCTACAAAAATGGGCAGAACTGGAAGTATTCCATAAATTTACTCTATCTATTGGTATTATTGCTGCCGTTGTCTTGACTTACTGGTTTGCAGTAATAGGCACAATTAATAAGAAATCTGACGATCTAGAGGCAAGAATTGAGTCCTGGCACAGCATATATGTATGGATGCAAGATGCGGTTCCAAGAATCAAGGCCTATCAGGATAGCGATAGCGCCAAAGGGGTTAGCGATAAAAAGATCCACACGCTGGTTAGTGAAACCGTAAACCGTTATCGCCTGAAAAATGCAGTGAAAAAGATCGACAAAACCGGAACCAATGCTGTTAAGGTCTCATTTGATGACGCTCCTTTCGACACTGTAATTCAATGGATAAGTTATCTGAAAAATACCTATAAGGTTTCAACTGTTTCAGCCACGATAAAAAAATCTAAAACCAGGGGAATGGTTAATGGCGCGCTTACATTGGAGGCACCTCAATAATGGGTAGAATTGGTAAATACACAATGATCGGGATTATTTTCTTTGTAATATTTCTTATTGCAACTATCCCTGCAACTTTTGTAACTAATAATATGTTAGACGAAAAAGCACCTATTAAGCTTTATAACGTCTCTGGCTCAGCCTGGTCAGGCAAGGCCGGCGTGATGCAGCTTGGTGATAAACAACTACAGAAATTTGAGTGGGACCTAAAGGCCCTGCCATTAATATTTGGAACAATTAAATTCGACTTTTCATTTAGAATCAAATCCAGTACAGCTTCTGGAACAGTTGCGCTCTCCAGTTTCGGATCTGGAGAAATCAGCATTGATGACACTAAATTAAATATAAAATCAGATGATGTTCCGGATTTCCTGCCAATCCCTGAGCCACTTAAACTTAAAGGACCTCTTAAGGTTGATATTGAAGAGCTAGATATTTCAGAAGAGATGATTCCGGTTTATGCCCAGGCCACAGCACAATGGCGCAAATCCACTGCAGTTATTGGTGATCAGAACTACGACTTGGGTGAATTTGACCTAAATGCCTACAGCGAAGATGACAAGGTATATATCACCATAAAAGATACCAAAAAGAACGGTCCTATAGAGGCAAAACTTAGCAGCGAGATCCAGGAAAATGGCGCACTTCTTGTCAGCGGCATTCTGGGCACTCGCGAAACTGCCGATAAGAAATTATCCGGCTTTGCTCGTATGCTTCTACAGGGCACACAACAGAAGGTTGTAAACTACAAGGGCAGTATTAAAGAACCGGAAAAGATCATTTCGGGAGTTTTGGCGGGGAAATAGGGCTACAACCGCAAAAGTAATGGGCGGTTCACGCTGAACTAGAACTTAATATCGCCTAATGAGGCCACCCCATAAAATCCATCTTTTCTCATCTCCGGCATCTGCGTATCAGGTCGTTTAATCGCTATTTGATAACCGATACCATATCTGCGTGCACTTTCCAAAACCGCAACGCTATCATCAATCATAACGCTGGAGCTATTTTGAAACCGATAATCTTGCTGTAGCTTTTTCCAAAACTGCTGCTTCTCTTTCGGAAAACCATAGCGATGAGATGAAATCACATCATCAAAGTATGAATCGATACCTGTCACTTCAAGCTTTAAATTCAGGCTATCGAAGTGAGCATTGGTAACCAGCATTATATTTTCAACATTACCACGAAGCCGTTTGAGAAAATCCTCTGTTCCTTCATGAATGGCGATCTTATGCTGAAGGTCGTGTTTTAGCCCGGCAATATCCAGGTCTAATTCCTGCGACCAGAAATCCAAGCAATACCACTTCATTGTGCCTTCGTGCGAACGCATCATCGGCAGTAGGATATGTTTGGCTTCATCAATGGTGATATTGTTGTTTTGCGCGTAATGAATTGGCACGTATTCCAACCAGAAGTAGCTATCGAAATGCAGATCGAGCAGAGTACCATCCATATCGATTAAGGCTGTCTCAATCTCGTCCCAATCTGGTTTTAGCAAGGTGGTTTCGTTCATGGCATTATGATACCACCACCCCTATCAATACCACTACCCCAATCCAATGATTATTTAAAAACGCCTTGAAACACGGATCTCTTTCTCGCAGCCAAATCATTTTTAAGTGGTGCATAAAAAAGACAACTACAACCGCCAAAGAAAGAAAGTATCCAATTCCGAGTTGCGCAACCATGCCAATAACAGATAGCAGAGTAATAAAAATGACTTGCAAAATCGCAATGACCAATATGTCGTATTTACCAAAAAGGATGGCACTGGATTTTACCCCAATCTTAAGGTCATCATCCCGATCTACCATGGCATAAATAGTATCGTAAATCAGTGCCCACATAGCAGTGGCGCAAAATAATAACCAACAAACTAAATTTGGCTGCAAGTCATATGCGGTATAAGCCATTGGAATTGCCCAGGCAAACGCCACCCCCAAGTGCGCCTGCGGTAAATTAGTAATGCGTTTGGCAAACGGATAACTAATTGCTAACAAAATAGCTACTATAGACATCAGAACTGTTGTTAAGTTAAGCTGCACAACTAAAATAAATGCCAGTGCAACAAGCACACAAAACACTACTAATGCATGTTTAACATTCAGTTCACCGCTAACCAGCGGGCGCTGTTTGGTACGCTTAACTTTAGCATCGAACTTTCTGTCGGCAATATCGTTTATTACACAGCCGGCGCTGCGCATTATTACAACGCCTACACAAAATATCAGGATGATTTTTAGATCGTGCTTACTATTTGCAGCAAGGACTAGCCCCCATAGGGTTGGCCACAGCAGCAGCAAGATCCCAATTGGTTTATCCAGACGCATCAAGCGGATGTATGGTAATAGTTTTTGCACTCTATACCTCTCCATATCGGGAAGAATCTCCAATCCAGCGTTGTTTCAAGGGCTCCACGAGTTCAGGGTAATCTCTTAAGATCTCATCACCAACCTGCTGCATCTCATCCAGCAGCTCTTCATCACGGGCTAAATCGGCAACTAAAAACCCAATTGTACCGGTCTGCCTTGTTCCCAAAACTTCACCCGGGCCTCTTAACTCCAGGTCTTTTTGCGCAATATAAAAGCCATCGTTAGATTCGCGAACAGTCTGCAATCTGGACTTGGCCATTTGCGACAGTGGTCCTTTATACAACAATACACAACTACTGTCTTTGCTACCTCGCCCCACTCGCCCACGCAACTGATGCAGCTGCGATAACCCAAGCCTCTCCGAATTTTCAATAATCATTAAGCTGGCATTGGGGACATCTACCCCAACCTCGATAACCGTGGTTGCTACCAACAGGTCAACCCTCCCCTGCATAAACTGCTGCATTATTTCCTCTTTCTCCTGCGCTTTCAAACGCCCATGCACCAGCCCCACCCGCAGTTCAGATAATTGCGCAGATAAGATCTCCTTGGTCTCTGCTGCTGCTTCGCACTCTATTTTTTCCGACTCATCAATCAATGGACACACCCAGTAGACCTGACTGCCATTTTTGCAAGCATCACGTATTCTTTCGATAACTTCTGTACGACGCTGCTCAGGGATTACAACGGTCTTTATCGGCTTTCGCCCCGGCGGCAGTTCATCGATAACCGATGTATCAAGGTCGGCATAGGCCACCATAGCCAATGTTCTTGGAATTGGAGTCGCGGTCATAATCAGTTGGTGAGGTTTTCTTCCCCTCTCCGCTTTACCACCTTTCATTCCCTTTTCCTTCAGAGCCATTCTTTGATGCACTCCAAAACGGTGTTGTTCATCGATAATAGTTAGCGCCAAATTTTGGTAGTGTACATCTTCCTGAAATACGGCATGAGTGCCTACTATCACCTGCGTAGTTCCGCTCTCAATTGCTCTCAATACATTCTCTCGCGCCTTGCCCTTTACCTTACCTGAAAGCCATGCCACCTCAAGTCCCAGCGGTTCAAACCAGTTACTGAAATTCTTTAGATGCTGTTCAGCTAATAGTTCTGTCGGCGCCATAATCACCACCTGGTAACCACTGGCAACACATTGCAGAACAGAAAGTGCTGCAACAACTGTTTTTCCCGAACCGACATCCCCTTGCACCAGACGCAGCATCGGGGTTGGAGTTGCGAGGTCTGTATATATCTCCTGCAGTACCCTGTTTTGTGCACCGGTTAGATTGAAACCAAGGTTCTGCAGAAACTGCTGTTTTATCTGCTGATTAAATTCCACCGCATAGGAATCGTCTTGCTTAAGCATTCGTGAACGATATTCACGCATTGCTATGTTATGCGCCAATAGTTCTTCATATGCCATACGTTTAAAGGCTATATGCTCTCGCTCTTCCAGCATTTCAATCGGCGCATCTGGCGGAGGCGCATGAATGAAGGCTAAAGATTTAGATAGCTGCGGAAAGTTTTTACGTTGCATAATCTGCTCTGGCAACAGGTCCTGAGTTATTTCTATATTGCGCTTGGAAATATTGATTGCCTGCTGTACCAACTTTTGCACTTGGGATTGCCCTAATCCCTGCGCGGTTGGATAGATAGGTGTAAGGGTGTCTGGTACTGTGGACACTTCGTTCTCACGCAAGATTCTATACTCAGGATGCACCATGGATGGCAACCAACCGTTTTGAGTTACTTCACCAAAGCACTGAATCCTTTTGCCCGGCAGCAACGTCTTTTGTTGCGATGGGTAGAAATGGAAGAAATTTATAGATATAGTGCCACTTTCATCCCGAATCTGACACACCAAGCGACGGCGTTTGCGTATCAACACTTCACAAGACTCGATCTTACCCTCAATCAGAGCCTTATCCCCTTCCCTAAGGGTAGATATCGGAGTGAGGCGCGTTCTGTCTTCATAGCGAAATGGTAGATGCAACAAAAGATCATTAATCGAACTAATACCTAACTTGAGCAGTTTTTCAACTACCTTGCCGCCGACTCCGCTTAGTTGTGTTAATGAAAGTTGATGCATCATTTATCTACTGTAGAACGCCTTACAGAGATAATACTAAACCGTAATAACGAGAACAATTATTCTATTACTGGATCGAAGTTCTCGAGGTCAACTGGAAATTCAAGGTCAAACTTTACACCTTTCCCAAATGTGCTTTGGCAGCAAATTTTCCCGCATAAGGTTTGGGTCACCTGATTATAAACTATTTGTAGCCCCAAACCACTGCCGCCTTGCCCACGTTTTGTGGTATAAAATGGTTCAAATATACGAGTCACATTTTCTTCAGCTATTCCACACCCAGTGTCCTGATAAGATAGATATACGACATCTTTTCTTTTTACCACTTCTATATTAATAGTTCCCTGATCTGCATGCTCAAAACCATGAATTAAAGAGTTCATTAACAAATTTGTTAATATCTGCGAGATAGCCCCGGGGTAACTATTGATTTCAAACTCTTGCGGGCAAATCACCTCAATTTCAAAAGGGGTATTTTTGAAATTTGGACCAACACTTACAAGAATCTCATCTATATATTCTTTAATTTTAAATTTTCTCAGATAGTCACATGTCTGATCTACAGCAATCTGCTTAAAACTATTTATCAGCTCTGCTGCTCGTCCCATGTTTTGCAGAATAATATCTGTACTTTCTATCGCCACGCTAAGATAGCTCTTTAAAGCACCATGCGTTATTGCTCCATCTTGGTATAAGCTATTTATCCACAGTGTTCTATCTTTTAAGTGCGATGCCGTTGTTACCCCAATACCAACAGGGGTGTTTATTTCATGGGCAACACCTGCAACTAGCCCACCAAGTGCTGCCATTTTTTCTGTTTGAACCAAATAATCCTGGGTTTGTTTTAAATCTTCCAGTGATTCGTTTAATTCAGATATTTTTTGTTCAAGACATATATTGAGCTCGCTAATTTCATCCTTCTGAGCTTCTACAACTTCATATGTTTCAGCATTTTCTATTACTGCCCCTAAGAAACGTCCTAACATTTGTATCACGGCAAGATCATTATCTGATATAGCTATAGGTTGCGAGAGAGTAATCAGCCACACTATACCAATAATTTCTTCTCCCCTGATTATCGGTACAAAAAGGAATGTTCTTGGGGTTTTCAGTATCTTGAGTGCACGCCTATCTTTTTCTGACATGGGCAGGTGTAATACTTCCATAACATCACGCACAATAAGATGTGTCTTTTGGCAAAATGCCGTAGAAGTGGCTCCATCGAATGGATCTATATCGTATGTAACCTTTTTATAGTACTCATTCCACTCCTCTAAGATGGAACTATACTGTTCATCAATAACAATGTTTTGTTGAACAACTAATTTATCTTCTTCCTTTATCACTATGCCTGCAAGATCAAATTTATAACGAAAAAGCATTTCCTGGAGAAAGTGCTCATACACCTGCCCAACCTTTGCCAGGTGATTTTCTTTTTCTACAAATTCCAGAAACTTTTTTTGCTCATCATGAGCCTTTTTAAAGGTGGTCTCCAGCCTCTCAAGTTCTGCAATCCGCATAGAGTTTTTTAATTGGCTGCAAAAGAAATTTGAACATCCCTCGGCTAACTTCTCTACCTTTGTCGGAATATCTCGTGTTTGACTAAAGATTTGTAATACACCTATTGGTGTTGAATTACCATACATGAGGGGAATGCAGGCCAGACCGTGTATCTTCCACCTTTGAAATCTTGCCTTGGAATCAGGGTATTCATCAATGTTTTTGCTGTTAACATACAACACATGCTTATTGTTGTATGCAGCAACATTAACATCTTTTTTCCCCAAAGAATGTTTATATTTTTGGTATGTTGGCGCAATCCCTTTAAACTCTTCTGGCAGCACAATCTTTTCACATACTAAACATGAATATTCAGGGTCTATCAAATTTACCAAAAAACCATCAATGCCACGTATCGACTCAATTTGCACACCAAGGATATCAAGAAGGCTTGCAAGTCCACTCGACCTGCTTATTTCTAGGTAAAGGTTATTCTCTTTTTCTAATATACTTAGTTCATGATTAGCATAATCAAGAGCCAGCTTGGTTTCATCAAGCTCTCTTTGAAGCGTGGCAACTTCATTTATAAGTTCTTTTTTGGCCTTAGTAATCATCGGTATTACCCAAATCTCTGGCTATTTATCATGTTTCTATAATTATAGTATTTAATTCACCAGATAATTTGACCCAATACCTAAATTGCAGTTTCATTGACTAAAGCCAAGTGCTTCGATGTGATGATTTTATAGTATTATCGAGCCCCCCAATCAGATTGGCGGATGACAAAATCAATTACCATCCAACACCATTATCGCTTCAATCTCCACATTGCCGCCTTTGGGCAAACCAGCAACCTCATAGGCCGCACGCGCGGGATATGGCTGAGCAAAAAACGTACTCATAATCTCATTGATCAAAGCAAAATTCCCCAGATCGGTCAGCAATACAGTTAGCTTAACAATTTTACTCAGATCACCACCTGCCGCCTCACAAATGGCAGCGATATTGGCAAATACTTGTTTGATTTCTGCAGCAATATCATCAGTTACCATCTCCATCGTTTCCGGCACCAGGCCAATCTGCCCGGAGATATAAACTGTATCTTTAACTTTTACTGCCTGAGAATAGGTACCGATTGCTTCTGGCGCCTTGTCGGTTTTGATTATTTGTTTCATGAGTATCCCCTTCCATTTTTTTAGTGAGGATAACTTATTAAATTACTCTTCTGCAACCTCAACACGGTTTCTTCCAAGTTCTTTGGCGCTGTATAACGCCTCATCAGCACGATTGATAAATTCTGTCATGGTTTCGTTTGGCTTGTAACTGGCACATCCCATACTAATGGTTACAGGAACTGCATCTGCATCGGTTTCTACCGGCTCTTGCTCCACTGCTACCCTTATCCTTTCCGCAAAGACCCTGGCTCCTTCCAAATCACACTTCGGCAAAATGACCACGAATTCTTCACCACCATAGCGGCATACCACATCCATATCGCGCGCCTGCTTGGCAATACGTGACGACACATCTTTGAGCGCAATATTACCACCATTATGCCCGTAGGTATCATTAAAGCTCTTGAAGTGGTCGATATCGCAAATCACCAGACTCATAAACAATTCGCCAGAACAGCGTTGGTACTCCTTGATTCGGCGCTGTAGCTCTTCCTGGAAATATCCAAAATTAAACAACCCGGTTAGTCTGTCTTTGGTAGCGAGTTCATTTAGCTCAATTACCTTTTGCTCCAGACTAGCATTCAGATCGCTAATCTTGTCACTTTGAGCTTCAACAATCTCATAGGTCTGTGCATTATCGATAGCAGCCCCAAGGAATCGGCATAACAGTTTAATAACAGACAGATCATTTTCCGTAATCGCTATTGGCTCAGAAACTGAAAATAGCCATAAGATACCTACCACTTCCTCATCTTTTACGATTGGGACGAATAGGAATGTTCTTGGGTTTTTCAGAATCTGCAGTGCCCTTCTGTCTTTTTCCGACATTGGCAAATCCATAATGTCCTTTACATCACGAATCATCAAATGAGTCTTTTGACAAAAAGAGGTCGGAGTTGCTCCTTCAAACGGATCTAAAGCAAAACTCACTTCCTTATAGTATTCATTCCATTCATTTAATAGGTCAGTATATTTGTCATCAATGATGGTACACTTTTGTACCACCAGGCGATTACTGCGCAACATCACCACCCCAGAAAGATCAAAACCATATCGTCTTAGCATCTCTTTGGTGAACAGGTCATATACTTCGTCCACCTTGGTAAGGCTATTTACCCGCTCTACAAATTCTAGAAATTTCTTCTGTTCTTCCTGAGCACTTTTGAAGCTGGCCTCCATTTTTTCCAGCTCCGCAACGCGCATGGAGTTTTTTAACTGCCGGCAGAAAAAGCTCAGACATCCCTGAACAATTTTTACACTTGATTCGGGAATGTCTTTAGTTTGGCTGAAAATTTGCACCGAGCCTATAGAACTGGTTTCATCGTAAAGAACCGGAACTGATGCTGAACCAAACATTTTCCAGCGTTCAAACCGGTTTTTTGATTCTGGAAAGTCATCAATGTTATTATCATTAATAAACACTGACTCCTTAGCTTCAAAGGCTTTTACATTTGCCTCTATCTTATCAAAGCCAAACTTATATTTTAGGTAGGTGCTTTGAATTCCGCCAAACTCCTGCGGCAATGAAATTTTCTCACAAATCAGACAAGTGTGATCTGCATCAACAAGGTTAATCAGATAACCGTCAATATCGCGCACCGCCTCAATCTGGGTTCCGAGCATATCCAGCAAGTGCTCCAGGCCACTTGATCTACTAATATCGCGGTAAAGATTCTTTTCTTTCTCGATCTCGTTTAATGTGCGCAATGAGGCGTCGAGCTCTTCTTTGGCACTGAAAAGCTCTTTTTGTAACTGAGTTATATGAGCCTGTAACTCTCTTTTGGATAACTCATTCATGCGTTGCTGCTGCGAAGTCGTCATATCCCTTTTTACATCTCTTACTAAATAATTATTAGAACAGCCTGGCAATGCTTTACTAAACCTATTCTAAAATCTTCCATTTCAAATAATGATAGAAATTTCAATAAAAAGTATAGTAGTTATTCCAGATCTAGATACTGTCATCAATCAAATTTCCCCGCGCACATGAACTACTCCACACTTTTTATTTAGTTTTGCCTGAATCCGTTAGCTGATTCTCATTGTATTAGATTAAGGTCGCTCTACTTCACATATATCAATATCAGAGAAACTAGTAACATTTGCACATAATCGTTTAGATCCAGTCGCCAATAATCACCACCACACAAACGAAAAACGTGAACACAATCAAGTTTTTACTCTATGAATTATTTAACTGGATCACATAATTTTAAAACATTCGAATTAGTATGGAAAAATGCGGACAATTTAACTTCATTTACCAACAATCACATACATACTTGTAAGCAATAATGTTGATTTATTTATCGACTATTATTCAAGGATGAAGCACTGAGACTTAACGGATGCGTTTTTTTGTAAGTCTCAATTTACTAAGGATGGCGTTAATCCCCTGGAGCTTAGGCAACAGGAATATATTTATAACGCAACTTAGGAGTGATGACCGAACATTTAAGATAAAGTCATCAAAACATAATAATGAAGAGTATGATCAAAGCGATGGTCGCAGCGCCTCTACTAATAGCTGCATCTCAATCGTTCGCGCTTTATTGCGGCTCAGACAAAAACACTAACCACGTCGCAGCTGGCCGAGCTCAACTTCAATACAATATTCTAGTTTATTCTAACGGTTCAAACGAATACCTTGGAACATCCTCAGATACCGTTTTACTTCAGGAAACTTCACAAGGCTATTTCCAAAAGGCTTCAACATGTCCGGAAGGTGGCGAAGAACAGCCAACCACAGGAACTGTTGTGCATGAAAACCTTGGTAATGTTGCTGCACGAAACGCAGAAAACACTCTGAAAAAGGTTGCTGAGTTCTCTGGCAAAAACTACCACGTAGCGGTTGCTGGCTCTGACCTTGTTGAAGATATCGGAGGTGACCAACAGGCTGACAGGCTACTACTGCCAAGAACTGTTTATGTCGATATCCCAGAAAATGCTGTTATAGAAGCAGCCTTTGTAAACTACTATGGCTCCGCTTATCTGACAGATGAATATAATGCAGATGATGATACTGATGATACAATCAGTGGTAGCGACCTGGGCATTGATACCGAATCTGATATAGCAAACAACGAGATCACTATCGCACTTGACGGCGCCAGCCTAGGCCCGCTAACTCCATCTTCTGCTGCTGTTGGCCCCAAAAGCCAATCCATACCAGCATGGTGGAAAATGTTTGCTGCATACGGAACACTGGAAGATAGTAAGGTTACCATGTGGAACAACCGCCTGGATCTAACTTCTCAATTCCAAGGTCTAACCGGCAACATCCCTGTAAAAGTTGAAAAATTGCAGCGTGCAGACTTTACAGGCGCTTCTAAGTCAGCCAAAGAAAACGGCTATGACCCAGCTGGTAGAAATGACAATGGTGTTTATGCAAATGACTGCTTAGCCAATGCTTCTTTCTCTGTAACAGTGGTTTACTACCTACCTCAGGGCGAAGACAAAACAATCTCTATCTACGATGGTATTGCTTGGGGTTGGAACAACGACTTTGCAACTGATGGGATTAAGGCTCACAAGACTATTCCTTACAAAGCTGTAACCGATATTCAGATTCTACATGATGCAATCGATGCTTCAGGTGACACCAAGCTTTATCTTGCTGCCCTTGACGGTGACGAGTATGGCCACTCAGGTGTTCCTCAGTGTGGTTCTACACAATACCCACATGACACCGGTAAAGACTACACCTGGGTCAAAAACGGTACTGGCGCAGTTAAATACTACGAAAATATCTACGAGGGTGTTCATGCTCCTGACGTAGGTACTTCATTCCCTGGTTACAATGAAGTTAAAACTGTTGCAAATGGCATCAACTTTAACATCGTTCAAATCGATATCGAAAACGATGTTGATAATGCGGTTAACACCCTGATCCACGTTGAAGGTGACAACCCAGTTTCTACTCAGGTTGACCAAGAAGCGATGCTGATCAGTTTCGCAATCCTTGAAGCAAAAACCATGGAACAGTCTGTTGAGCCGCCACCTCCAACCAATACAGCTCCAGAGGTTACTATGAATGGCGCTGCTGAAATAAACCTTGAGTTCGGCGCAACATTCACAGATCCAGGAGCAACTGCAACTGATGCTGAAGATGGCGCTTTAACTCCTGCGGTTAACTGCAATGTATCAACTTCTACTGCTGGCACATACACCTGTACTTACACAGCTACTGATTCTGGCGGCCTTAGTGACACTAAGACACGAACTGTTATTGTAAAAGAAGAGGTTATCACCCCAACCAATACAGCTCCGGAGGTAACTCTAAACGGTGCTGCCAGCGTAACTCTTGAGTTTGGTACAGCTTGGACTGATCCAGGTGCTTCAGCAACTGACGCAGAAGACGGTACTATCACTCCTGTAGCTGACTGCCCAGTTAATACACAGCAGGCTGGTACATACACCTGTACTTACACAGCTACTGACTCTGGTGCTCTTAGCG
>QZLE01000136.1 GCA_004796365.1 Gammaproteobacteria bacterium | reverse complement strand
GTTTTAACCTAGCCATAATCATCATTTTGGTTCACTTCGTTAAGCAATATTTATCACTGCTAAATATAATCAAAGAACATAATAAAAACCTTGAGATCATTGTAGATGAAAGAACGCAAGAAATTCGAGATATGCAGGAAGAACTTGTTGAGTCAAAGAAAATGGCGTCTCTTGCTGGGCTTGTGAATGGTGTAGCGCATGAGATAAACACACCTTTAGGAGCATGTATAACTGCAGCTTCCCACCTTGAAACTCAAATTTCTAACACACATGAAATTCAATCACCTGATATTAATCCAGAGTCCAATAATGATTCTAAATTGAAACCAATTATCAATTTAATAACTTCAAATCTGGAAAACATTGCTGCATTGGTTGATACCTTTAAACTCACAGCAACAAATCAAGGCTCAGAAGAAGAAAAAATAATAAACTTATCCGAATTCTTAAACCAATCTCTAATGCAAGAAAAGATAAGGTGCACAAGTAACTCTATTAACTTAATATTTGAGGTAGATAATGACATCCAAATAACTACCTACCCTCAAATTCTATTTCATATAATTAGTAGCATAATTGACAATTCATTCACTCATGCCTTCGAAAACGTTATGCACGAAAAAATAATAACAATATCGGCAGAACATGATGCTGACTCTGTAGAAATATCAATTTCTGACAATGGCATTGGAATGAAAGAAAGTAACTTAAACGAAATATTTGATCCATTTTACACAACCAAAAGGGGTCAAGGGCATCACGGATTAGGACTGCATATCAGCTACAACATCATTAAGCATAAATTATTAGGTAAAATATGTTGCTCCAGTGAGATAGACAAAGGTACAACAACAATAATTTCTTTACCTGTAGATATTATGAATAAAGACTAATGAATTCCTGCTCTTGGTTTATTCTGCCCGTATTAGAAGGCTAAATCAGCATTTTTCAAACCGCTTTTATATGCACGCTCATCAACCAATATGCTCACTTCCAATATCTAAAAATTCACAATATAAATCTACAGTTGATTCTTTATTAAGAGATGCATAATTCTCATCAAGCCATAGCTGAGCAACTTTTCTACCGCGGTCACGCAATTTTTTCAGAAATTTCCAGTCTGTTGCAAATTTGCTTGCCACAGACAAATCACACATTGCTTTATCCGCGCGAATGGAGTGAACCAACATATGCTTGAGCCTATCTTTGAACTCATCTTTTATCCAACCTTGATCAAGCATTTTATTCACAAAGGCTATTGCCCTTAACTCTTTGAGCAGTGATGAGTTGAACGTTATCTCATTTACCCTATTAAATATTTCATTTGGTTTTTTAGGCAGTTCATTACGTTCAATTGGATTTATGTGGACAACCACGACATCTCTAGAATCTGTGTGGTAGAACAAAGGAAAGAGAGCAGGATTTCCCATATAACCACCGTCCCAATAATTCTCCCCATTAATTTCAATGGCTTGAAATAGAAATGGTAGACAAGCTGAAGCCAATACAACATCCATTGTTATTTCTTCATTGATAAACACCTTAACTTTTCCGGTACGAACATTTGTTGCACTAATGAATAGTTTCGAACACTTGCATGCATGAAGTTCTTCGAAATCTATACTATCTTGCAAAATCACTTTAAGGGGGTGAAAATTAAATGGATTAAACTGATAAGGAGACATCACTCTTATAAAACTTTCAAACACATTAAACATTAATGAGTTATCCATGTTTGCATTATCAGAAAAAGCCTCCCACGGCATCTTTTGTACAGGACTTAACTTATTACCAAACTGAGAAATCTGTTTCCAAAACCTTTCCAGATCCTCTCTTGCCCTATCAACACCGCCTCGCATTTTGCCATATGCATAAACAACGGCGTTCATACTTCCAGCAGACGTACCACAAACACCCTCTATATCTACCCTTCCATCTTCAAGGAGTTTGTCCAAAACACCCCAGCCAAAAGCGCCATGTGCTCCCCCACCCTGCAGGGCTAGATTTATTACTTTCTTTTTTCCCATTCTATAAGTCCTTCGTGCGTTAGGGTGAAAGGTTTTTCATCGCTAAGTTTTGAACAGCTGAATCGAATCTTTTAGCCAAGAAACATGAAAAAATGATTCCGAGTAACCCAAATGCAATTAGAGCAATGCCAAGGCTGTAATCATGGAAACCAATTATTTTATAAACTCCAAAAATAATGGGTAGCATATTAAAAATGACACTGGACCCTTTTAAGGCATAGTTTTCAAGCCTAAGTGACCCTTTGTTTGTTTTTCTGGCATCATCAATATAATTCTCATAAGTGCAGCCTCTGAATTTAAAATATGCACCAATGGTCATTATTCTCATCATCACATGCAAACTTACAGTATCAATATATGCACAACAGAAAGGAACTACACATAAAAGAAATTCAGCCTCCCCATTTGTGTCGTTGCCTGAAATACCTAAAGATATTGAAACCAGAGTTGCAACGGATATTAATTTCCATTTTAAATAGTCTGCTTGGATTTTTTGAGATTCAATAATCTCAAGACGTAGCTGCAAAGTTTTTTGATCTTCCATAATCAGTCCAATTAATGATAAATTTATTATGATTTCAACGAACAACTTCTACTATACATGACACCTCAAGAAGCTGTTAAGATAATTAGTCAAAAAGCTCAAGAACAAAAGGACTTACAATGATAAAAATTCTTAAAGGAATAGTTTTAATAACATTGGCGCTTGCTTCATTCCAAAACTTATATGCGCAAGAAAAATACAAAGAAGATAATTTTGAAATTATCGAATTCAAGCCTGAAACTGGTTTCCCATACAAAGCAACTCTATTTCCTGCAAACAGTAAGCACATAGTTTTATTGTTTCCTGGAGGTGCCTTTTCAATGGAGAGTTGGTATGGGCTAGCAGGGAAATTTCAGCAAAAAGGTATTGCAGCGATTAGCGTAGGAGCAAGATCATATAACAACGTCAAGAGTACTTTGAAATACTTAAGGGATAAGAAATATGAAAAATTCTCCGTTATTGGAGCCAGTTTAGGTGGTGGTTCGGTAACAGATGTATTAAGTAAGGAAGATACTCAAGGTATTATCAAACTAGTAGCTCTAGCTCCATATGGAGGAAGCTCAATCAATAACCAAAAAATCGACAAACTATTTATTGTTGCCAATAAGGACAGCTTTGGGATATACAACAGTGTTCTAAAACTATTCCAAGATTCTTCAAACCCAAAATATTTTTATAAGATAGATAGTAAAAAACATGCCCAGCACCTTTTTACAACCGAACATAAAGATGCAATTGAAAAGAGAATTATCGAGTTTGTTATGGATGTTAAATAACCTACGCTAATCTGCACTCAATTCAAAAAAAAGCCTGGCAAAAGCCAGGCTAAAATTATTATTTAGTATTAAAAAATATGAATAGTTAGTTTGTGACTTCTTGGATGCTAGTAACATTCTCTATGCTAGGCAGATTTGAATATGTATCTCTTTTGCCAACAACTCGAATGGTTTTACCAACAACACTTGGATTTTGCTGAGGGCTCCAGGTGCTTCTCTGGCTGGATTCTAACTTCACGATAATCGTTTGATCACTATAAGTTTCATCACGCATTCTCAAAGCATAAATACCATTGTACCCTTCAACAATAACCCCAACGGCAGTTAACGAAGTTCCAACATTCGCAGCCAAGGCATCTAAAACACTATTTTCTGAAGGGTTAGGATTTGGATCTGGATCCGGCGTTGGATTTGTTGCGGTACCAAACAAGGCAACATCCAGTGTTGTTTTCACCGGACTGTGATCAGAAACAGTTGTCGTTAGATATTCATTGCGAACGCTAGCAGAAATAGCATCCCAAGACGCTTTTAACTCATCTGAAATTAGAATATGGTCGATATCGCTGTCCGGATTACTTGGAACATACGGTTTGTCTTGAACAGAGCCGGCTGCATGACTGTAATCGGCATATCCATCATTATCACGATCATTATAAATACCCCAATCTGCTATCTCACCATTCGCTCCACCTTCGCTCGCGACATTCAAATCTCCAAGTACAATAACATTGTAGGTGCGATAATTATTATGTAGTTCATTCGCCAGTGTAGTCATAGCATTTGCTCGTCGATTAGATTCACTTGATCCTGTGCAACATTTTAAATGCAAATTGACCAAATTCAGAGACTTGGTATGACCATCTACCGAAACAGTTGCTGTCATTAAATAAGGATAACGCCCTGCAAAATCATAACTACTTGCATTCGTTAAAATAGTTTGGAAGCTTGCTGATGTTACAACTGATGTTTTATACACAAAAGCTAAACTTTGCGAAGCAGATGGTTGACTAACATCCCCGGACCAATTATCTACACTATCGTTACTATTTAAAGCAGTAACCAAGTCATTTAGTGTGCTACTTCCACCAATTTCTTGCAACGCATATATTTCACCGCCCCCATTGATAATATCGTTTGCAGCTGCGTTTATTTGCTGGGAACGGCTACCGTTATAACCTGCTGTACTTGGATTACCTAACCATTCAATATTGTAAGTTACAACATCGATTGTACTACCACTTGGAGGAGGTGGTGGTGTTGATCCATCATCATAAGAAGCAGTCAAAGAAACATTTGAATATGCGCTATATCCATCAAGCATGATGTAGTAAATGCCAACGTTCGGTGAAGAAACACTACAAGTTTCATTGTTACCAGAACGGTATGGGCGGCAATCGTAACTGCTGGAGGTTGGCTTAGAACCGAACCTGGTATATAAATCAGCGTCACCACTTCCACCTGAAATTTCAATGACTAAATTACTGGCCCCAGTTGGTACATTTATACTGTAAAATTGTGTTGATCCACTACCCCCATTTACAACAATTGATTGGCCATTTTCAAGTTCCTCTTCCTGTGGCTGTGCAGCTTCTTCAACATACGAGACAGATAACGTTACGTTAGAATAGGCACTATAAGCATCGAGCATAATGTAGTAAGTACCTTCCGCTGGGACTGCGACAGTACAAGTTTCATCATTGCCATAACGGTATGGGCGACAATCGTAATTACTATAAGTGGGCTGGGAACCGAAACGTGTATATAAATCTGCATCACCACTTCCACCTGAAATTTTAATTTCTAAATCACTTGCGCCGGCAGGAACCGAAACACTGTGGAATTGCGTTGATCCGCTATTGCCATTTATAACAATAGACTGACCATTTGAAAGCACATCCGCTTGTGCGTAAGAAGAAAGAACAACTAGTATTGCAAGTAACAATCCATTTTGTAACAATTTCATTAATTAATCCTCACTAGTTTAAAATAAATGTTGAAAATACAACTAGCCGCCTCTTCCTGAGAAACGCATTCCCAAGAATCAACGACTAGTCAAATGGATGCTAAGATGCAAATAAGAAAGCTAAGTGACAATAAAGTGAATGATTAATTAAACATCATTTCTCAATATAACGAGATACAAATAAGAAAAACTATTGGATTTGAGGACAACCACTTAATCAAGCCTGTTCAACACAATAGCTATTAAAATAAAACTGATTAGCCTTGAGCAAGATGGATTCAGTCGATGTGATTCAATAAATAATCACGGTTAATTTTACACTTAGCAGGGATTTTTATAGGAGTTGCACTAGTCGAGCCGCAAAATAGCAGAATAGAAAATAACGCTGATACAAAAACTGGGCCGATTTTCATGGCTATCACCTCAACAAAACACAACAAGATCCTACCTTTATAATCAGCACCTTCCTTAGTACATTTTATAAGTGTCAGATTAACATCAGGTTTTATTGGAGTATGTGCTTAAAATCACACACAAGCTGGGTATAGTTGGCAACTTGAGAAAGTTATGCAATTTTAATAACTTACTGAGCAACAGTGACCAATGATTAAAAATCATCGGAATTAGCGCATATTTGCGCTTTATGCGCTAATTCCGACAAACCAGGAGACTGCAGAATACTCCGAATAAATAAGAGTATTTCGACTTCGTTTTTATAACGTCTTTTTTATGTAATTACTTGACATGTTCAGGTAACCCATTTAAATCAAAATAGATGCAATGGCTGCAAATTCTGCATTAATTTGCATCAAACCAGCCCGCGGTTCTCTTACAAATACCAACTAGCATCAGCATTAACGGCACCTCTATCAAAACACCTACAACAGTAGCTAACGCGGCACCAGATGAAAGCCCAAACAACATAACAGCAGTTGCAATGGCTACTTCAAAATGATTTGATGCGCCAATCATGGCAGCCGGTGCGGCATCTTCATATTTAAGTTTTAACAGTTTGGCAAAACCATACCCCAGACCAAAGATAAGTACAGTCTGTAAGAATAGAGGGATAGAGATCCAAAGAATAGTAAGTGGGTTTGCTAAAATTGTTTCGCCCTTAAAACTGAACAGTAAAACCAAAGTCAGCAACAAGGCAGTTATAGTAACCGGCGTAAGCACATGCAGGAATTTTTCCTTAAACCACTCCTCCCCTTTGTGGCTAATGATCCATCTTCTGGAAATATAACCGGCAACAAGGGGCAACGCCACATAGATAGAAACTGATAACAAAAGCGCCTGCCAAGGTATTGGCAACTGCCCAATTCCAAGTAGAAATCCGCCCAAAACTCCGTATAGCACAAGCATTGTCAGGGAGTTGATTGCAACCATTACCAGAGTCAGACCGTCGTTTCCACGAGATAAATACCCCCAAACCAAAACCATAGCAGTACACGGAGCAATTCCAAGCAGAATACAGCCAGCAAAATAACTGCGCCACAACGGAATCTGCAGCATTTTTACTCCGTCTTGCATAACCACAGTCCCGGCACCATGCTGCGCACCAGCGGCAAGATCGAGTCCGAATGGCATTTTCACCAGATCCATCGCCTCTTCACCGATAAAGCCTTTTAGCAAAACACCTAAGAACACCATAGCAATTGCATACATGGTGAAAGGTTTGATACACCAGTTCAGGAATAAGGTAAGAAAAACCGGCTTGCCGCTTTTACCAGCTTTAACAACACTGGCAAAATCGATCTTAACCATGATCGGATACATCATAAAGAACAGGCAAATTGCTATAGGGATAGAAACTACCGGAGCACCATTAACATCAATGCTCATTCCATCCAGGGCTTTGGCAAGTCCCGGAGCAACTTCACCAAGGATGATCCCAGCAACAATACACAACCCCACCCAAACGGTTAGATACTTCTCAAAGACGCTGGTCATATGTCTTTCATTATTCGCACAAATATCATTGCTCATGCTTGTTCTCCGAGATTTTATACATTTAAAGTTTCAGGCAATTTTTCAACAGCTGCCTTGATCTGATCACGAACTGTACGATAACAATTTAGCTGCTCTTCTTCGGATGCACCTTGCGCTGCAAGTTCATTTGCCATCTTAGGGGGATCATCAAAACCTATATGCACAACCTTGCAGTTAACAGGAAAGTAAGGACAAGTTTCATGCGCATGCCCGCATACTGTTACAACCACATCCAGTTCTAAATCTTTAAATTCATCTATGTGTTGCGATTTTTGACCGGTGATATCAACTCCAGCCTCAGACATAACTTTTACAGCATTAGGATTCATTCCATGGGTTTCAATGCCGGCTGAATAAGCCTCGATAATATCTCCCAACAAATGACGAGCCCATCCTTCCGCAATCTGGCTACGACAGGAATTACCGGTGCACAGAAATAACAGTTTAATCTTTTTACTCATGTCTTTATCTCTTAATTGGTTCAAACTTAAATTACGAACAACACTTCGCCCCACGCTGTTCACGACACAGTTCTTCAGGATCGATTGAGGTTATTTTCGCTAGATCTTTCTCATCAAGTTTGGCTGCAGAGTCATTACGAAGCTGTAATTCCACCCAGTGAATAAGAGCGTTAAGGTCACTCTGCTCTTTGCATAGCCGATAGAAAACCCATCGTCCATCTTTGCGACTTTCTACTATTTTGGCAGAAATCAGCACACCCATATGACGTGAAGCAGTTGCACTGGTAACCTGAATCAACTCGGTAAGCTGACAAGCACACAACTCATCGTACTTTGTCAGGGCTAAAACAATCCTGAGTCGATTTCTATCTGATAAAGCCTTGAATACCTCTGTGAGTTTATTCACTTTCACCTCAATCCTAATTACATAGTTAGCTAATTGTCTAATTATGGTATTGTGATTAATTTCTGTAGTCAAGCTATATAAAGCATAACTTAACAAATAG
>QZLE01000190.1 GCA_004796365.1 Gammaproteobacteria bacterium | reverse complement strand
TCAGGCGAATTTTGCCAATGGTATTTGTTGGCCTATTAATTCATGGTTGTGGTTCAGGCGGGGTTGGTGACGATGGTAACAGCAGTAAAGACTCTCCTGACAGTATAAAACAGCCTGGGGAGCCAACGGAGATATCATATAACCCGGGTGGTAATAATAGCTCCACCTCCATTCCTGCTGGCACATCTGTGCTGACTCCATTTACTGTCAAAGAGAGCGCTGAGGTGGGGTCAAATGAATTCCCAGTAACTGCTGTTTTTCCGTTGCCATTTGGGGTATATCAAGATACCGAAAAATTACATATAACGGATGATGAGGGGCGAGCAGTACCTGCCCAGTTTGAGGTGCTAAATCGCTGGTGGTCTCGAGATAATTCGATCAGGCATGTAATGGTTCACTTCTTCCCAGATATAGAGGCCTTTGATGGGGAAAATAGTAACACTGGGATCTCGTCTTATAATTTTGTGAAAAGTGATTCTGTTCAAGTTATTCCAAATAACCCAGTGGTTGTTAACGATTTTGATTCTTTTATTTCTGTTGAAAATAACCTTATTGATCTGACAATTGAAAAATCGCCATTGCGAATTTTTACTCCTGCAGGTGAGTTGAAGTCGCTCTTTTGGGATGAGAATGATCAGCTTGATCAATCATTTTTGCATGACCAGGTGGATATTGAAGTGGAGGAGAATGGCCCGCTTCGTAGTATCATTCGTCTATCCAGTAAAACTGTGTTCTATGATCCTGAAAATATAAAGCATGGCTGGGCAATGAGGATATATGCATATGCAAACTCCCCTTTGATTCGAGTAGAGTTTCAGCTGCAAAACTCTGCAATCAATTCACGTTTTTCTGCACCACTATTTTTTAAAGGGCATCACTTAAGTATTGAGACTGGATCTAATGCGGTTAATTTTCAACTGCGTGCAGATACCCCTCCTGTAGCCGATGTTCATTCGTTGCCATTGGGGGTTATTAAAACAAATGATGTGAATGTTCATCTTAGGAATTTTCAGCAAACATTCCCGAATGGCCTTTCTCAAGATGGTTCAGGAACCATTGAAATCGAGCTTTGGCCAGCTTGGAGCCGCAAATTTCAGCACAATAAATATATAGATATGGACATGCACTGGCTTGATGATATGCAGCATACCTATAAAGAGATATTACTTGACTTTAATGCAGCACGTTCTGAAGTCGGTTCCGATAAATTGGCTAAGGTATTTGAGTTTCCTCCTGTGCCAGTGATCCCATTAAGCTATTACAAAGAGACAGGCGCTACTTTTGATCTAGGTGGTTTTGTTCCAGATAGTTCTCTAGGAGCTGTAGATAACTCTACCAACCGTAGACCATATTACGCTGAAGTAGAATATGACCTTCAAAGAGAGCATACAAGATATGCTTTCGGAATTGATAATTTTGGTCTTGATATGAGTCGTAAATTGGCTGTTTCCATGACTGGAGGATGGCCTGATACTCGTCAGGCTTTTTACTATTCGGGTAAACCAGCAGAGTATTTTGATGCACTTGATTATGCAAAAGGGGAACTAAATATTCGTCCGCAATGGTTGGGGGCATACACTCATGTCGCAGATCATGAGTTAGTGAAACCATCGTGTAATCCCTATGCTGGTTCAACTTGGCGACATCACTCAGGAAATCATGAAGATACTTTGTCACGTGGTGCAGATGATGTGCCTGGATATAGTCAAAGTGCTAATCCGCGTGATGATCAGCATGCATGGTTTTACCATATTGAGGGAGCCTACTACATGAGCGGTGATCGTTGGATTTACGATTGGTATAAGTTTATGAGTGAGTTTAAACAAAAATATCTACACAAGCTTGATGCATTTCCAGATTTCTCATCACGCTCCATTGGGCATAATCTAGCTGTATCAATGAGTGCCTATAAAGCAATTGGGAATGCACCCTTAAAAGAGGCAATTAATACCTTTGTGGATACACATTTAACAGATGTTATGAAGGAGCCGCATAATGTTAAAAGCTCATCTTATGATTATGATTCGGAATCACATATTGAGGCTCCATTCCAACTTGGTTTTATGCTGCGAAGTTTGATTGATTTTTCCTACGAAGTAAATGGTGATACAGAAGCCCTGCAAATTATACAAGATGGAATAGAGTGGAATTATCAATATGCTAACTTCTGCTACTACTGCAGTGTTACTTCTACTGAGTCAAATGTTGGGCGTTCTGGTACTGGACTAACACTTGT
>QZLE01000126.1 GCA_004796365.1 Gammaproteobacteria bacterium | reverse complement strand
TGCATGCTAGGTTATTTTTCGGGATGCTGATTCGCCTTCCTAAACTGTTACTTAGAAAGGTTCTCCCATAATGAGTAGTTCAGATACCAGTAATGAAAAGCATTGGGCCGATGTAAAGGAGGCTGGTGCTAGTGTCGGGATGAAAATCCTTTATTACATATTGGTTATCTTTGGGGCAATCCCGGTTTATATCGCCTTGTATCCGGTGATTATATATTTCTACCTGTTTAAATCTGAGGCTAGAAAGGCATCACGTGAATATCTGGATAATATTGCAGCATATTATCCTGGCCTTAAGATTAAGTCATCACCATTAGTTGGTTTTAAGCATTTTCTGCAGTTTGCCAACCTTATTGTAGATAAAGTGCAAGTTTGGATGGGGAGGTTGAATATAGATGATCTAGGATTCTCTGGAAGGCATCTAATCGTCGACTATATGAGTGCCGGCACAGGTGCATTACTTATTGGATCTCATCACGGTAACCTTGAGGTTTGTCGCGGGCTATCGCGTCAGGTTCCCGGATTAAAGGTAAATGTATTGGTGCATACCAAGCATGCCATGAAATTTAATTCGCTGCTATCAGATGTCGATGCATCTAATTGCATGAATCTGATTCAGGTGACGGATATTGATCCGGCTACCATTATCCTACTAAAGGAAAAGATCGATAACGGTGAATTTGTGGTGATCGTAGGGGATAGGATCCCAATCTCAAGTTATAGCACTCAGCCAGCTCAATTTTTGGGTAAAGAGGCTGACTTTCCTGTTGGTCCATATATATTGGCGATGCTGCTTGGTTGCCCGATAGTACTTATTTTCTGCATCAAAAATGCCGGAAAATACACGATGTATTTTGAAAAATTTGTAGATAAGGTAAAGAGAGGCAGAAGTGATCGAGACTCTGTTTTTGCTGATCTAGCACAACGTTATGCAAAACGTTTAGAACATTATTGTAAATTAGCTCCATTGCAATGGGGTAACTTCTTCCCATTCTGGGCTCAAAAAGGTAATCAGAAATTATGAGTGACAAGATTATAAAGGTAGATAACTCATCTCTTACGATTGAACAGGTTTGTGCTGTTGCTAAAAGAAAGCAAAAGCTGAGCCTGAGTAGTGATGACTCGTTTCGATCAATGATTGAAAAAGGGGCTGAGTTTCTCGACAAACTTTTAGAGAAAGATGGAGCAATTTATGGAGTAACCACAGGGTATGGAGATTCTTGTACTGTTAAAGTTCCTATCGATCTGGTTAATGAACTACCAATTCACCTTTATACATTTCATGGCTGTGGGCTGGGAGATTTTTTTGATGAAGAGACTGGCAGAGCCGTATTAATGACGCGCCTAGCCTCATTAACCAAAGGTTTCTCCGGAGTTAGTTATAACTTGTTACAGCAATTAGCTCTCATGATTGAAAAGGGTATTACTCCAGTAATCCCGCAAGAGGGATCTGTCGGTGCAAGTGGTGATCTTACGCCGCTATCATATGTGGCTGCCTCTTTGTGTGGAAAGCGCAAGGTTTATTATAAAGGTGATGAGTGTGATACCGCAGATGTGTTTTCTAAAGAAGGTATCGAGCCAATACAGCTACGACCAAAAGAAGCGCTAGCGATTATGAATGGCACTGCAGTTATGACTGCTGTTGCATGTCTGGCCTTTGAACGTGCTGAATATCTGAGCAAGATCGCTGCCAAAATTACTTCACTGGCAACATTTGCTATTAATGGTAATGCTCATCACTTTGATGAGATTTTGTTCGATGTTAAACCGCATCCAGGGCAGCAACGTGCAGCTTCATGGGTAAGAGAGGATATCCACACTGGCGAGCCATTAAGAAATCCAGATAGACTGCAAAACAGATACTCGATTCGCTGTGCACCACACATCATAGGGGTGCTAGAAGATACTCTGCCGTGGTGTCGCTCCATGATTGAAAACGAGCTAAACAGTTCTAATGACAACCCGATTATTGATGCTGAAGGTGAGCACGTAATGCATGGCGGACATTTCTATGGCGGGCACATCGCTATGGCAATGGATTCACTCAAGGTAGCAGTAGCCAATATTGCTGATCTTATGGACAGACAAATGGCACTGCTTATGGATACCAAGTTTAACAATGGTCTTCCGCCAAATCTTTCTGGTGCTAAAGGCGAGAGAGCTGCGATTAATCATGGATTTAAGGCGGTACAGATTGGGGTATCTTCTTGGACTGCTGAGGCATTAAAACAAACCATGCCAGCTAGTGTATTTTCGCGTTCTACAGAATGTCATAACCAGGATAAGGTTAGTATGGGTACTATTGCTGCGCGTGACTGTATTAGGGTGTTAGAGCTAACAGAACAGGTTGCAGCAGCAGTTCTAATGGCTGCCTCTCAAGGGGTGGAGATACGTCATGACCTGCATGATGAAGAGATAGAGCTTTCGGAAAATATCCAGCAGATGTTAGCGCAAGTTCGAGAAATATCTGCCTGTGTTGAAGAGGATCGTGAGCTTGATACAGATTTGAGGAATATGATTGGTGCAATTAGACAGCAGTCTTGGAACCTATACGAGTAGGCGATGTTAAGCAATTCAAGCAAATGGCCAAAAGGTAAAACCAGAACTTCTGATAATGGTGAAGGCAAAATTAGGGCTGAAGTGATTGTTGAGGTTCAATTTCATGATTTGGACCCAATGGAAATAGTTTGGCATGGCAATTACCCTAAGTATTTTGAGGTTGCTCGAACCGAACTTTTCTGTCAGCTTGGTTACGATATTCCTGATATGCGTGATTCCGGTTATATGTGGCCAATTGTTGATCTACAGATTAAATATATTCGCCCTGCAGTTTACCTGCAAAAGCTAATTGTAAGCGCTGAACTAGTTGAATGGGAAAATCGTATTAAGGTTAAATATGAGATTCGCGATGCTGAAACTGGTGATCGCTTAACTAAAGGACATTCAGTTCAAGTTGCAGTTGATGGGGATTCAAAAGAACTATTGTTTGTTTCGCCAGAAATACTGCTGGAAAAGGTTGAAAGGTACTTGAATGGAAATGGGTGATTTTTTTAAGGCCGCTGAGCCCTTTGGTTTAATCCTTGAAATATCAAACCGAAGTGAAATAAAAAATTTAATAAAAACAAATGGACTTCGACTCCGCTCAGTCGGCTTGCTTTTATTTATTCTATCCATCCTTTCTACCTCATCAATATCAAATGCTTCGCCGCTACTTGATGCCCTTAAATCAAAAACAGTGAATGCCAAGGCAGTTAATGGCGAATTTACTCAACATAAGATAGTTAAAGGCTTATCAATTCCCCTTATCTCCAAAGGCGTATTCAGTTATAGCCAGGGTGATAAATTGGTATGGCATATTAAAGCCCCAATAGAGAATGAATACAGCATTGCCTATAGCCAGATAACCAGTAAAAGTGCGGTAGAAGGTTTAGTCGACGGATTGGATGCACCTCAGGATCAATACCAAAAGATCATAACTATGTTTCTGGATCTGTTTTCAGGTAATTGGGATGTATTGGAAAATTACTTTGAGATAATTGGAACAGTTAATGCGGTTGGCTGGAACGCCACATTGATCCCCAAAGATGAGTTGTTTCAAACTATGTTTGTAAGTATGCAGCTACAAGGTAATAAGCATATAAATAATATGCAGATTGATGAAAAAAATGGGGACAAGACCAAGATAGAATTTAGCCGGGTGAATGTGGTGCCAGCATTTAAGCCAACATCTTCAAATAATCAGAAGGAATAGTGTTTTGATTGGTAGCAGGAAATTGGCAGCGTTTTGGGGAATAATTGTCCTGCTATTATCAGGTTTTTGCTGCTACAAAATTATTAACGGAGTCAATTTTGATACCAGTATTCTTTCCCTATTGCCAGCTGACCAACAAGATAAAGTTACAGAAAAAGTAATCAATGAGGTATCAAGTAAGATATCTAAAAAGCAGCTCCTACTCTTTCATCACTCTGAATTTGAGCAAGCTAAAATTTCTGCAAATACTTTTTGCACATCTCTCAAAGAATTAGATGTTAATGGCAGCTTTGCAAAGGTATCTTGCAAGATAAACCCTGAAGAAATTGAACAGATAAAACAGCTATTTTTTAATCACCGTTTTCATTTGCTAGCTGAAAGCTTTGAAAAAAAGATTGCAGCAACAGACAGCGAAACCCTGTTAACTTCAACACTTAAAGATATATATGCCCCATTTACTCCGCGGATTGGCAGTATTATGGAAGATCCATTTAACCATTCAATGGAACTAGTGCAGCAACTTGGTTCAAGCAGTAATACTTTTATCAAAGATGGATTTATTACGGCGAAACATAGTGACAAGGAGTGGATTCTTGTTTTTATAGAAACAGCTGGTGATCCATTTTCTATCTCGACTCAACAACCTGTTTCTGCTTTGATCGAACATGCAATAGCAGATATTAATAGCCAAGATGTTCAAGTTGAAGCTCAAAGCCAGGCAAATAATGCAACAGGTGGATTAGAAATTGTTAAATCTGGACTGTTATTTCACGCTATTCATGGCTCTGATACCGCTAGGAGCGAAATATCAACTATAGGCATAGGTTCACTAGTACTTATTGGATTGGCGTTGCTTGTTGTATTTAGGCGACCTATAAAGATAATTTACGCGTTTATTCCAACTTTGGTTGGGTGTGTGTTTGCATTTAGCTTGTCTATTTTGGTTTTTGAAAGAATAAACCTAATAACCATGGTATTCGGTGCTAGCCTGGTTGGGGTGTCGATTGACTATGCATTGCATTTCTTATGTGAATTCAATGCTAATACTAATGTTAATACCGGATTTGGTGGTAGGCAAGCGGTTAAAAAGATTCTTTCTGGTCTTGTGCTGGGTTTGGTATCAAGTTGTATTGCCTATGGTGCATTGGCTTTGGCTCCATTCCCTGGAATCAGACAAATGGCCTTGTTTGCGGTGGCAGGCTTGATTGGCTCATGGTTAACTGTTGTGTGCTGGTTTTCCTTATTGCAGCCATTCAATAAGAAAGGTAAAAATGATAAATCAGTAATGTTTGACTGGCTTTATGGCAGGGTTCTACAAATCAATAATGCCAATGCCAATGCCAATGCCAATGCCAATGCCAATGCCAATGCCAATGCCAATGCCAATGCCAATGCCAATGTATTGCTTCTTCTAATAGCTCTTGTTGCTATACTTGCGATAATGGCTTGGCCGAATCTTAAAGCAAATGACAGTATTTCGGTACTCAATAACCCATCAGCTGAGTTAAAACACTCAGAAAAGTTGATGCGAAACCTGCTGTCTCCACCCAGTTCCACCCAGTTTATCATTGTTTCAGCAGAAGATGAGCAAACCCTTTTGCGGAAGGAGGAAAAGGTTACTGCACTACTTGATGAAATGAACTCTTCTAATCTAATTGCTGAATACAGTGCTGTGAGTGAAATTGTTCCATCGGAAATGGTTCAAAAGCAGAACTATGATCTTTATGGTGAGCAGGTTTATTCTAAGCAAGGGGCATTGCAGCAACTATTCGCCAAACTGGGTTTGCCACAGCAAAATATAGATGTAATTTTACAAACTTATGCTGAAAATCAGGGGGATTTTTTAACTATTGATGAGTGGATGAAAAGCCCTGCTGCAGAAGCTCTTAGTCATCAATGGATTGGGAAAACTGAATTTGGATATCTTTCTGTGATAACTCTTGCTGGAGTTGATACACACGCACTGCAAAATGCATTTCAAGGCAAAATTGAAGGCGTTAAATATGTAGATAAAGTTGCAGGAATTTCAAATATTCTTAGTGAGTTCAGAGAAATAATAACTATCATGCTAATTGCAGCTTATGTAACTGTATTTTTGCTGTTAGCACTACGCTATAAAGCTAAGGCTGTATTAATTCTTATGGCGCCATTGTTGGCTTCAATATCCACAGTTACCATGCTTTCATTTGCTGGTATTGAAATTAATATTTTCTGTATTTTGGCGCTATTATTAGTGCTTGGAATAGGAATGGATTATGGGATATTCCTCAAGGAATCACGCTGCTCAAAAGAATCGGTTTCAGCAGTATTACTATCCTGCTATACAACCATTTGCTCTTTTGGGTTCTTGTCTATGAGCAATACACCGGTGCTTAAATTTTTCGGGCTTACCTTACTTATTGGAATTATATTGGTTTGGATGTTTACTTTGTTGATTTACCGTTACCAGCAGGAAAAAACTGATGATGGCTATATATAAAATTATGAAAAGTATCTTATCTTACCTTGCTGCACTTTTTATTATGCTTGTTTCTGGGTGCTCGATTCTTTTCCCAGGCGCAGGGCTAGATGATTTTCCATTGGCTGATATTGAGTCAATTTCTAGCAAACGGATATTGCAACAAAAGATAACCTTGTCATTTGATGAAAAGGAGATTGCATTGATTGGAGTGATTGAGCAGCGCGTTGGTGGTATCAAGATAGTAGGTTTGACTGATTTTGGTAAACGACTGCTGTTTATTGATTATGATGGCGAAAAGGTAAATACAGAGCTGGAGCCAATGCTGGCTGAATATTTTTCCGGACGTGATATCCTATTGCACTACCAGATGGCCTTTTGGTCACAGGGAAAATTGCAGCAAGCCATATCTGCAAGCGATTGGGAACTTATTAGCAACATTGACTTTGGTAAAAGAAAGGATTCCGGCAAAGCTGTTTCAAAGGCAGTAAGGGAGTTTTACTACCATGGTGATCTTGCCTACCGTGTGGATCTTGAGAAGTCTGGTAGTCAAGTAGCGTCGGCAAAGGTATGTAATACTGAATTAGGGTATTGGCTAAGATTTGAAAGTTTGTAGTTAAAAACTTGTAGTTGAAAAATTTGGGAATATAAGAATGACCAGAATTTATATAAATGATATTGGAATCCTTTGTGCGTTAGGAACAGGTGCCGATGCAATCGCAGACAACTTGTTTAATGTTGCAAAATCACCGTTGGTAAAATCGAACAAATATATTGCTGAAAAAGATGTTTGCATTGGTAAGATTTTGGATGAATTACCAGAATTAGACCCTACAACTCCGCAAATCTTTCAAAGCAGAAATAATCAGGCATTACTGGCAGCTTATAACCAAATCAAAACTACCGTTGAGGAAGGGATTGAACGCTATGGCTTAGATCGTATTGGTATTGTTTTGGGTTCAAGTACTAGTGGTATTGATAGTGGTGAGCAGGCGCTAAAGTGCTTTCAGGAGAAAGGTGATTTTCCACAAGAATATCACTACGCACAGCAAGAGATGTCATCCCCTTCTGAGTATTTGCAAAACCTAAATCAAACCACTGGGCCGAGCTATACCATTTCTACTGCATGTTCATCTGGTGCTAAAGCAGTGGCTTCTGCCAAGCGCCTGATTGAGTCTGGAGTATGCGATATGGTTATCGCAGGTGGAGTGGATACGCTGTGTAAATTAACCCTGAATGGTTTTAACTCACTTGAGGCAGTAAGTGACGATCTCTGTAACCCATTTAGCCAAAACCGCAAAGGGATTAATATTGGCGAAGGCGGTGGTTTATTTGTCATAAGTGCTGATAAAGGTGAAATAGAAGTTGCTGGAGTTGGCGAATCATCTGATGCTTATCATTTTTCAGCGCCAGATCCGACAGGTGCAGGCGCCAAAAAAGCCATGCGGGATGCCTTAGCACAGGCTGGAATAACTCCGGAAAAGGTATCGTATGTCAATCTTCATGGAACTGCGACAAAACATAATGACGATATGGAAGGTAAAGCCGTATTCGAGGTGTTTGCAGACAAAGTCGCGTGTAGTTCAACTAAACCGTTTACTGGGCATACCCTAGGGGCTGCAGGGGCTGTAGAACTTGGAATTTGCTGCTTAGCTTTAACTAACAGTGATGGTAAGTTGCCAAAACATATCAATGATGGTGAGTATGATGATAATATTCCCAAGCTAAAACTAGTTGATGATGATTTTCAGCTGGATGCTAAACCTGAATATGCCCTTAGTAATTCATTCGCGTTTGGTGGTAGCAATATTGCCTTGGTTATTAAGAAGGTAAGCCAAGAAGGTAAGTAAAAAGGCCGTAGATTAATTATGAGTGCACCTGAATATAAAATTTCACAGCTTGTTCCCCATGAAAAACCAATGCAGCTAATTGATGAAATGGTTGATTATGATGAAGAGTGGTTTAAATCATATCTGGAAATAACTCCTGAAACCGAGTTTTTAAATGAGAATGGCGCAGTTCCTTCCTGGGTTGGTATAGAATATATGGCGCAAACTATCGCTGCTTTTGCTGGTAGAATTTCCCGTGAACAAGGGGAGCCGGTAAAGATTGGTTTCTTAGTTGGTAGCAGAAAGTATTCGGCCATAATTACAGAGTTTCCCATTGGCATGAAATTGCTAGTAACTGCCGAAAGAGTAATGCAGGGTGAAAACGGCCTAAGTGTATTTCAATGTACTATTGAAGATGCTGGTAATGGTGAACAGATTGCAAGTGCATCACTGAATGTATTTCAGCCAGATGATGCAAATGAATTCTTACAAAATAGTTAATATAGGTTTAATAGAGTAAGAGCTTAATAAAGAGAAGAAAGAATGAATAAAACAGTATTGGTAACAGGTTCAAGTCGCGGAATTGGTAAATCAATTGCAATTAAGTTGGCAGAATGTGGATACGATATAGTAGTCCACTGTCGTTCAAATGTTGCAGAGGCTGAAGATACTAAGGCCCAGATTGAAGCAGCAGACCAGCAGGCTAGAATCTTGCAATTCGATATTGGAGATAGAGAGGCGTGTAGTTCAACTTTAGAAAAAGATGTTGAAGAAAATGGTATTTACTACGGTGTGGTTTGTAATGCTGGGATCGCACGTGATAACGCATTTCCTGCCTTAACAGGTGAGGAGTGGGATTCAGTAATTCACACCAATCTTGATAGTTTCTACAATGTTATCAATCCAATTATTATGCCGATGATATCCTCGCGCAAACCAGGACGTATCGTAACCCTTTCTTCTGTGTCTGGCTTGATGGGTAATCGCGGTCAAGTAAATTATAGCGCTGCCAAGGCTGGAATAATTGGTGCTACAAAAGCCCTTGCAATCGAGCTAGCTAAGCGCAAAATTACCGTAAACTGTGTAGCTCCTGGCCTTATTGAAACTGATATGATGGAAGGCGCTCCTCTTGAAGAGGCAATGAAAATGATTCCTGCTAAACGCTTTGGAAAACCAGAAGAGGTTGCGGCTTTGGTTAACTTCTTACTTTCAGATGAAGCTGCTTATATCACTCGCCAGGTTATCTCAGTTAACGGAGGGATGTTGTAATGGGGGCTGCTGATTTTTTAGAAGATAGGGGGATGAAAAGAGTTGTAGTTACCGGTATGGCTGGGATCTCGCCAATTGGTTCTGATTGGGATACTGTTGCTACAAATCTTAAAGAAATGAACTCGGCAGTTGAGTATATGGAGGAATGGGAAAAGTACGAAGGCTTAAATACTAAGCTGGCAGCTCCAGTGAAAGACTTTTCTCGTCCAAAGCATTATTCCCGCAAAGAAACCCGTAGTATGGGGAGGGTTGCGCTTATGGCAACCAGGGCAACAGAATTAGCGTTGGAAGATGCTGGGTTGCTTGAAGATGAGTCGATTAAAGATGGCAAAATGGGAGTGTCCTACGGTTCATGCGGCGGTACTCCTGATGCTATGAAAGACTTTGGCAATATGTTGCTAAATAACAACCTTGATGGCCTGAATTCAACCAGCTATATCAAGATGATGAGCCACACCGCCGCAGTTAATATTGGTGTGTTCTTTGGCTTAAAGGGCAGGATAATACCAACAGCTAGTGCATGTACATCTGGTAGTCAGGGTATTGGTTATGCGTACGAGGCTATCAAGTTTGGCAGACAAAAACTTATGGTTGCAGGTGGTGCAGAGGAGTTATGTCCATCAGAGGCGGCCGTATTCGATACACTGTTTGCTACCAGTATAAAAAACGATGCACCAAAGACCACACCGCGCCCATATGATGCTGATCGTGATGGATTAGTTATTGGTGAAGGTGCTGGAACTTTTATCCTAGAGGAATATGAGCACGCTAAAGCGCGTGGTGCACATATCTATGCAGAAGTAGTTGGATTTGCATGTAACTCCGATGGTAGACATGTCACCCAACCTCATAAAGAAACCATGCGTATTGTAATGGAAATGGCTTTGGAAGATGCCGGGTTAAAGCCATCTGATATTGGTTATGTGAATGCCCATGGTACATCTACCGAGCATGGAGATATTGCTGAATCAACCGCTACTGAAGAGCTATTTGGTAATCAGATACTGCTAAGTTCTCTTAAAAGCTATACCGGTCATACCCTAGGTGCATGTGGTGTTCTAGAGGCATGGATGACAATCAATATGCAAAGAGAAAATTGGTATGCCCCAACTATTAATCTAGATAACATTGATGAACGTTGCGGTAACATTGACTATATCCGCGGTGGCATCAGAGAAGGTTTGGATTTTTCATACGTAATGAGCAATAACTTTGCGTTCGGCGGAATTAATACCTCACTGATATTTAAGAAAATGTAATTGTTACGTCATACCGGCGAAATCCGGTATCCAGCAAACAAATGTTTGCCGCGCTCCGCGCGCATGCAAAGCTAGGTAGGGTAGATATTGTCCGCCAATAAGGGATTGCAATTTAAAGGGATTTTTTAATTAAAGGGACTATTTCAATGCGCATTTTAGTACTTAAAACCATAAGTGTAATTATTTGGGGGTTAGCATACTCAATTAATGCAAATGCAGAAGCAAAATACGAAATTGGTCTTGGTGGAATAGCCACATCAATGCCTGACTACGTTGGTTCTGATGAAAGTTCGGTATTTGCTGCACCTTTCCCTTATTTTTGGTACCAAAGTGATAGAGTGACTTTGAATAGGAATGCCTTGCAAGGCAAAATGTGGCAGACAGAAAACTTCAAGCTAGAACTTAGTGCTAGTGGTTCTATCCCTGTAAAAAGTGGAGATAATAAAGCCCGTCAGGGAATGGAAGATCTTGATTGGATCGGTGAGATGGGACCATCACTAATGTGGTTTCTATCAGGTAAAGATGAGGATAGTGATAAAACCTACCTGGATCTTGGAATTAGAGGCGCAATGGCATCTGATTTTAGAAATTATGACTTTATTGGTTATGTTGTAGAGCCAAAACTGGTTTATGAAAAAGGCCTCAATAGTGATACTTTTGGAAGAATTGATTTCGTAGCCAAACTAAGCCTTCCATACTCAAGTGCCAAGTTTCATGATTATGTATATGGAGTTGATCAGCAATATGCAACAGCTGATCGCCCAGCTTATGAAGCTGAATCTGGCTTTGACGGTGTGCGCCTGGCGATGGGAATCTCAGCACGCAAAGAAAATCTTTGGTATGGAATATTCACCAAATACTACAATATTAGTGGCGCATCTTTTGCTGAGAGCCCGCTGGTAAAGGAAAAGCAGAGTTATGTTTTTGGGGTGGCAGTCGCTTATGTTTTTTCTAAAAACTACTAACAACGCTATTGCGCTTGCTTATGCTGTGTTCAAAGTTGTTTTAAAAATACTCATTTATTTTTATATAAACTCCGTATTTTATAACAACTTTTGCCTTGCCGAAGTCGCGCTCAAAAAGCTTTATAGCATATTAAAATCGCAGGATAATATTATCTTATTTATCTTTGGCTTGATGATTGAAAGCTCAATATTTTTTTGAGGTTAGCATAGGCTATGCAGGGGATTATTTATTGCTTATGATATTCGGTTAGTGATAATACATATTCGCCATCAATATCAACTATATCTTGAAGGGTATCTTCATCAATGTAATATCCGACTTCATCTACATGGTCTTCATCCAATGGTATTTCAAAATCAATAGAAATACTAGTGATGTTACTAAGTTCAAGCCATCCAGCTTCATAATTATTTATTGAGGTATTAACAGTATATAAATATGAATAGTTAGCCCTAAATCCAACGAATAAGTTGGAGTTACCTGAATAAGCTATTTCACAACCTTCATCATCAAAAAAATCTGCAATTTTCTCGATGGTTTCATTTGTTATGGTAATGGTAGTTATTGACCATATCTCTTCAGGGATATCTTCAAAAGATGCTTCTTGACATTCAGTAACCCATGCTCCGATTAATTCGCTAGGTTCAAAGTTATGTCCTTCTTTCGAATCACTACTTTGATTGCAACCCAATAATAAAAGAAATGTAGCAGCAAATATAAATTTCATGATATTTATCCTAAAGTAATGTTAACAAGGTATTTGTGTTAGAGAATTGGGTTAGCCACATGCGTAACCACAGGCGTAACCCAATAAATCTCTTCATGCCGGCATCAAAAAAATAACTAAGCCAATTCACACTTAAGCAGTGTATGCCCTAAACCAATATCATTAATCTCATTGGTTACTTTAAGCCCAGCTTTATCAATGCATTTAATCATATCTGCAGAGTGGTACATTTTACTGTTGCCATTTGCAATGCATGTGAAATAAAGTGAAGTGGCGTGCAGGCTGAATGCTGCTGCTTCATATTCCTGTTTGTCCCAAAAGGTTTCGTTGATGTAGATGACAGTGTCATCGCGCATATTGGCCTTGATCTTTTCGAGGATAGAAACGATTTCATCTTCAGAGAAGCAATCAAGGAACTGGCTCATCCATACCACATCTACATCAGAAGGAAGTGTGGTTTCAGGAGATAACAAATCTGCAGGATAGGTAGTAAATCTATCGCCATTACCTGCTGCTTCAATGTTGGCTCTTGCTCTTTCTAGTTGCCCTGGAAGGTCAACAGCAGTTACCTTAACTTGGTCAGAATGCTCAAGGCATAGCTTAGACCATTTGCCGGTATTGGCGCCAATATCCATCAATGATTGAATATCATCAGCAAATACAGTTTTAAGTAGAAGAGGGAAGGCATGATCTGAATAGTAGTGGTCAAATTCGAACCAGCTTGAATTATCTGATTCAGGAGTGTTTTGTAGCATCTGATAAACTGATTCCCAGTCGCCAGATACCTTTAGACCAGCAGGCTTTCCTGTTTGGATTGATTCGGTTAGGTATTCCATTTCTTTATAGCAGACGTCTTGAGTAAAATTCATATTTACCCGAGTCATCTCATCAGTATCCATAAACATGCCGGTTTTGGTAAGGAAGTATTTGTCATCTTTTACAATAATTAGACGACCACTTAGACCAATTTCAACTAGTACCTTTACACCGTAGGTAGAGATCTTAGTAGCTGCTGAAATCTCATCTAGAGTTATACCATCTTTGGCTCTTTTACGGATGCAGTCTAGAATTCCTAGATCTCTCATGCTTTTTGCTGCATGAAAAAGGATAGGGCCAAAAGCAATTTTTTGCGCTTCAAACTTTGCTTCGATAGCTGTTAGAGTATCTTCCGAGTAATTGTAATTCATGACTTTCCTGTGATAATAATTTTGGGTAAAACGCCCCATCTGCAGTTGCAAAGATTATACAGAAGTTATAAGCTCACAACCACATGTAAGTGTGATAAGTGACGTTGTTTTGTTGCTTTGTTCAAGTTTAGAAATTATGGGAGTTTTTTAATGAAATTACTTAAGTTGTTTTCAATTGTTGTGTTGGCTGCTGCTTTAACTGCGTGCGGTGGTCATCCGATTAAAAATATTCATCGGCAGGATGTGATATCAGTAAATAACAAACAAGTAACCAAGGAATTGGTTCGTGAAGCTATAATTAAAGCAGGTGTTCATAGAGGTTGGACTATGAATGAAGTAGAGGATGGTGTTATCAAAGGAAAATTAAATATAAGGAAACATTTTGCAGAGATAGAAATTACTTATACAGAAGATCTATATAGCATTAAATATGTTTATAGTACTGGCCTTCAGTATGACCCAACTGCAAAAACTATTCACCGTCAATACAACAACTGGATTACGTATCTTGATCGTTCGATTCAGGTTTATCTGAACCGCTTGCAGTTAGGATTATAAATTTAGTAGCTATTATCAAAAAAACAGCATCCATTGTGGTGCTGTTTTTATATGGAAGTTACATTAATTTGTGAATAGCTATCTCCAAAACAGATAGTTTCATATCTTTCTATCTTGATTGAATCTGACCAGTAATTATGAGGCAGGCCTGCTTTCATAAGTAAATTTTGCAGAAACTCTTCCTTATCCGGTAATTGTTCCCAAAC
>QZLE01000052.1 GCA_004796365.1 Gammaproteobacteria bacterium | reverse complement strand
CCGCAGCAGATGTTTGGCGCTGTAATCAAGACTTATTATGCGCAAAAGAATAATATTGATCCAAAATATATTGTATCTGTATCGCTAATGCCTTGCGTTGCCAAGAAGTTTGAATGTAGTCGACCAGAAATGAATGATAGCGGATATAAAGATATAGATATTGTGCTTACAACCGAAGAAGCTGCTGCAATGATAAAAGAGGCCGGTATGGATCTGCGCAAGGTGCCAACGGGTAAATACGATGATCCATTTGGTGCTTCAACAGGTTCAGGAGTTATCTTTGGCGCTACTGGCGGTGTAATGGAAGCTGCACTCAGAACTGCTGCAGAGCTTATTACAGGCCTTAAGATCGAAGATCTTTTTGAGCACGCCAATATCACCCCTGTGCGCGGTTTTGAGGGTTCAAGAATAGCAGAAATTAAGCTGGAACAAGTTGGTGAAGTTCCTGATATTTTAAAAGGACATTTTGATGACTGGGAGTGGCTAAAAGGTGCAACTCTTAAAGTTGGTGTTGCTCACGGTACTGCCAATGCAGAAAAGGTTCTTGCGGATATTGAAGCTGGCGGACCATTTAGCGAGTGTCATTTCATTGAGTTTATGGGCTGCCCTGGTGGGTGTCTTGCTGGCGGGGGTATGCCACGTCCTGTTGATATGGATGTGCGTAAGGCACGTGCTGGAGTTATATATGACGAAGATATGAGTTATGAATATCGTAAGTCGCATGAGAATCCAGAGGTAGCACATCTATATGAAGAGTTCTTCACCGAAGGACCATGTGGGCATAAGGCGCATGAGCTACTTCATACTCACTATAGTTCTAGAGGTAGAATAGTAGACTAATAAGGTAAAATAATATCTGACTAAATTAGTCGGATTAACTGTTGTAACTGACTGTAGAGCCTGCTAATGTAGGCTTTACGTCCTTTTGGACTTGTTCAAAACCTATTTCGAGAAAAATATGACGGCAATTATTGATGACAAAAAAATACTTCAAGAGTTAGAAAATGCTTCCAAAGATCAGGCAAAAGTTAAAGAGGTTTTGGCAAAAGGGCGGGAGCTTAAAGGCTTAAGCTTGAGTGAAGTTGCTGTATTATCCAATATTAATGATCCTGATCTGGTTCAGGAGCTTTTTGAGACTGCAAATCATGTTAAAGAAGAGATCTATGGTAATAGACTGGTTATCTTTGCGCCGCTTTATATCTCGAATCTATGTTCCAACGAATGTTCATATTGTGCTTTCAGGGCGGGAAACCAGGCTATCAACCGCCGAGTGTTAACTCAGGAAGAGATAGCTGAAGAGACACGGATACTTGTTGAAAGTGGCCATAAACGCGTACTTATGGTTGCTGGTGAGGCCTATCCAAAGCAAGGCTTTGATTATGTTCTAGATTCAATTGATACCATCTATAGCGTGCAGGATGAACATGGTGGAAGCATACGCCGCATCAATGTAAACGTTGCACCATTAACTGTTGATGAATTCAAACAACTCAAAGATAAAAAAATTGGTACCTACCAGATCTTCCAGGAAACTTATCATCGCGAAGTTTACAGTAAGGTGCATCTGCGCGGCAAAAAGGCTGATTTTGATTGGCGTGTAACTGCTATCGATCGCGCCATGGAAGCCGGAATTGATGACTGTGGGGTAGGGGTTCTATTTGGCCTTGCTGAATGGAAATATGAAATTTTGGCACTGATGCAACACATATACTATTTGGAAGACAAATTTGGTGTTGGCCCCCATACCATTAGCGTTCCACGCATGGAGTTTGCGACTGGTTCCGATATTTCAGAACACCCACCCGCAGAAGTATCTGATGAAGATTTCCTTAAGATTGTGGCTATACTTCGTATCGCTGTACCATATACAGGCATTATTATGTCTACCCGTGAAGGCCCTCAATTACGTGGTCGTACGCTTGATCTTGGGGTATCCCAGATCTCTGCCGGCAGCCGCACCAACCCTGGCGGTTATGCTGTCGATCATGAAGATATGAGCCAGTTTTCGCTCGGAGACCACCGATCCCTTGATGAAGTAATTCGTGATATAGCGCAGAAAGGTTATATTCCATCGTTCTGTACTGGCTGTTACCGCCTGGGCAGAACCGGTGAAGATTTTATGGATCTTGCTAAACCTGGGCTTATAAAGCAGCACTGTGGCCCAAATGCTGCGTCATCTTTTATGGAATTCTTACGTGATTATGCGTCGCCTGAGACAAAAAAGGTTGGCATGGAAGCAATGGAGAAATTTATCTCTGAAATGAGTCTAAAAGATGCAGATACTTCACGTAAAATGGTCGATAAAGTAATGCATGGTAAGAATGATATTTATATATGATTTAATTCATAAATCATAAACATCAGCTATATTTTTAATAACAACGCTATTAAAAGGTTAGCTCTATGGACATGATTTTTGAAATCAAAAGAAAGATATCAGAGGCATTACCAGCAGATTTTTTCCCCGGCATTTATACAGTTGTAAGTCACTTGCAAATGGCGGAACACTACTGGCAGGAAGCTAAAGGTAGTATCGAAGAATACTTGTTTACAGATGCGGTTCTAAGGGCTAATCACGCGTTCGAGGCAGCTTTGGGTGAGGCCTATAAATTGGTTTGCGGAAAAGACCCAGAGAATCTAACGGTAAAACAACTTTATAAGTACCTAGATGATCAAAACGTATTCAAAGATAAAGAGGCGCAAACCTTTCATCGCTATCTTGAAGACTGGGAAATTCCAGCTGAGACTGACGAGCAACTTTTTTATTCGGAGCAGGAGGCAATGCTTGCGATTCTAAACGTTTCTGCCTTTTTCTTTATATTGGTTGAACAGATAATCGAGCTTGCAAGTTACGAAAAGGCTAAATACTTTTTAGGGTGGGATCGTACTGAAAAAATCAGACAAGAGATTGAAAGGTATGGTGACGGCGATAAGTTTCTTCTTGATAAAATCGTAGCGCTATTCAGATTGTTTTCAGCAGATCTATTTTATATCGAAGAGCGGGAAAATGCTCCGGCAGAGTATGAAATGCTTGGATACCTGCGTGGTTTTCTTGAAGTGTCAGTACCTGAATTAGAAGTGGAAATTGACAAAAGAGTCGAGTTAGGTGCGTCGCATACCCACTTGGACATGCTAATTTCCCTTAATGAAACTACAGTGCTTATTGAAACAAAGCGTTCTAATCAGATCAAAGGAAGTATTTTTGATATTGATAATGCTATCTCCCAGCTATCGGGATACATGACAGCTATTAAGAAAAACAAAGCGGTACTTTTTTATCTTCCAATACTGGGTAGTTCCGATCTGGCGACAAGGAATATTGAGATGGAGGTTGATGGAGTGCTGCAGCAGATAAAAGTTATTTACCCACAATGAAAATTTTTCGCAATTAAAAAGGCGAGTGCATTGCTCGCCTTTTTAAAAGTCCATTCAGTTAATATTAATGTTCAAAAATCATTTTTTGTGCGTCGATGCCTTCAATTTCGTTGAACCTATCTAGCATCTCAATAGAATTGTCTTCCCCGTCTTTGTTAAAGATTTCAAGCAGTATTACACCAGTTGTTGCACAAACATTAGCATCAGTATCGTGTAAACCAACTCTGGTTTTGATGCTGCATCCGTATTCGGTGAATACTTTTTGCAGTTCTACAGCCTGTTGTGCTCTATTGCTAACGTGTACTCCAATAATGATATGATCGTCCATGGCAGGTCTCCTTGTGAGAAATTAGTTTGTTATATCACCATTAAATTTAGTCAGCAATGGATTGGAAAGCAATGAAGAATGATATTTATTACTTGTTTTTCATCCGTTTTTTAAATTGCTTCCTTTCCCATTTTGGGCCAAAAAAATTGAATATCTCATAGACACTTGAGGCATGCATAATCAGTCCAATTCCCCAGCCTAAAGCCGGCCATATAACCCATAGTTTACCTGGTGTTGTAAGCAGGTTAATAGCAAGTAATATGGTCATAATCACTACATATTTAATAACGTGGGAATAAAACCCCCTGATATCTTTTACATATTGCAGGGTTTCGGTTTCCTGTTCAGAAATATCTAAAGTTGGTTGTTGTTGGCTCATTGGTATCTCCTGTGTTTCTTCTTGAGGTTCATCATTTTTTTCTGTCTCGGCTTTCTGGTCAGATGGACAGAGCTTCTGAGATAACTCGGCAACATCAACTTCAAAAACTGCAGCAAGTGATTTTAATGACTCAAGGCTTGGTTTTTGTCCACGTTCAATACGTTGAATAGTCCTAACACTTAACCCGCTGATCTCAGATAAGTGTTCCTGTGACCAACCTTTGTCCAAACGCATTTTACGAATAAGCATGATGTTTCCTTGTTAGTTGTGAGATTCCAATTATTAATAATTTTGCTAAATATACCACGACATCAGCATGTCATCTATATGACAGTTTAATAAAATCAATTGGTTATGATGCACTGCAATTATTAACTTGGATGTTAGTAATAGACGTTGTACACTCAAGTCAGTTACTTTTTTGGATCAAACCACAACATTGAAAAGGAATAATGATGAGCGAGCTATTTTCATTAGAAGGTAAAAAAGGTTTAATTATTGGTATTGCGAATAAGCAGAGTATTGCACTTGGGTGCGCGCGCCTGATGAAAGCTGCCGGTGCAGAACTTGCGATCACATATCTTAACGAAAAATCTGACAAGTATGTTCGTCCATTTGCAGACGAGCTTGAAGCGCCTATTTATATGCCATGCAATGTGCAGCAACCTGGCGAGCTTGAAGCAGTTTTTGCAGAGATTGAGAAAAAGTGGGGCAAGCTAGATTTCCTTATTCATTCTATCGCCTTTGCCAGTCAAGACGACTTACATGGCCGTCTGGTTGATTGTTCTCTTGAAGGTTTTCATCTGGCAATGGATGTTTCCTGTCACTCACTAATGCGTATGACCAGACTTGCAGAACCGCTAATGAAAGATGGTGGATCGATTCTCTCCATGTCGTATCTTGGGGCTGAAAGAGCAGTTGAAAACTACGGAGCTATGGGGCCGGTTAAAGCGGCGCTGGAAAGTACTACCAGATATATGGCTCATGAACTGCGCGATAAAAAGATTCGTGTTAACTGCCTTTCTCCGGGGCCAATTAAAACCCGTGCGGCATCTGGTATTAAAGATTTCTCTGAACTTCTTGGTGCGGTTGGTGATAAAATTCCAAACTACGATGTTACACCTGAGGATGTTGGCGCTATGGCTACATTCCTGGTAACTGATGCAGCTAAGGCTTATACCGGTTATGTATATTATGTAGATGAAGGTTACAGCATTTTGGGATAATTCGATTCACTTCAATTTAAGAGATAAATGGTGGAGATCTAATGGATTACAGTATTCAATCTAAAATAGGTAGAACCATCAACGAGATCAATATTGGTGACACAGCCTCATTTGGTAAAACCTTTACCGAGGCTGATGTTTATCAGTTTACCGGGATCGTTGGTAATTTTAACCCTACCCATCTAAACAAAGAGTTCGCAAAAAAAACCCCAAGCGGAAAGCAAACGGTACCTCAGATGCTTGTTGCCGGTTTAGTATCTAAAATTCTCGGAACTCAGTATCCAGGCAATGGAACTGTTCATGTAGCTCAGGAACTAGAGTTTCTTCTGCCGGTATTTATGGGGGATACAATTGAGGCGACTGTAGAAGTTACTAAGATCGATGGAAAACGTAACAGAGTATGGTTCGACCTTAAATGCATTAATCATGATGGCGATGTGGTACTTACTGGGGAAACAGAGATTATCCCTCCGTGCTCGTTAGAGGAGGACGATCAATGAAGGCAAGAATTGGAAAAACCGTAACCGAAATCAATATCGGCGATAGTGCATATTTCGCCAAGACTATGTCTGATACGGATATGCTTCTGTTTGCAGGTGTAACCGGTGATGTGAATCTGCTACCAATCAACGAGGAGTTTGCTAAAAAGACCATCTTTAAGCAGAGAATCGCTCATGGGATGCTTACAGCGAGTTTTATTACAAATATTATCGGTATGAAGCTTCCCGGCTATGGTTCTACGGTAAAAAATCAAAGTGTAAGGTTCGTTGCACCGGTATTTATTGGTGACACAATTGAAATAGGGGTTACCATTACCGCAGTTAATATTGAAGAAAACACTGTTAATTTTTCGGTTGAAGCGAAAAACCAAAAAGCAGAGGTGGTGATGACAGGAAGTGGTATCGCTATACCTCCTGTGCCTCTTGATGATGACGAGGAGGAATAGCGTATGGCATTTCAGGAAATCTTGGGAAAAAGCATAAACGAGATCGAAGTAGGGGATAAGGCCTATTTTGCCAAGACCATAAGTGAAACAGATGTTTATCAGTTCGCTGCGGTTACTGGTGACTTTAACCCGGCGCATGTGAATGAGGCCTATGCTGAAGGTACATTCTTTAAGCACCGGATCGCTCATGGTCAGTTAACAGTTAGTCTTATTTCAAATATACTTGGGACCCAGCTACCCGGGCCAGGTACAATCTTTGTTTCTTCCTCAGTTAAGTTTATGGCTCCGGTATATATTGAAGATACTATCGAGGCTGTAGTTGAAGTTGCTGAGATAAATGCGGAAAAAAACCGCCTAAAGTTTAAGGCTTGGTGCACTAATCAAAATGGAGTGCGCGTGCTTGAGTCAGAAGGGATGGTGATGCCACCTAAGAAACGGTAGGGCATTAGGTTATGCGTTCTCACTTGCAAAGAGAGAGGGAGCGAGTTTTTTGATGTATCGCCCGTTCGTGCTGAGCTTGTCGAAGTATGGACGGGGTGTTTTCTATTTCCCCTCCAACTCCTTAATTCTGCGCGAAAGAATTGCCAGGCTGGAATAAAGTTCAGTTTGCTCCATGATTACATTTTCTGGAACATAAGGCTTGACCGGAGTAAAGTTCCAGATTGCGGTAATGCCGCTGACAACCATTGTATTAGCAACCGCTTCAGCAGCTTCAGCAGCACAGGTTATAATGCCAATCTTTACCCCCATTTTTAGCGCCATATCAGTAAATTTGCGCATCGGGAATACCTCAATACCATTGATTACATGGCCAATCTTATCCGGGTCTGTATCAAAAGCAGCAACAATACTAACACCAGTTACGTCAAAGCCCCCGTAGCCAATAATTGCAGAGCCAAGGTTTCCTGCACCTACAATAAATGCCTTTGAGTTGGTATCCCACCCTAGAAAGTTTCTAACAGACTCAAGTGCTTCTTGTAAGACGTGCCCAACCTTTGGTTTTCCTATCAATCCGGTAAAAGCGAGATCCTTGCGCACCTGGGTCGGGTGAATTCCAAAGTAATTAGCAATTTGATCCGAAGTGACGTACTTATCGCCTTGATCAACAAGGTCTTGCATATAGTGATAGTATCGCGGCAAACGTCTGATTGTATTTGTAGGTATTGTTGTATCGGTCAAAGTCTTTCCCTAATAAAAAGCAGTCCAAAGAAATAGATTTTACGTGATTTTTTTATCAATATATATCTTTTTAGCTTAAATATCTTCAAAATTATAGTTTTATCACTTCGAATATATTTTTTATTAGTAGTTGCAATGTTGCCCATAAAGGCTATAATTAAAATACTAATCGGTATGTAGGCTGTAAGGCCTTAATATGGCACTAAATATTATTATTATAAGTGGGAGAGAAAATGTCTTCGTTCGTTGAGATTAATGGGTTTAATTGCAGGTATGAATATAATACAAATATTCATGCACGTGAGACTATTGTATTTATTAATGGAATTGCAAGTCCATTAGAGTCATGGAATATAGTTAAAGCACCATTTGAAGATAGGTATAATACTTTAGTTTATGATATGCGCGGGCAATGGTCTTCTGAAACTACAGATGACAAACCGTATTCTTTTCTGGGTATGGCGGATGATCTATTACAGCTTACTGAAAAGTTGGGAATTGAAAATGCCCATATAGTTGGTACCAGCTTAGGTGGGGAAATAGCTTTATGGTTTGCTTTGTTATATCCACAAAAAGCTAAATCACTTTCAGTTTTGGCTTCAGTATCCGAAGCTGATGAACTTATGTGTTTGAGGGTTGATCGTTGGCGTCGAGTTGCTTCTGAGGCTCTGGAAGCATTGGATATTAGCAATGATTGCCCAAAGGTTTTCCAGAAAGCGGCTGATAATTTTCACGACGTTTTTGTGCCTGATATCTTTTCAAATAACTTTTTGTCAAAGGAATACCAAAGCTTAGAGCAAAGAAAGCTTGGTGTTAGGGAAAATATCCATAGAGGGGTATATAAAGGGCATATAAATCTAACTTTAATGTTTTATAAGCTAAAGGCAGAGGAAAAGTTAACTCCTCGGTTGCATGAAATTCATTGTCCTACACTTGTAGTAGGTGCTGAATTTGACGCGGTTAAGCCTGCTTCATTCAGTGAGCTTATTGCTAGTAAAATTCCAAATGCGAAACTGCATATATTAAAAGATACCGGGCATGCAGTTTTATTAGAAAGACCTGCTGAAATAGTAGCTCTGCTAAATGGCTTTATTTCAGCAAATAAAAAAGTTAACCAGGTGATGTATGACCACGTCAATATTTACTGTGAGGATAAAAATAACTTTAATTAAAGCCTAGCACATATTAATGACCTTACTTTGTACTATTGTTATAGTATCGCGAATAAGGAAGGTGTTTTATGTTTTCAAATGAAACTCAAGATGAGTTAGATGTTTTGTCGCTATTTAGTAGCGATACTATGCAGGAAGGGATCAAGGTTCATGGTAATGCTAATCCCAAATTGATTTCGGCAACCAAACGCCTTCATGCCAAGGGGTTGCTCACTCAGATTGATGGTGGTTATCTAACACCACTGGGTATTGAGGCGCATGAACTTGCATTAAAGTTGAATGCCATTTTGTCTTGATCGCAATAACTAGTCGTTCCGAAGCTTAGAGATCCAGAGTATACCCATTTTCCTTAAGCCACTTCTTGCTCGATAGATAATCAGAGCAATGTAGCGCAACTAAATTCCAGAAATCTCTGCTGTGGTTTGGGTGCTTGAGATGACATAATTCATGGATTATCACATAATCAATGACCTTTTTTGGTGCCATAATCAATTTGTAGTTTATAAAGATCTTCCCATTGTTATGGCACATCCCCCAGCTTCTTTTGTATGCCTTTTCTTTGATTAATATTGGATTTACTCCAATTTGTGATGCCATTTTAGTAGCTTTTTTGTTTAAGTATTCCTGCGCTTGTTTTCTATACCATGTAATAATTTTATTTTTAATCAGCTGGTTGTCTGTTTCTTTTTGCAGCGTTCTTTTATTCAATCCAACGCAAAGTTTGCTATCTATTAAGCGGATGGGATGTTTGTCATTTAGGATACTTAGCTTGAAATTATCACCTAAATATTTGAATTCTTCACCATTGATGAATCTTTTAGGGGTAAAAGATTCTATACGGCTATTTACAATTTTAAGCTTTGCATCGATCCATGATTTTTTGTTATGGATGACGCTATCTATCATCGCTTTCGTAGCAAAAATCGGTGCTGACACAACAACTTCGGCAGTATCAGAAACGGTGATGCCAATTGTTTTTCGCTTGGAGCGCCTGAGAATGTAATTCATCAATAATGCTGCATTTAAAGCGAATATAATATATAAAAAAGCCGAGTTAGTTAATACTAACCCGGCTGATATTCCCAATTACTTTGGGGTTATTTTCTGCGTCTTAGGCGAATAGCACTAAGACCAAAAACAAGCATTAGCAGGCCAGTGGAACCACCGCCACCACCAGTTTGTTGATCAGTTGTTGGTGTTTCTTCGTCATCGCAGATGCCGTTTTCGTTTTCGTCTTCACAAGCTGGCTCTTCTTCATCGTCGCATATGTCGTTGTCGTTAAGGTCTTCACAAGCGGCAGCGGCGGGTTCTTCTTCATCGTCACATATGCCGTTTTGGTTTAGATCTTCACAAGCAGGCTCTTCTTGATCGTCGCAGATACCGTTTTGGTTTAGATCTTCACAAGCAGGCTCTTCTT
>QZLE01000084.1 GCA_004796365.1 Gammaproteobacteria bacterium | reverse complement strand
CAACTACCTTGAAAATATTAAAGTTCTATTGCTATTATCCAGCTTTTACGCCGCTGAAAACATAACTACTATTAGACCTCAAATTGACGTCTAAATCTAAAATTATTATTTCCGTGCTTAAGATATTCACGGCCCATTTTGCTTAAATTACTTGCAAAACAGGTTAATAACAAGCCATTTTTTGTGAATAATGCCATTTCCGATGTGAGAATAACCGCTCTTTGGCTTCAATTTGCGCAGTAAATTTTTGAATTATTATTTAACTTTAAAGTTAAATTTGAGATTTAGGTGTATTGAATGATGTCTAAATCGATATAAATGGTATTAGGCGTCATAAATTCTATTTTAGTGTTTAATTTTGGCTCGATGTATTTTTTTCTTGGTGTTGCTGTTTGACGTGTCGATTTTGGATGAATAGAATCGTATTTTAATATTGTTACATTTTCTTCTTTGTTGTTGCTTCACTTTAAAATGAGCATCAACAAAATCTGCTCGCTATTGGGCAGCTATACTTATTTAAAATAATATGGGTGTTATTGTTATGGGGTTAAATTCTATTAATGGCCTTGCGGCGTTTCAGTCTAGCAAGGTTCGCTTATTAGATCAGGTGCGGTATGCTATTCGCGCTAAACATTATTCTATTCGAACTGAAGAGTCCTACATTGACTGGATTCGGCGTTTTGTTTTGTTTCATGAAAAGCGTCATCCGTCTGATATGGGGACTTTCGAAATTCAAACTTATTTAACTCATTTGGCTGTTGATAGGAAAGTTGCGGCTTCTACCCAGAATCAAGCTTTGAGCGCGCTACTTTTTTTATATCGTGATGTTTTGGATATTAAGTTGCCGCAGCTAGAATTAGAAAAGATTACACGTGCGAAGAAACCTTCTCGCCTGCCTGTAGTATTGACCAAGTCCGAAGTTGAAAAGTTATTTGTACAGATTCATGGAACAAATAAGTTGATGGCGCGTTTGCTTTATGGAAGTGGTATGCGCCTTATGGAGCTGATAAGGTTGCGGATTTTTGATCTGGATTTTGAGCGCAATGAGATTGTGGTGCGTAATGGTAAAGGGGGGAAGGACAGAGTAACTGTGTTACCGCAGTCTATTGTTCCTGCCTTAAAGGATCATTTGGAAAACGTTGAGGGTTTATATTTAAGTGATAGGGAGAACAAGGTTTCTGGGGTCTATTTGCCTTTTGCTTTGGAAAGAAAATACCCGAATGCTGCATATGAATGGCGTTGGCAGTATGTGTTTCCTGCGTTTAAACTTTCAACGGATCCGCGTACAAAACTTGAGCGCAGGCATCATGCTTGTGAGCAGACCTTGCAACGTGCTGTTAAAAAGGCTTCTGATTTGGCGGGAATAAATAAAAAGGTGACTCCGCATACTCTGCGTCATTCTTTTGCCACCCATTTGATGGAAAATGGCTACGACATCAGGACGGTGCAGGAGTTACTTGGACATAAGGATTTAAGTACTACACAAATTTATACTCATGTGCTGAATCGTGGCGGTAGGGGGGTGTTTAGTCCGTTAGATATCTAGTGTTGCCACTGGTTTTATAGGTTTTTAGGGCGATTTTTCGATAACCACAAATGCGATTGCATAATGCTTTTCATCCGAAATGGATATGTGGGATGATGTTTCTGGCTTAAGGGCGCCAAGTATTTTTTCATTATTGCCAATATAGCTGATTACAGGTTTGCCAAGCTCTGAGTTGGAAAGCTCAATATCGCAAAGGTTCAGGCCATTACCAATTCCGGTTCCTAGGGCTTTGGCAAATGCCTCTTTCGCTGCAAACCTTTTGGCTAGAAAACGTTCTGGGAATTTGCTTTCTTTGAACTTTGTGTATTCATTTTCAGAAAGTATACGTTGGGCAAATCTTTGTGGATTACGCGCTAATGATCTTTCTATGCGCTCAACTTCTACTATGTCTGTTCCAATTCCGATAATCATTTTGTTAGCTTTGCGTCTATAAATTGCCAACTTTTCGGGCGTGACGAATGATTTGCTTCATTTCTTTAACGGCAGAGTCAAGTCCCGCTATTACAGCTCGGGCGATAATTGCATGCCCAATGTTTAGTTCTCTTATTGGTGTAAGCGCTGCAACTGGTTCAACATTATGATAGTGCAGGCCGTGCCCGGCATTAACCTTCAGGCCAATATCATGTGCATACTCTACCCCGGCGATTATCTCTGCCAGTTCTTTTTTCTGTTCTGCCGGTTTATTGGCATCAGCATAGTGTCCGGTGTGGATTTCAACTACACGTGCTCCGGTTTCAAGTGCTGCATCAAGTTGATCCTTGGAAGGATCAATAAATAGCGAAACCTCGATGTTACTTTCGTGAAGTACTGTAGTAGCATCTTTTATTCTGCTTAGGTTATTTCTTACATCAAGTCCGCCTTCTGTTGTAAGCTCTTCCCGTTTTTCCGGGACCAGGCAGCAATCAGAAGGGGCGAATTTTTTTGCGATGTCAACCATCTCATCGGTTACCGCTATCTCCAGATTCATTCTGGTCTGGATTGTCTGCGAAAGTAGCTCGATATCTCTGTCTTGAATATGGCGGCGATCTTCGCGCAGGTGAACTGTAATCAAGTCAGCGCCAGCCTGTTCAGCAATAAATGCGGCTTGTACTGGGTCAGGATATATTGTGCCGCGTGCCTGGCGCAGCGTGGCGATGTGGTCGATATTGACACCGAGAAGAATATCATTGATAAGATCCATTCTGGCTCCGGGTATTAAACGGCTAAAAAATAGTAGTTTGTTTTAGCTGATTCTACCTTGTTTATCAGGTATTAGTCGATTTAAATAGATAGTTTACAGGCGTTACTCAATCATGATTTGGTCAACAATATGAATTAAGCGTTGATACGGCTGGTCTATATTATCGAAATTTCCATCGCGAAGCAGATTTTCTAATTCAAGGCATGCCTGCTTAAGTTCAGGCACACCACAAACACTGGCTGCACCATGCAGTTTGTGTACGCTGTCTTGCAGATTAGGGAAGTCTTTGTCTTCATAATGCGATGAAATCTTAGTGCGGTGGGTTGGAAGCTCTGCCTTTAGCATGGTGAATAACTCTTCAGTTAGTCCATTATTGCTGTGATCTGTTTTATCTATGGCCTCTTTTTCGATCTTGATTGAGTTTTCGCGGTTGCGGTTGTTATGATCTATGCGTTTGTTAAGGATGCTTAGCAGCTGTTCTTCAGTTATCGGTTTGATCAAACACTCGTCTATATAACCACTATTAAGCAGATGTTCTTTTTCGCCGGGCATGGCGTTAGCGGTTAGAGCAACTATTGTTGGCTGCGCTTCTTTTGGGAGCGTTTCTCTGATCTTTTTGGATGCATCTTCTCCATTCATGATTGGCATGTGTATATCCATCAAAATAATATCGAAGTTTTCGCTAGTTGCTTTATTTACAGCTTCCTGGCCATTCTCAGCCTCAGCGATAGATGCGTTATGCTTCAGAACCAGTGTGCAGGCTAGCTTTCTGTTGATCCGGTTATCGTCTACTACCAGAACGTGTAATTTGTCCAGGGTTGAATCAACTGGTGTGATATGTGTAGTATCAGCAATGCTTTCTTTTTTCGCTTCTTCTTTTTTGGCGACAATGTGGTTAATTGCTGCTTCCGGGTCTTGAATAATACGGCAGAATTCGCGGTATAAAGTTTGCCTTCTGGTAGCTTTTGGAAGTGAGGCAGATGCTCCTTGCAGGAATAATTGCCGCAGCTCGTTGCGGTCAACGGTGTTGGCCATTGCTACTACCGGTACCTTGTATGAGATAACTTTGCCCATCAATAGCTGGAATGCCTGGCCATTTAGGTCGGTGCGCGATAGGCCCACAACAGCCATGTCCCAGCCTTTATCTGCGGTAATCAGGGAAATAAAGCTGTGTTTGTTATCTACCTCGGTTACGCTGATATTCCATGATTCGAATATGTGGCGTAAAGCTAGTCGAGACAAAGGCATTTCATCAAGCAATAGAATTTTACGCCCTTTAAGAGGCGTTTCTATTGCCTTTTGCTCTGCGGCTTCATTTGAACGCTGCTTATTAAGCTTTAGGGTAAACCAGAAGGTTGAGCCTTTATCAATTTCACTTTCAAGGCCGATCTGGCCGCCCATCTGTTCCACAAGTTTTTTTGAGATAACCAGGCCAAGGCCAGCTCCTCCAAAGCGTCTTGTGGTTGAGGTATCTGCTTGAGCAAATGCATTGAATAGTTTTTTCTGCTCTTCTTCATTCAGCCCAATTCCGGTATCGGCAACGGTAATGCGGATCATGCAATCGTCGTCTTTGTCTTCGTCCAGCATAATGCGTACCACTACGCGCCCGGTCGAGGTAAATTTGATTGCATTGTGCACCAGGTTAGTTAGTACTTGCCTGATTCTTATAGGGTCGCCATGGAGCTTAAGCGGTACATCGCTGTATATCAGATGCACCAGTTCTAGGTTTTTGTTGTATGCAGATGGCGCAAGTAGCGAGAATACTTCTTCAACGCAGTCGCGCATATCAAAGGCAACGTTATCTATAACCAGTTTTCCTGCTTCAATTTTAGAGAAGTCGAGAATATCATTGATAATGGCAAGAAGGTTGGCTCCTGATTCCTTAATGGTGTTAAGGTAATCGAGCTGCTCGTCATCAAGCTGGCTATGAGAAAGTAGGTCGGTGAAGCCAAGAATTCCGTTAATCGGGGTTCGGATCTCGTGGCTCATATTCGCAAGGAATTCAGACTTAACCTTACTTGCTTCAAGTGCTTTCTTTCGAGCGATATCTAGTTCAACGTTTTGGATCTCAACCGCTTCAAGTGTTTCTCTAAGTTCCTGGGTTGCCTGATCTACCTTCTCCTGGAGTTCTTCATGCGCCTGTTGCAAGGAAACCGCCATAGAGTTAAAACCCCGTTCCAGTGTTCCAAGCTCACCTCCGGAGTGTTCTGCAACCCTGGTGTTAAACTTACCTTTTTCCAACTCTTCTACCGCATTGTTCAACTTCACTATTGGCGCAGTAACAGTGCGGCTGGCCCAAAGCCCTAGGATAATTGAAACTATAACCGTTATTATGGTTATAAGTGCGCTGTTAAGTAGTGCCTGGGATTGCTTTAATGTGGTAGCTCGCAATGAAAGTTCAACAGTAACCCTGCCTAATGAAGAGATGTTGTTACTAAGAGATGGGCGACGCCTGTTATTAGAGGTTAAAAAGCTCGATTGTTTGATTTCTGCTTCAAAAATCAGCGGAATATCATCGCGGATAAATAGTTTCAGCAGGTTAGATATTAATGCCTGGGGTAGTGATTCGGTAAGGTGGCGGCGCGATTGTGCCAGTAAGCGCCCTTTGTTGTCGGTAATGGTTACTGATTTCACATCAAGCTCGCCAAGAGCCGCATCTGCAAGGTCTTGTAATAGCTCGTATTTTCTGGTTTGTACTCCGTATTCGCTAGCAGGGGCCAATTGGTTGGCTATGGTTTTGCCGCGGGCGATCAGAGAGTCTTCAAAACCTGTGATCTGAGTTTGAACTAAATAAAAGCCGAGGCAAAGAGCGATAAGGGTAGGGGGGGTTAAGGCCATTAATAATACTTTGGCTCTGATTCCCCAGCGTGACATCATATCTAGTTAAACTCCATGTAACTTGCGCCTGCGCTGTCTTTATTGCTATTAACTTTTGCTCGACGTTGCTTGACTGTGTCTATCCAAAATGGAAAGTTGCTGTATTCCTGAATCTAGCTATTAGCATACTAGAATTACCGATAATTTTAGTCTTAAACGTACCAATATACCAGGGGGTAGGCTGATTGTTTACCAAAATATGTGAAGTAATTTTGCTGTTATTATTTGTTAGTGATATCGGGGACTGGAAAACAAATACTTTAGCTTGGAAAAGCTCCAATTTCTTTCGGTAAAGTCTTCATTAAGTTATGAATTTCGTCTTCAATATTGGATATCATTTTAGGAATAGCATGATCAAAGCCATTATTTCCAAAATGGTGTTCTAGTAAATGACATAGGCCAGAGATTCGAATAGCTCCCATATTAGCGCAGCTGCGTTTAAGAGTATGTGTGACAAAAATCAGCTGGTTATCATCATTGGCAGCGTAGGCAAGCTCTAATTTTTTAATTTGCTTTTTACATGAATCGAAAAAGCCGGTAATGAAACTCTCTAACTCTTCTTTTGGTATTAAAGATCTTAGAGATAAAATTGTGGTGATATCGATGGCTTGGTTGTTGCTTCGAAGAACTATCTGCTTGCGCTGAGTGTTAAGCTCAGCCTCTTGTATAAGCTTTTTAAAGTCGAAATGTTTTTCAATTATTTGTTTTATTTGTGCATGCTCAAATGGAGTGTTAATGACGCCTGTCAGCCCATTGCTTTGCATCTCTCCTCTTTTGCCGGTATTGCTATCAATTGCGTAAATAGGAATCTTTGTTTTCTCGACTCTATTAATAATTTGCGCTATCTCCTTAGCATTTAATACAGGCATGTTGGCCTTTGCAAAGATCATCGAATATTTATTTGATGAGATGACCTTTGAGACTATCTCGCTATTGGTGCATATATCCGAATTGATGTTATATGCCTTTAATGCATTAGATAATGACTTAAGCTGATTAAGGTCGTTATCTATAAGTAAAACATGAATTGAGTTAGCTCTATTGGATTCTTTGATAGAATGTTTGGTTATTAGTGGCTTATAGTTGTTTGGCTTGATGCCAAATACCATCGAAAGGCATTGGTGTAATTGCTGAGCTTTGATTGGGGTGCTTAGGTAACCACTGATGCCTGCGTTGCTGACGATATTTGCATCACCCTTAACTCCTTGCAGCGTAATCAAAACCTGCTTAGTTTTTGCTTGATTTTGATTGGATGATATCCAACTTGATAGTTTGACACCTTGAATTTGCGGGCTTTGTACGTCAATCAAAATTAGATCAAATGGAATTTTGGATTTATATGCTTCAAGTAGAAGGTTTTTAGCTTCAGATTCGCTTGAGGTAGCTTGAAATTCAATTTCCCACTGCATTAGGTGTTGTTGGATCACTAAGCTGTTTGCAGGTATGCTATCAACTAGAAGAACTTTTTTACCAACTAAATAGGCAGTTTTTTCAATTATCTCTTCTTCAAGGGTGAAATTGCTAAAAGGTATGGTGATAACAAAGCAGCTACCGCTCTCCATATCCTTTTTGATCTCAAAGTTTCCTCCAAGCTTGTTGACAAGTTGGTTGCATATGGAAATTCCCAGCCCGGTTTCTTCTGGGTTGAGTTTATTATCCCCTGTTGCCAGGTCGATTGAATTAAAAACCTGCTTGCGAGCTTGTTCAGGTTTTATGCCTGAATCATAGATCTCAAATCTTATATCAAAATGAGAGTTTTCATCTTTATTAATGGTTTTTGAATCAGCTGTTACGTGGATTAATATCTTGCCACGCTCAGTGAATTTGATGGTATTGCTGATAAGGTGGTTTAGTATTTGGCGAAGCTTTGTAGGATCTCCGCTTACCTTTTGAGGAACCTGTGCATTTATCAGATAAGAAAGATCTAGCATCTTCATTTGAGCCTTATCTTCCAATATCTCAATAATATCTTCAACCAGCACCCTGATATCAAACGGAATGTTTTCAACTGCTATTTTGCCACTTGCAACCTGTGATAGTTCTAAAACGTCGGCAACAATATTAGCCATAGCATTATTAGATTTATCGGCAATTTCTATCAGCTCGCGTTGTTCGTCGGAAAGTTCTGTTTCGGTTAACAGTTTCAGCATCCCTATAGTTCCATTCATGGGAGACCGAATTTCATGGCTCATGGTTAACAGAAAGCTTGATATGTTTTTATTAGATCGGGCTAATTCATGGGTCTTTCTCTCAAGTTCGTTGGTACGTGATGCGATTTGATCTTCAATGGCAATGCTGTTATCAGCCAGTTTGTTTTCTGCATATTTTCTGCTGGTTGTTTCATTTTGTAATTCTTCAATAAGGCTATTAAAGGCCCTGCCAGCCAAAGCAATTTCACTTATGCCGTCACTTTTAGCTCTTATAGAAAAGTCCCCTTTTTCTTCTACCTGACGCATTATCATTATTAGATCCATAATTGGTTTAACAATACTTTTTGCAGTAATCAGGGATGCAATTACCGAAAGCAGAATAACCAAAAGGGCTGCAAGGAGCAGCGTTTTTACTATGTGGTTAAGATCAGTTTGGGTTTCTTGTTGAGAAAGGAATATTGCAAAGTGCCCAAGTACTGTGCCACTAGATGCTAGTGGAATTACTCCTCTGAAATATGATTGATCATAAATATTTGCAACGTCGAAATTTGTTCTTTCGCTTAGTAGCGTGTTAAAGGTGTTTACTGTTCTTCCAGTAGAAATTTGGGGTGAAATTTCATTTTGTGCAGGGATATTGCCAGCAACATATTTGTTATGCAGGTAGAGGTTGACTTTTAGGTTTGTCAGCTTGTATATGTCATTGGTAAAACTATTACCAAATGGGGTTCTAAGATGTAAGGCTCCAACTTGTCTTTTATGCTCATTAAGTGTGCTTATATCAATAGTGCTGATTAGAAGCGGGGCCTGGGCAGTAATCCATAAGCCATTTTTACTTTCAATAATGCTTGATTGTGGCATGTGTGGATATTCTGATTGAATATAGGTTGGTATTGGAGCAATCCTTATCTGTTTCCACTGAGCATCTGATGGTGTTTTCCCTTTTATTGTTTCTGCTTGCAGATATTTTTCCCGGTTTCTATCGTCTGGTATAGATAGTTTTGCGGTATTTTTGGAAATTTCAACATGGCAAATCCACTTTTGGTCGGTTCCGTATATTGTAAGCTGCGGAATTCCGGTTGTTATAGCGATAGAATACAAAGATAATGCAAGTGATTTGCGTTCATTTTTTAACATTCCCTCCATCTCTTTTATATTTTTGGTTTCCTGAATAAAGTTTGCCAGGTTAGCCAGTTCTGAGGTTGATGCAATTTTTGAAGAGGTGTCTTTTAGGCTTTTGTTTTTATTTTCAAGGCGTTCTGCGACAATGTTTGCTGCAGATAGAATTCGAGTGTGAGCCTTTCTTTCGGTTTGCTCCCAAAGCATCACAGACACAATTGCGGTAAATAGCAATATGGAGCAAATAATAACCAGCGTTACGTTTAAGATAATCTTGGTTTTAATGTTCAGGTTCATTGCTTGCCTTGACTATTTTTAGTTCTAAGTATGTTTGCTTTTGTTTCTTCAGCTTATTATTCGTTTCGTAACGCTTTTATCTCTTCTTCGCTACGCATCGATTCCTCTCCTGATATAAGCTGCAAGTCTTTTAGGATTGGGAACTTGTAATCTTTTGAGTCCGCAATCACACCAAAATATGAGGGGCAGTTTAGCTGATTGTCAATTGGTCTAAACTGTAAATTTCCTCTGGTTGTTTTGACTTTTAAGGATGACATAACATTCGAGATCTTTTCGTTATCAAGCGAATTTGCTGCTTCAATCCCTTGTTTGAGGGCATAAACGGCATCATATTCTAAAACTGCCCAATCACTCGGGTAGTGTCTGAAGTTTGACTTATAATTGCTTGCAAATTGTTCCATGATGGGGTTGTCAAGGTGGGCAAAAAAAGGAGCTCTGGCAACACCAGTCATTCCTCGTGGTAGGATTTCTTTTTGCCTGATCAGCTCGGACACACTTATTAACGAACCTGGATATGCAAAACGGTCAAAAAAATTTGTGGCATTTGCGGTATGAATCCAGCGTACGTTGTCCAGGGAGGCAATAACCCCAAGGACGAAGTCTGGTGTTAGTTTGGCGATATTGGAAATGTAGGGGGTGAAATTGAGCTCCCCAAGTCGTGGCCACTCTTCATTGATCAGTTTAAGCTCAGGGGCTTGATTTTTTAACAGGTTTACTATATTGCCCTGCGTTGACCTTCCCCACTCATAGTCAGACGCAATAGTTGAATATGTTTGCCAGCCGTTCTTTTTGGCAAGGCGTGCCACGCCGATAGCAATGGCTGCAGCTTGCATATAACTGTTTGGCCCAACGCTGAAGATATATGGAGAATTATTCTTTAAGGTGACGTTTTCTGAATTGCTGATTGCAGTTATTAGCAGAGTTTTATATTTATGGACCAATGGCTTGATGGCAAGAGCGGTAGCGCTTGAATAGGTGCCCAGGATTGCATCAACTTTGTCGTGCAGGATTAAGCTGCTAGCCTCTCTCAGCGCAACATCAGACCTAGTATTGGTGTTGCGTATAAAAAGCTTGATCTTGTGCTTTCCAAGCATTCCGCCTTTTTTATTTATTTCGTCAACGGCAAGTTTTATAGCCTCAATGCCATCTTTACTGTAAACCAGGCCAGATCCAGACAGTCCAAGTAAGACGCCGAGACGATATTCGCGGTGTGAACGGTTATTGTCACCTGCTCTTCTTTTTGCAGCTTCTGTATTGTTTGGAACGGCAGAGGTACTGGCAAGTACAGCAGTACTCATTGAAAGTACGGCAACGAAACAAACAATATTTTTGAAAAAAAATCGCATATTTAATCAGTCCCTGCTTCAAAATATGTCTTAACGATACCAACTCCCCAGCGATCCATTTGGTATCCGAAATTTTATGATTTGCATCAAATCTAAACGTAGATAATACTACTATTTGCAGTTATTTAGAAGATATCGCAAATAAAATTAATCGCCCAGAGCAAAAAAACTCTGGGCCATGGTTGGGTAAGGGGGACTTTTTAGCTGAGAATGCTTAGCGCCTGTAAACTTCGAGAAAATCTGCGATCTTCTCAATTGCGTCTTCAAGTTGGTCAACTCTGGGTAGAAATACCAGGCGGAAATGGTCTGTGCCAGGGAAGTTAAATGCCGAGCCCTCTACAATCAGTATTTTTTTCTGCTTCAGCAGTTCAAGCACGAAGATTTGGTCATTAGGGATCTTATAAATTTCAGGGTCCAGTTTTGGAAACAGGTATAAGGCACCCATCGGTTTGACACAAGAAACCCCGGGGATTTGTGTTAAAAGCTGGTACGCTTTTTCCCTTTGTTCGTAAAGGCGGCCGCCCGGTACAATCAAGTCATTAATGCTTTGATAGCCTCCCAGAGCTGTCTGAACAGCATGCTGAGCCGGTACATTGCTGCAAAGCCTCATATTGGAAAGCATCTCTAAACCCTGAATATAACCATTGGCCCGGTGTTTCGCGCCACTGATAATAAGCCAGCCAGCCCTAAAGCCTGCAACTCTATAGGATTTAGACAGGCCATTAAATGTTACAAAAACCAAGTCGTTTGCTAAAGAAGCAATCGGAATGTGCTTGGCGTCATCGTAAAGAATCTTATCGTAAATCTCATCAGAAAAGATAATAAGGTCGTGCTCCCTAGCTACCTCGATAATCTCTTCAAGCAACTCTTTACTATAAACCGCACCAGTTGGATTATTAGGGTTGATGACCAGGATGCCACGTGTATTTGGCGTAATCTTAGATTTAATGTCATCTATACTTGGTTGCCAGCCATTATTCTCATCACATAGATAATGAACGGGCTTGCCACCAGCCAGGCCGACAGACGCGGTCCAAAGTGGGTAGTCTGGCGCTGGGATTAATAACTCGTCTCCGTTATTCAGCAATGCCTGCATTGCCATAACTATTAGTTCACTAACGCCATTTCCCATGTAGATGTCGTTGATTTCAACATTTTCGATATTAATTTGCTGGCAATATTGCATAATTGCCTTGCGGGCTGAAAAAAGCCCTTTCGACTCACTATAGCCTTGCGCCTTAGGCAGATTAAGAATAACGTCTTGAAGGATTTCATCAGGTGCTTCAAAACCAAATGGGGCTGGGTTACCGATATTAAGTTTAAGGATTCTATGGCCTTCCTCTTCAAGGCGTCTGGCTTCATCAAAAACAGGTCCACGTATGTCGTAACAAACATTTTCCAGTTTTTTTGATTTCTCTATGTTTTTCATATCGGCATCCAGTAAAAATCGTAAAAGATATATTTCAAGTATATCACAGCATAGCGGCTATATTTGCCGTAAATAAAGGGCTGCAAAGAAATTAGATCAGGAATATATAGGTTACCAGAGATTTGTTCAGGATAGGTATAAAAAAATGGATAATTGGAGTGTAAATGCGTATTAAAAAAGCGACATAAAATTATGTCGCCATTTCAAATATTTTTTTTGGGTTGTAAAACCGGAATATTATTCGCAGATATCCGGTATTGGCTCAACAATAATTTGTACTTTCTGAACTTCCTGTATAGATGTATCAATGTATTTTTCACCGGCAAATGCATAATAGCAATTTTGGTCATTTTCCCATTCTACATATTTAGTTGCTTCTACGCGGATAGTATTAGTTGGAAACTGGTCAATAACCCAGGTTGTGCATTGATCATCAATACAAACAGCATCAATCATTTCTTCAGCGGTAACATCTGCTACAATCCACTGCACCCAGGTGCCGGCAACAGGGTTGCCTTCGGCGTCTACCGTTGAAATTATTATGTTCTCATTATATTCAGATAGGTCTATCGACTCTATATTAAGCTCTTGCTGGTTATTGTTTTGTTTGGTTTTTTGGTGGTGGTTGCTGTCTGGTGTGTCAGAAGATGAGCCGCCACCGCATGCGGTAATAGAAAAAGCAACGGTAAGGGTAAATACTATTTTAATAAATTGTTTGATCATTTTTTTATCCGATTCAGGTAAAACTACTTGTTAAAATACGTTGAAAAAGCGGTGCTGCGATTAATAAATCATTCGCGGCATTTACAGCAAAGATGGTGCCAACTGAATTTGGTTTTTTGCTTATTAATGTTGCTATGAAACCGTATTGCAAAGACCTGTAAATGAAGGTTTCATGAAGAAACTTGTTTCAGTTCACAATATTAGTAAATGCTAACACAAGATTATTTTTTTGTCGATACTGTCACAAAAAAATAACAAATAAAATCACATTAAAAACTTAAAAACGGACTTTTTGCTGTCAGGAAGTGAGTTGTAAATAGCCTGATGTATTTAAAAATGCGTCGCATTTGTAAGAAAATTCTTACATTACTGTAGGTGAAATTGGGTTTGTGAGCAGTGATTCATATTCAGGTTATCAGGCAAAAGTTGTATCTGTAAGTTTTTAAAAGAATTTATTTAAATGTCGCAGTTTGACGATGCTTTTGAACCGTATTGCAAATGGAAATTGAAGGAGTACTATACGCTCAACTTTTGAATAAAAAGGGAACAACGGATTGGAAGGATGATGATCCTCCAGGATGGAGGGGCAAGCAGGATGCTTGGGTAGGGAATCGGAAAGGTGGCTTAGGCCACCTTTTTTATTTGTAACTACTGCGCCTACTTATTTTGCGTTATTACATATAAAAAATGATTCAACTACAAATTTACGGTGTACGTCATACTGGCGAAGGCCAGTATCCAGTCTTTCCATTCTCTCATGCATAATTCCCGGATGAAATACACCTTTTATAGGCTGGAGTTTTGGCGGGATTAAAAAGCAATCTCTCTAGTCACTTTCTGTCCGATTTATTTTCTGTGTGGATGAAATTTTTTTGACATTTTTTGAATGTGAATTTTTTGTTAAATTGAAAAAGTCAAAAAAATGTAAGTGTGGTATTAACTTAACAATAAATCATGGATTTATCGCAAATAGGTGATAAATGCTATTAATCACTAATTTCTAAAGTTGTGATCAATGTCACAGTTCTTTGTTTGTCCATCAGCTAAATATTATAGAGTCAGTCACTTTTTTGACGCATGGAAGAGTTGATTAATTAACGAGGGATATGTAGTGGCAAAAATTTTGGTGGTAGATTCCAATAAGGATCGCGGGCACGAACTGGAGACTGTTTTGCAGTTTCTGGAGCATTATGTAGACCTGATTCATGATGATAATCAAATAAAAGACAAGATCCAAGGTAATGATCGCCTTGCAATGGTGATTGTTTCTTCTGAAGAGTCGGATGTGATTTGGAAGTCTCGGGTTGATGCGATAAAAGCGCAGTCACCTTCTATGCCGATTTTTCTTATTGTTGAAGAGAGTGGCGCCAAGCCAAATATTGCTGGATACAGCGCCAAGGTTTCCGGGCTTATCGATTACCCATTCAAACAGTCGAAGCTGACGGCTGCAATTAACCAGGCAGTCAATCAGGTAATTAAAAAACAAGAACAGCACCACTTTAACCCCAATGTTCCTCCTTTAGTTGGTGAAAGCACGGTAATTCAGCGTAATAGATATCTTATCGAACAGGTTGCAAAGACAGATGCAACGGTATTGGTGCTTGGTGAGTCGGGGACTGGTAAAGAGGTTGTCGCCAGAAATATTCATCACCTTTCTTCAAGAAGGGATAAGCCATTTGTGCCGGTAAATTGTGGTGCAATTCCTAGCGACCTTTTGGAGAGTGAGCTTTTTGGGCACGAGAAGGGCGCGTTTACCGGCGCAATAACCGCAAGACAGGGGCGGTTTGAGCTGGCTCAGGGCGGGACATTATTTCTGGATGAAATTGGTGATATGAGTCTGCAAATGCAGGTAAAGTTGTTGCGGGTATTGCAGGAAAAAGTATTTGAAAGAGTTGGCAGCAATAAAAGCATCGTGGCAGATGTTAGAATTATTGCTGCGACTCACAGAAATCTTGAGGAGAGAATCACTGAAGGAGAGTTTCGTGAGGATTTGTTCTATCGCTTGAATGTATTCCCGATTGAGATTCCTGCTCTGCGTATTCGTTTGGATGATGTACGTCTGTTGTTAAAAGAGTTCGTGCGCCGTATGGAAAGTGAAGGGCGTGGCAATTTACATATCACTCCTGAGGCTGAGGCAATACTTAGTCAGTATCATTGGCCTGGGAATGTGCGTGAGCTGGTTAATGTGGTCGAACGGTTATTTATCCTGTGTCCGGATAAACCTGTTGGGGTAATGGATCTGCCGCAAAAGATCCTAAATAGTGTCGATTCAGATGTGGTAGAGGTTGAGATTGAAAGGGAGGAGTATGAAGAAGCACAAACTCAATCTGATGCACCTACTTCACTTGCGCTTGACGAAAATGGTATTGATCTTAAGCAAACCATGACTGATTTGGAGAAGGATCTGATACGCCAGGCATTAAAGGAATCGAACGGAATTGTTGCCCAGGCTGCTAAGTTGCTGAATCTGCGCAGAACCACGCTTGTGGAGAAGATGCGCAAATATGCGATGTAGCACCGCAAAAAGTTAATGACGGATTATTGACTTAGGAAGCGAGTTGCTGCTTAAAAGTATTATAAAACAATGTGTTATTGGTTTGGTATGCGCTTTGCATCCGCATAAGCAAATGTATTAATAGAGCAGTTGCTTAGCAAAGATCGAGGTAAACCATGACACAACAGATAAACATACTGATTATCGAAAATGAGCCTGACAGCTCTGAATCCTATGTGTCTGCAGCAAATAATATTGGGTACAGCGCCATTGTGGTAAAAGATATCCACAAGGCAATGCAGGTTATGCAGAGTGAGTTTATCAATCTGATAATCATTGACACCAATGCGAGTACAGAGTCATGGAGTGGATTTATAAAGTCCGTTAATTCTGAAGCGGTTACTATTCCGGTTATCGTTGTTTCATCTAATAACGAAGTGCAGCATGCAGTTGATGTTATGCGTCAAGGTGCTGTCGATTACTGGGTGAAGCCCGTATCGGTTAGCAAGGCTGAGTTCGGAATTGCAAAACATGCCAAAAGAGCAATTGCAGAAAACGTCATTCTTGAATCGGAAAAGTCAAAAAGGCTCTATGCCCTTGCCAGTAGAGTTGCTGCATCTGAGGTATCGGTGCTGATAAGTGGAGAAAGTGGCGCTGGAAAAGAAGTGGTCGCTCGCTTTATTCATGGAGCATCGAATAGATCTAAAGGGCCTTTTGTTGCAATCAACTGTGCAGCAATCCCGGAAAATATGTTGGAAGCGCTTTTATTTGGATATGAAAAAGGCGCATTTACCGGGGCGCTACAGACTCATGCAGGTAAGTTTGAACAAGCTCAGGGCGGCACTTTGCTGCTGGATGAGATTTCGGAAATCGCTCCGGCTTTGCAGGCAAAATTGCTAAGGGTGCTGCAGGAGAAAGAGGTAGAAAGAATTTGTGGTTCGCAACCTATCCCACTGAATGTCAGAGTTTTGGCAACAACAAACCGGAATTTGAAAGAAGAAGTTAAGCAGGGAAGGTTTCGTGAAGACCTTTATTATCGTTTGAATGTATTTCCTTTACACCTTAATCCTTTGCGTGAACGTGCAGACGACATCCTTCCATTGGCAAATTCGCTGATTCAAAAACACTCTATTAATAGAGGAATAGTACCGAGTTTGACCCCTGAAGCCGAGATGAGACTACTTGGCTATAAATGGCCGGGTAATGTGCGTGAACTGGAAAATGTGATCCAAAGAGCTCTTATCTTGGCAACCGGTGACCAAATAGATGATATATCCATTCAATATGAAGAAGAGTTTGGCCAAGTAACCGACAAGATTTTGTCAGTAGATGCTCAAGAGCTAGAAATAAAAGGGGGTAATGAGCAAGTAAGCCTTGAGGATCAGGTGCGACATAGTGAGCACGAAACCATTATTCAGGTTATGAAAAAGGTTAACGGAAGCAGAAAAGATGCTGCGCAGATTCTTGGAATTAGCAGCAGAACCCTGCGTTATAAATTGGCAAAGCTGCGTGACTCTGGGTACGAGGTTCCAGCGGCATATAGTGCACAGTGTGCTTAAAATAAAAATACGAGGTAGAAAGATATGAATGCAGCAGGTATCAATCCATTTCTAAAGCAGATGGAAGCAATGAAGGCTCAGGCAGCCAATCAGGAACCTAAGATAAATGCCGGAGCAAATGCCACCCAGAAAGCCGATTTTGCAAGTATTTTGCAAAATTCAATAGACCAGGTAAATGAGTTGCAGCAAACATCTCATAGTATGGCGGATGCCTTTGTGCGCGGCGAATCTAATGATCTGGTTGGTACGATGATTGCCCAGCAAAAAGCGAGGGTAGCTTCTACAGCGATGATTGAGGTAAGAAATAAATTATTAGAGTCATATCGGGAAGTTATGAACATGTCGGTTTAATAGCATTAGCTAAAAGAGTATAAGAACAATAAGTAGGAAGTGAAAAATGGCAGACGAGCAACAAAATCTACCAGCACAAACAACACAGGCGGGAGTACCGGAGCAGGTGGTCAAGCCTGGTAGTCCGATAGGTGACAGAGCGATTAAACAGCTTTGGTTGATTATTATTCTTGCTGCAGCAATTGCAGGCGGAATTACTTTATTTAACTGGGCAAAAGAACCAGCATATAAGACCTTGTTTGCAGACCTTTCTGGTCGAGATGCGACAAAGGTAATGGAGGCGCTTGGGAAGATAAATATTCCGTATAAAATTGACAATAGCACTGGTGCTGTAATGGTTCCAAGTGGGCAGGTGTATGAGGCTAGATTAAAACTTGCCGGGGAAGGATTGCCGTCTGGTTCTGGAAGAGGTTTTGAGCTATTAGAAGAAGAGCAGGGTTTTGGCACAAGCCAATTTGTTGAAACCGCAAGATATAATCATGCACTGGAGTCGGAGATTGCACGTTCAATTACTCAGATCCAAAGTGTAGAAAGTGCAAGGGTTCATCTTGCACTTGCCAAAAAATCGGCGTTTGTAAGGGATCAGGGTAAATCCAAGGCCTCAGTAGTGGTGAATCTTTATCCAGGCAGAGGGTTGTCAGATGGCCAGGTTGCCTCTGTCGTTCATCTGGTTGCATCCAGTGTTTCTAATATGGAATACGAAGATGTAACTGTAATCGATCAGCGCGGACGTCTTCTTTCAAGAAATAATGAAGATGGTCTGATGGCCCAAAGCACCAGGCAGCTGGAATACCGTCAAAGTATTGAGTCAATGTTGATTAGTAGAATCGAAACCATCCTCACCCCATTTATTGGTGACGGGGGGGTAAGGGCATCTGTGGCAGCGGAGTTGGACTTTTCATTCTCCGAGAGTACCAGAGAACAGTTTGATAAAGAGGGTGTGGTTCGTAGCGAGCAGACTTCGGAAGAGACAAATTCTGGAGGTGTTGGCTCAGGCGGTGTTCCTGGCGCGCTAACAAACCAGCCACCAACTGCGGCAGGATTAACATCTGGGGAATCAGCTGCAGGTGGAGGGGGCAATTCGACCAGAAATGCTGTCAGAAACTATGAGCTTGGAAAAACTATTAGTCATCAAAAGAGCTCAAGTGGTGAGATCAAAAAATTGACGATTGCGGTAGTGGTGGATGATATGCCTGCCAAAGATGGAGGTGAGTCACAACCATTAACGCAGCAGCAACTTGATAATATTACCGCACTTGTAAAAGAGGCAGTTGGTTTTGACGAAGAACGCGGAGACCGTTTAAGCGTAATGAATGCCAGCTTTAAAAAGCCATCTAAACCAGTGGTAGAAGAGCCGGGAATGCTTGAGCAGCCATGGTTTATGGATGTGGTAAGAATCGTTGCATTTGCGTTGGTTGGCATAATACTTGTAATGGTTGTAATTAAACCAGTAATAAAGGCGCTGATTCCTAAGATAGAGCCAAAGGTGGTAGCAGCCCCGGCGCCAGCCCCAGTAATGGCTGCAGCTGGTGCAGAACCGGTAGCCCCGCCACCACAGATCGAGAAGCAGGTTACGCAGTTCGATTCTGATGTGGACAAGGCAAGGGAGATAGCAAGTGAGGATCCGGCATTAGCAGCAAATATTGTCAAAAGCTGGATGGAGCAAGAGTCATAAGGTAGACCCTGATGGATGGTACAAGAAAAGCAGCACTGTTTTTAATGAGCCTTGGAGAGGAGGTAGCCTCTCAGGTGATGAAACACCTGGAGCCGAAAGAGGTCCAGACAGTTGGTCATGCAATGTCCAAGATTGAGAAGATCCAAAAGGATGAAGCTGAATCTGTGCTGCTTGCATTCAACGACTCACTAAATGACTCCACCTCACTCGGGATGGGATCAATTGAGTATGTTAGAAAGGTTTTAACCAAAGCGCTTGGTGATGATAAGGCCCAGGGTATTTTGGACAGAATTCAGCTTGGCGGAGTAAATGCAGGCCTGGATCAGCTAAAGTGGCTGGATGCGAAAGTTATTGCCGAGATGATTCGCCTTGAGCATCCGCAGATTATTGCAATTGTGCTTGGCTTTTTAGAGCCAGACCATGCCGCCGAGGTATTGGCAGAAATGCCACAACGTATTCGCCACGACATTATTATGCGTATCGCCACACTCGATGGCATTCAGCCTACTGCATTGCAGGAGTTGGACTCAATAATGCTCAAACACTTTGAAGGCAAAGATCAGTATAAATCCTCCAGTGTTGGTGGCACACAGGCTGCAGCAAATATTCTTAACTTTGTTGACTCATCTATCGAAAGCGGCATTATGGATAGTATCAATGAAACTGACAGCGAGCTTGCTGAAGATATCTCTGATCTTATGTTTATCTTTGGCGATCTTATGGATGTGGACGACAGAGGTATTCAGGCGCTGCTGCGTGAAGTCAGCACCGATGTTCTGGTGCTTGCACTTAAAGGTTCTGAAGAGGGAATGAAAGACAAATTCTTGCGCAACCTATCTAAACGTGCTGCAGAGATGCTGGCAGATGATATGGAAACCAGAGGTCCTGTGCGTGTAAGTGAGGTTGAAACCGCGCAGAAAGAGATTTTGGCAGTGGCCAAACGTCTGGCAGATGAAGGAACAATTATGTTAGGTGGTAGTGGTGAAGACTTTATCTAAGGTAATCGAAAAAGATGATCGTGAGGCGCTGGCGCGCTGGACATCAACGGGGCCGGTATCAGTTCAAAACGGAAAAGTGGTTCCGGTAACCCCAAAGCTAAACGTGGAAGAGGAAGCAAAGAAGAGATTTGAGCAGGCCTACCAGGAAGGTTTTGAAAAAGGGCTGCAGGAAGGCAGAGCCAAAGGACAGCAGGAAGTTTCAGCAACAGCGCAAAAATTGGTACAGATAGTCACAGCATTGGGGCAGCCCTATGCCGAAATTGACGATGCAGCAGAGGCTGAGTTTATCAATCTGGCACTGGCGTTGGCGAAACAAGTAATCAAAAGAGAGCTACAAACCCAGCCAGAGGCCATTGCATCTATCGTGCACCAGGCTCTTTCATCGCTTTCCAATGTGACTTCCGATGTGATCGTAACCGTAAATCCAGAAGACGCAGAAATCCTAAAGCAGGAAGATCAGAATTTCGGTGAACTTGGTGCCGTAACCTTTAAAGAGGATGCTTCAATTGCGCGTGGCGGTTGTCGTGTTCAAAGCAGTGCATCCCGTGTTGATGCAACCATCGAAAAACAATTTGAGCAACTTACACAACAGCTAACAGGTGAGCAAAGCGAGGAGTAGGTCGTGCTGAGTACACAAAAAAACTGGGGACTAAGGCTGGCTGGAAAAACCCAGCAACTTGAATCGCTTCAGTTTGAAGTGGAAGGCACACTGCGTCGTATGGTTGGATTAACTCTGGAGGCTGAAGGGTGTTTCGCTCCGATTGGTGCGCGCTGTACCGTAATATCCCCCAATAGTACCGAGATAGAGGCCGAGGTGGTTGGTTTTGCCGGTGAAAAACTTTATTTAATGCCAACAGGTGATATTCATGGCCTGATGCCAAATGCGCGCGTGATAGCATCATCCAGCGTCTGTGAGGCAAAAGTAGGGCCAAAGCTATTAGGACGGATTATTGACGGAGGTGGTAATCCGCTGGACGGTAAAGGTCCAATAGAATATGAAACCACAGCCCCGTTAACTGGGCGCGTAATCAATCCGCTGCATAGAAAACCAATCTCCGAAACCTTGGATGTTGGGGTAAGGGCAATCAATGCAATTCTTACTGTTGGGCGTGGTCAGCGTATGGGGTTGTTTGCAGGCTCCGGTGTGGGTAAATCGGTTCTTTTAGGGATGATGACTCGTTATACCGAGGCCGATGTTGTAGTCGTAGGGCTTATCGGTGAGAGGGGGCGCGAGGTAAAAGAATTTATCGAGAATATTCTCGGGCCGGAAGGGCAGGCGCGGGCAGTTGTTGTGGCAGCTCCGGCAGATGCAGCTCCGCTTATGCGACTTCATGGTGCTATGCAGGCAACCAGTATCGCCGAGTACTTCCGTGATCAGGGTAAAAACGTATTACTGTTAATGGATTCGCTGACCAGATTTGCTCAGGCCCAACGTGAAATAGGCCTGGCAATTGGTGAACCGCCAACCACCAAAGGTTATCCGCCATCGGTATTTGCCAAACTGCCAACACTGGTTGAACGTGCCGGAAATGGTGTCGAAGGTGGAGGCTCCATCACCGCATTTTATACTGTGCTCTCAGAAGGTGATGACCACAACGATCCAATATCTGACGCATCACGAGCGATTCTGGACGGTCATATCGTCCTCACCAGAGCGCTGGCTGATGCAGGCCATTATCCGGCGATTGATATAGAGCAGTCAGTCAGTCGTGTGATGACATCTATCGTTGAACCAGATCTGATCAAGCGTGTACAGAGGTTCAAAAGTATGTCGGCGATTTATCGCCAAAATCAGGACCTTATCGGTGTTGGCGCTTACCAACCTGGTGCAGACCCGAATGTGGATGAGGCTATCCAGATGTATCCGCGCCTTATGGAATTTTTGAGACAGAATATCTTTGAATCGGTGAATATTGAGCAATCGCAGCAACAGTTAAAACAACTGATCCAATATCAGGAAATGGTTAATGGATCACAGGAAAATGTGTAAAAAGAGCTAATAATATAAAGATCAAGGGCAACCTTGAGGAGCACAGAGATGACCAGATCAAACCGCATGAAAGTGGTTCATAATTACGCACAAACCAAGGAAACTGAAGCAGCTACAATGGCTTCAAGCTCGCGTAATGCGTTTGAACAGCAAAAAGACCGTCTCAGCCAGCTTCATGACTATCGCCAGGAATATTGGACCAAACTTTCAAATACTAAAAGCTCCCATTTTAACGCCGCCAGCTTGCAGGATTACCGTATCTTTATTTCCAGAATAGACCAGGCTATTGAACAACAACAGCAAGTGGTCAACAGCGCCGAGCAGGACCACAAAATAAAACAGCAAGACTGGATGCACAAAAGAACTAAAGCCAAAGCCATAGAAACTGTAGTCACCAACCTTGAAGAAAAGGAAAGAAAGCATGCTCAGAAGGTTGAACAGAAGGATATGGATGAGCAAGGGCAGAAGGTAAAAATCCGTTTTTATGAAACTGAGGAATAGATGCTAAGTTCTTAAATAAAAATAAAAGGTTCAAAAATGTCACAACAATTAAAACAGTACCGGTGGCAATACATTTCCAAAGAAGATCATCAACTAAATCTTACCGATAAGCAAAAGCTGTTTGCGGCACTTGAAACCCGCGACATTGAATCCTGGAATTACTGGCGTCAGGAAAATAAAAATCGCAAAATTTACCTCGATGGTATCAATTTATCCAATCAGGACCTAAGTAATATTGATCTGACTAACACTTACTTGCGGGGTGCAAGTCTGTATCGTGCAAATTTAACAAAGGCAAACCTGATTGGTGCATCAATTCAAGGTGCGTACCTGTCAGCATCTAATCTTTCCGGGGCATTATTAGAGGATATTGACCTGCGTGGAATACGCGCACGTGGTGCTGCCGTCGATGGCCAGACCCTATTTTTTAACTGTCTGGTGGATAACAAAACCGACTTAACCGGTGTTGGGCTGGCAAATGCCCGAATTGATCCTGCACTGCGCAGTATACTGGAATACAATATCCGTAAGATAAGCTGGAACAGCTGGTATCGTAAAGGGAGTCTGTTTCAGAAGGTCTGGAAACGTTTGATAGTGCAGCCGTTCTGGATGATGTCCGATTATGGTTTTTCCACTTCCAGGCTGATCAAATCGTTCTTCCTATTCGCATTTTTATTCGCTCTGATCTATTACGTTGCGGGAATAATATCTTACCCAGGAATTATAGATAATTTGTTTATCGTTAATGGTGAAGCGCTTGATGCCAGAATAGTCCCTTTGCGTGCAATCTACTTCTCTATTGTAACCATGACAACACTGGGATTTGGGGATCTGCATGCAACGGCAACAAGTGCTGCAGGGCATTTACTGCTAATAATTCAGGTATTAGTTGGATATATGTTATTAGGTGCGCTGATAACCCGGTTGGCGATAATGTTTACCGCAGGTGGGCCTTCAGAGAAATAGTTAGAAGCTCATTCAGCACTGGCAAGGCTGGAATAAATCCCATCATAGTTAGCTACGCTATTCTCCCAACAGCGCACCTCTTCAACGAACTTGCGCCCGTTAGTTTTAATTTGCTGCCAGTTATCTTTATTGTTAATTAGCTTTTCGATGGCAGCGATTAAAGAATTCTTATCTTCTGCCTTGAATAAGGTCCCATTAACACCATCTTCAATAAGTTCTTTGTGGCCACCAACATCAGATGCAATAAAAATTTTGCCCTGTGCCATCGCCTCCAGCGGTTTTAGGGGGGTAACCAAATCAGTCAGACGCATCTTGTGGCGTGCATAAACCAGAATATCGACAAGATTGTAGTATTTTTGCACCTCGCTGTGGGGAACCCTGCTAGTGAAAGTAACAATATCATCAAGCTGAAGGTCTTTGACTTTCCGCTTCAGGTTATCTTCTTGAGGGCCACCGCCCACAAGTAACAGATGAATATTGGGGATCTTCTGTTTGATAGTATCCAGGGCATCAATGACTAGATCAATCCCTTCATATGCATAAAAAGAACCGATAAATCCCAATATGGTTTTGTCGTTGAGCTTCAGACCTTCTTTTAATTGCTGGTTAGCAGGTTGGTCAAACTCAAATTTATCCGGATGGATGGCATTTGGTATCAGGGTGATTTTGCTTTCGCTGATGCCGCGAGAGATAAGGTCTTGCTTAAGTCCATCGCAAATACAGGTTACGTGGCCGGCCTTATTGGCCACATAGGTTTCAATAGCTCTGGTAATTCTATAGCGCAAACTTCCCTCGGTTGTGGTGCCGTGGTCAACTGCCGCGTCTTCCCAAAATGCCCTGATCTCATATACCACTGGAATGTTGAGTTTTTTGCCAACTCTGAGTGCGGCAACTCCGTTTAGCGATGGAGAGTGTGCATGAATAATATTGGGTTTTATCTTTTGTGCAATTTCATATAGCCTTTTTTCCAAGTCCAGAATCGTGGCGTATTGATGAACTACCGGAAGCTTATAAAGAAAAGAATCTGATTGTGTTGTTCTGTAAAATTCAAGTCCGTCAACGGTCTCTTTATCAGTATCAGTTTGCCCATGTTTCACCCCGGTTATATGAAATGTCTCCCAGTCAAGTTTGTGCTGTTGATCCAGTATCGCGCGGGTGCGGAATGTATAGCCGCTTTGTAGCGGAATTGAATGGTCAAGGACGTGAAGAATGCGCATTAAGTTATCCATCTGTTGTTGGTGTTTTTGTGCTCCAATTGTATTGTAGCAAAAACCTAAGTGTAACAAAAAAAGGCGTCACAAATAAATTTAGGTAAAACTAATTACTGCAAAGCAAAGTCACTTTTGTTATTATGGTGCCGTCTAAGGTTTTGGTTGGATCCAATCAGAATCGCATCTGGTGTGTTTTCTGAAGATTTTCAGATAGTTTTTCAGGTATTGTGTCAGGCGTTTTTTCTGGAAAAAAGTGCATCAGCTTCGAACGGAACTCATTTGTCATAATGTAATGTTATAGCTTAAGAACGGACTCTCACTTTGGAGGCCGATTTTGTCGACCATTTTTATTTTTTTTTTGCTAGGTGTTGATACATGAAGTCAAGCAGGCTTGCTTATCTGTTCTATAAATTAAAAGTACCGGGTTTTAGTGATCATTTGCCGATTATGGTATTGGCTATGGCCGTTGGCGTATTGGCTGGTTTTGGAGCTGTTTTATTTCGTTGGATTATTAAGGTAATGCAGAGCATATTCTATCCTCAATCGGTTGAAGGTGGTATTACCGAAAACCTTGATTGGGCCTGGAATATGATTGGTCATGAAGCCCCGGGAATTATGGAGTTTTATGACAAGGTTCCATGGTATTTCATCGTTATGATGCCGGCTATTGGCGGTCTGATTGTTGGGGTGATGATTTACTTTGGTGCTCGTGAAGCCAAAGGACATGGTGTTCCCGAGGTGATGGAGTCAGTTGCCCTTCGTGGTGGGGTAATCAAGACCAGAGTCGGTTTTATCAAGACTATAGCCTCTGCAATTACCATTGGTTCCGGTGGTTCAGCCGGGCAGGAAGGACCGATAGTTCAGATTGGCGCCAGCATCGGTTCAACAATCGGGCAATGGTTTCGTGTCAGCCAGGTTCAGCAAAGAACCCTTGTTGGATGCGGAGCGGCAGCAGGTATCGCTGCAACATTTAATGCACCGATCGCAGGTGTTATCTTCGCGATGGAGGTGATTCTCGGTGATTTTGGTGTCGCAAGCTTTTCTCCTATAGTTGTTTCCTCGGTATTGGCGACAGCAATATCGCGTATGGTGTTTGGTGATTCCCCAGCGTTTTCGGTTCCAGTATATGAAATGGTGAGCTACTGGGAGCTTGGGATCTATCCAGTGCTTGGAATTATCTGTGGATTACTTGCGGTTGGATTCGTCGTTGTACTTTATAAAAGCGAAGATTTTTTTGAGCAACAGGTGAAGCTACCAGAATATATAAAGCCAATGCTTGGTGCTGCCCTTACTGGACTGCTAATTCTTGAATGGCCACAGGTTTTTGCAGTTGGGTATGAATCGTTAACAGAGGTTTTTCATAACCAAATGCATGTGGAAATGATATTGGCATTAATAGCGGTCAAGATATTGGCAACAACTCTTACCATTGGTAGTGGGGGCTCTGGAGGGGTATTTGCGCCATCTCTATTCATTGGTGCAATGATAGGCGGCGCGTTTGGGTATATGGTCAACTATATGTTTCCAGGAATTACGGCATCACCTGGTGCATATGCTCTGGTAGCAACTGGGGCAATGGTAGCCGGTACAACCTTTGCGCCAATCACTGCAATCCTGATTATTTTTGAGCTAAGTGGAGACTACAAGATCATTCTGCCACTTATGACAGCATGTATTATCAGCGTAATAGTAGCATCAACCATCAAAAAAGGTTCAGTGTATACGACCAAGCTTCTGCGTCGCGGGATCGATATTGCTGACGGTGTTGAGCAAAATATCATGCGTGGATTTAAGGTGAAAAACTTTATGTCAAAAACCATGAACACTATCATGTTTGATGCTCCTATCGGCGAAGTTATTAAGGCATTTGAAACTAAGCAGGCTTCATATCTTTATCTTGTTGATAACGATAGCCATCTAGTTGGCTATATTTCCTATCGTGATGTGCGCCGGATTCTTGATGAAGAAAATGTAGTGCCTCTTTTGTTAGCAGAAGATATTGCCATAGATAATGAACTGGTTAGTGTAAGCCCATCTGAGAACATTCACGACGCCAGAACCAAGATGAATCAGTTGGGTGTTACTGAATTGCCAGTGGTAAGTGATAGTGATAATCGTATATTATTAGGTAAGCTTAAAGACACGCATGTTCTTGATGCATACGACAAGGCTGTATTGCGTATGGAAATTAAATCAACTTAAAGAGTAAATTGATGGAAAAGATAAAGGTTGGAATAGTTGGTGGAACTGGTTATACCGGAATTGAATTGTTGCGGATTCTTATTAATCACCCTGGAGTAGAGCTTGCGGCTATCACCTCCAGAGCTAATGATGGAACCGCAGTTACCGATTTTTTCCCAAGCTTGCGCGGTAAGACAGACCTTAAATTCACTGTTCCAACGCTGGAACAATTAAGAGATTGCCAGCTGGTTTTCTTTGCCACACCAAGCGGTATTGCCATGAAGATGGTTCCAGAGCTGGTGGAAAACGGGATCAGAGTTATCGATTTGGCGGCTGATTTTCGTATTACAGATCAACATACCTGGGAGCATTGGTATGCCATGGAGCATGCTTGCCCCGAATATCTTGCAGAATCAGTTTACGGACTGCCGGAAGTAAGAAGAGAAGAGATAAAGAATGCCAATCTAGTGGCTAACCCAGGATGTTATCCTACGGCAGTGCAGTTAGGTTTGTTGCCACTGGTTGAATCTGGGGTTATCGACACAAAGAACATAATTACCGATGCCAAATCCGGGGTGTCAGGTGCAGGTAGAAACCCAATGACTAAAACTCTTTTGGGTGAGGCCAGTGAAAGCTTTCAGGCTTATGCTGCGAGTGGGCACAGGCACTGGGCGGAGATAACTCAGGAGATAAATATTGCTTCTAAAAGTGATGTTAATATCACCTTTGTACCGCATCTGGTACCAATGACCAGAGGTATATTTGTTACTCAATATTGTGATCTTATTGATGAAGTTGCTGATCTGCAGAAATTGTTTGAAGATCGCTATGCAGATGAACCATTCGTTGATGTAATGCCGTTTGGCAGCCATCCGGATACCAAAACCGTAAGAGGTTCAAACCTTTGCCGTCTTGCATTGCAAAAGCAGGAGCACAGCAATAAGCTGATTGTGCTATCGGTAATAGATAATTTGGTAAAAGGTGCCTCAGGGCAGGCGGTGCAGAATATGAATATCATGCTTGAATTGCCAGAGGAGCAGGGACTGGATATTATGCCGCTGATGGTATAATAGTAGGAAAGTGGTGTAGTAGGAAAATGCACAAAAAAGGAATTTCAAAGCGCTCAGTGATTGCCGTAGCACTTGGTATTGCGGTATTTTCAGGGCTTATTTATATTGCATATGATCTTGGTATTAATGAAGGTATAGAACAGGTACTTAGCGGCGATGCAATTCGGCATGGATTTGAAAAGCAGGCGCAGACACTAGAGGATAAAAATCGCAGCATATATCAGGAACTAGCCCTGTTAAGGCGTCAATCCAAGATAGACAAGGTGACGATTGAAGAGCTAAAAAAATCCCACAGTGAATTGACAGGGCAGCTGGTAAAAGCTAAGGAAGAGTTGTCTTTTTATCAGCAGGTCGTAGCGCCGGAAAAAGTATCAGCATTAATATCAATTCAGACATTTAAAATTGAGCCGCAGCAAGAAAAGGATTATTACGACTTGAACTTAACTCTGGTGCAAACCAAAAAGCGTCGTAGCACCCTGGTAGGAAGTGTTGAAATTCTGGTGGAAGGGGCTCGCAATGGAAAAACCGCAACTTATTCTCATGCTGATATTGCAGTAGGCAATAAAAAAATTGCATTCTCATTCAAATACTTCCAGAATATTGCTACCAAGATAAAAATTCCCAAGGGTTTTACCCCATCAAAGGTGTTTGTAAGGGCTTATCTAAAAGGGAAGAATAAAGCGGAAGTTAATGAGGATTTTTCATGGGCGGATTTAAATTAGAAAACCTTATAGCATAAGGAGTTGGACGTGTTTAAAAAAATTAAGGCCCCGAAAGTGGACACACTGATTGGATGTCATACCAGTATGACAGGAGATATCAACTTTGAAGGTGGATTACACCTTGATGGCAAGATCGAAGGGCACATCAATGCCATTGCTGATGACGTTTCAACTTTAACAGTGAGCAAAACCGGTGAAGTTACCGGTGATATCAGGGTGCCAAATGTGATAATAAATGGCGTGGTAGAAGGCAATGTCTATGCAACCAATAGGCTTGAATTATCACACGATGCCAAAGTGCATGGTAATGTTTACTACAATCTTATCGAGATGGCTGTTGGTGCTGAAGTTAATGGAAAAATGGTGAAACAGGCCAAAGAAGATGTGGTCAAGGAATCCAAAAGGCAGGAATCGAAGAAGGCGGAAACGAATTCAGGAGCTAGCTCTGAGAATCTGGACCAGATGGTGTCAGATCTTTTGCCTGCTGAATAATAAATACTTTATTAGCATAATTAATTTCAAAAATTATTCCTCCGGCGGTTTGATTCGCATCTATGCCCACTCAAACCTAATTTGTACTTACCTGTATAAATTCCGGAATTATCTCATTGAAATTAAAATGATAAAGGTGTACTAAATATAAACCGCGCCCAACACAGTGGCGCCACTGGCTCCGGTAACACTGGGAAGATTTCCTGATAGCCCCAGAATACGTTGCTTTGCAAGCCATGCAAAGGCTGTAGCTTCGACCAGTTCTGGGGTTATGCCAAGGTTGGCAGAAGATATTACTTTTATTTCTGGCAAAAGCGCATGAATATTCTCAATCAAGTGGGTATTAAAAGCACCGCCACCACAGGCGATAAGCTCATCACATTCTGGCATATCTCTGAGTATGCAATCGGCAATCGTGGTTGCAGTAAGCATATTTAAGGTGGCTTGAATATCTTCAGCAGAAAATTGTTTTCCAGAGATGTATTTTTCCAGCCACTCTATATTAAATAACTCTTTGCCAGTACTCTTCGGTGGTGTTAATTGAAAATAAGGGGCGTCGAGCATTTGATTCAACAACTCTTGTATTACTTTTCCACCTTTGGCCCAATTCCCATTCGTGTCATATTCTGAACCTTGATTCTTTTTTATCCATAGGTCCATAAGGGTATTTCCGGGACCGGTATCATACCCTTTAATTTCTTCCTTATCGATTAAACCAGCTGCTGGTAGCAAAGAAACATTTGCAATGCCGCCAATATTTACTGCAACCCGGTTTTTTTCTGCACATGAAAAAGCAAATGAATGAAAGGCCGGAACCAGAGGGGCCCCTTGCCCGCCTAGAGCCATATCTTTGCGCCTAAAATCGGCAACAACGGGAAATCCTGTATTGGCAGCAATAGTATTTGGATCACCAATTTGAATAGTATTGGTATTAGCTCCGTATGGATTGTGATAGACAGTTTGCCCATGGCAGCCAATAGCCTTGATTGGATAAGACTCATGGTCATGGGTGTTGATAAGCTGATTAGCGGAATCCGCAAATAGCCTGCCCATAATGCAGTCTAGCTCAGAAATATCGTGGATAGATGTTTCTGGGGTTATTGCCAGCAGGCGTTGCTTAACACCGGGAGGGATATCGTGGGAATATTTGGAAATAATCTGTAACTTATTATCAAAGCATGCTGCAACCACGTCAATCGCATCCATGCTGGTTCCAGACATTATTCCAAGGTAAGTATCCATAACAAAAGTATAGCTAATACAATACCGGAAGTCTTGCCTAATAAGGGATTAGGTCAAAGCAAATAAAGGTTTAAATGCAAAAGGCTAGTTATCGCGCAATGCAAGAATGGTTTTACTATAGGTGTTCAGCTCTGCAAGGACATTTGCGGTTTTTGACTTAAAGTCCTTACGATAAGATTTTGCGATAGGTGCAGAATCAGGCAGCTTGACCGTTACCGGGTTTCTGTGTAAACCGTTTACACGGAATTCATAGTGTAGGTGAGGCCCGGTAGCCAGGCCGGATTTGCCAACATAGCCAATGATTTGTCCTTGTTTAACTCTGGAACCGGTTTTTAGCCCACCACGGTACTTAGACATGTGACCGTACAGGGTTGTATACTTGGAGCCGTGTTTCAGGATAACGGTACGTCCATAACCACCTTTCCAGCCTCTAAAGATGATCTTGCCGTCGCCGGAAGCCTTGATTGGGGTGCCAATAGATGCAGCGTAGTCGACACCGCGGTGTGGACGTTTTTTGCCCAGAACAGGGTGCCAGCGTTGTTTCTTAAAGTGAGAGCTGATGCGGCGGAAATCTACAGGAGCACGTAAAAACGCTTTTTTCATGCTCTTGCCTTCCGGCGTAAAGTAACTGGTATTGCCTTTAGGGTCGGTATAACGTAGGGCGACAAATCGGTTGCCGCGGTTAACAAACTCAGCAGCAACGATATTACCGTTTTTGATCAGCTCGCCATTGCGATAGATCTCTTCAAAGATAATTGCAAACGAATCGCCTCTGCGTATATCCAGCGCAAAATCCACGTCCCAGCCAAAGATGTTAGCAAGATCCATAATGGTATTGTCATCAAGCCCTGCGCTTTTCGCGGAAAGATATAAAGAAGAGTCGATAACACTGCTTATTCTGTTAAAACGAATATCAAGTTTGTCGACACCAATGTCTGAAACAAACTTGTCGTCTTTAAGGTCGATAACCAGTGTTTGCGAAATATCAATACGTTTATGCAGGTGGCCAAGCTTGCCATCGGTAGTCTTTTGAATAACTAGCTTGTCGCCAGGGAAAATTTTGCGCAGATGTTTTGCGTGCTTAACCTTGGTTAAAAGCATCAGCTCTTTTGCGCTGATTTTGGCACGTTTAAAAATTGAAGACAGAGTATCCCCTTTGCGAACTTTATAAGTTTCCTCTTCAGCAAGGGATAAGGTTTTGGCTTTCGGTTCAATTTTTGAGTTTAACTTGTTTTTGTTTTCAGTTTTTCTTTCAGAGTTTGCGGGTTGTTTTTGAGAGCCAGTTTTTTTAGAATTCGTATTTAACGTCCTCGGTTTGGAATTCTTATTGATTGAAGTCTCAAGTGGAATCTTAAAACCGGAAGGGGCTTTTGCATTTATTGGAAGGCTTAACTCAATCTGATCGCTTTTTTTCTCACTTATCTCACTAGATTTATCTAGGTCGTTGTCCTGGTTAGTTCCTTGTGCCCGCTCTTCGTGATTAGATGGTAGTGGGATAGCCAGTGAAGAAGGATTTTTAGCATCTATATCAATTGCTTTAGCAATACTTGCAGTCGCAGCTGTTTGCTCACTACGTTTAGCGTCAGCCTCAGATGTCTGGAAAAAGGTGGAATAAACGCCAATAATCGATGCGATTGCGACCGAAGCAAAACCAATTTTTGCCTTATGGGAGCGTTTTTTGGGGGCAAAGCTAAAATCACCTGCGCGTGATTTGAAATCTAAATTTCTTATTGAACTATTTTTCACGGCTTTTTCAGACCTTAAGACACAAGCACCTATTTTTTGACCACATTTTTGACCACACAGTTCAGAAAAATGACAAAAAAGTTACAAATTTATCCGCAACATTAACTGTAAACTGCTATTTGGTCAAATTAAAAGCATGTTTTTATTCTAGTTTAGTCAAAAATTAGGTATTTTATGCGCCTTAACTATAAAAAACTTAATCAAAATTTGCACAAAATACTGTTAATCAGTAGGAATATTTGGAGTTTTAACAAATGACATCGGTTCAAAAGGCCCTGGAAATCATAAAAAGAGGTACTGAAGAAGTACTAATCGAGAAAGATCTAATCGAAAAGCTTGAATCTGGAAAAAAGCTTCGAGTAAAGGCTGGTTTTGATCCGACGGCGCCGGATATCCATCTTGGTCACACCGTATTGATCAATAAATTACGCCAGTTTCAAGATTTGGGGCATGAGGCAATTTTGCTTATTGGAGACTTTACTGCAATGATCGGTGACCCGACCGGTAAAAGTGTAACTCGAAAGCCGTTATCAAGAGAAGATGTGCTTGAGAACGCCAAGACCTATGAAGAGCAGGTGTTCAAAATTCTTGACCCGGAAAAAACCACGGTAGTTTATAACTCCGAGTGGATGGGTAAGATGTCTGCGGCTGACATGATTCAGCTTGCCGCCAAATATACTGTTGCTCGAATGCTAGAACGCGATGATTTTGAAAAGCGTTATAAAGGTGGTCAGTCAATTGCCGTCCACGAATTTCTATATCCTTTAATACAGGGCTATGATTCAGTTGCACTTGAGGCAGATATAGAGCTTGGTGGAACCGATCAAAAATTCAACCTGCTAGTAGGAAGAGAATTGCAGCGCCAGGAAGGGCAGTCGCAACAGATAGTTATCACCACCCCAATTCTTGAAGGGCTGGATGGTGTGCAGAAGATGTCTAAGTCGCTGGCAAACTATATTGGTATTGACGAAGCTTCGGATGAGATGTTTGGTAAAGTAATGTCGATATCAGATGATCTGATGTGGCGTTATTATGAGCTGCTCAGCTTCAGACCAATGGAAGAGATCGCGCAATTCAAAAAGGATATCGAAGGTGGAGCCAATCCTCGTGATATCAAATTTTTGCTAGGTGAAGAGATTGTGGAACGTTTTCACGGTGCAGAAGCGGCAGGCAAGGTGCGCGAGAATTTTATATCCCGTTTTAAAAACAATGAGATTCCGGAAGATCTGCAGGAAGTGGAAGTAAAAGCAATTGATGGGGCAATTGCAATTGCTAATCTGCTGAAAGAAGCAGGTCTTACGCAAAGTACATCAGACGCAATGCGCATGATCAAGCAGGGTGCAGTTAAAAAAGATGGCGAAAGAATAGATGATAAATCGCATAAAACTGCAGCTGGTGAGACCGCAGTGTTTCAGGTAGGCAAAAAACGAATTGCAAGAGTATCAGTAGTTTAAGTTGTTTTTGCATCTTTTTTACAAAAATATGACGTATTTCATTTGACGTTATGGCTGTAAGGTGTAGAATGCGCGTCTGCTTAGGTATAGGCCTTGGATGAAAGGCGGTCTGGGTGGTGATTTGTGCGATAAGTTTTTTT
>QZLE01000081.1 GCA_004796365.1 Gammaproteobacteria bacterium | reverse complement strand
TTGATAATGATATTTCTCCAGCTATGACTATCAATTCAATGGCTGAGGCTTCATCAGCTTCGGATCGTGAATATGTAATTATTACTACGTCTGCTTTAAGTTATGCATTCCAGCAATTAGAAAATTTTCGTGCATCCACAGCAGGTGGTGGTTTTACTACTCATATCGAATTAATCAATGATATTGATACCGTCTATTCAGGTGCTGATTTACCAGAGAAGATGCGTAATTTTATACGTGACCAATATCAAAATCATGGTACACGCTTTGTATTGCTTGCAGGTGATGCTGATGGAAACATAGATAATCAGGCAATTCCTACTCGTTATACACTTGAAAGTGATATCGCTAGTGACCTGTATTTTGGGTGCTTGGATGGTTCTTGGGATGAAGATGGCGATGGTATCTATGGTGAACAAAATGATGGCGTTGATGGCGGAGATATCGATTGGGATGCCGAAGTTGCGATAGGGCGCATACCTGCAGATACTGCTACTGAAGCAGGCAATATAATTGACAAAATAATCGCAGCAGAGACAGGTCAACAACCATTTAGGTCTTTGCAGTTTGGTCAGTATCTTTATGAATTAGCTTCGACAATATATTGGGGCGGTGATTATATTGATGATATCTATGCATCGATGAGTGGTATGCCTATCGATAAAATTTATGATCGCGAGGCTATTATTTCTCATGGTGTTTTCTGGGAAGATCAAGAGCTAATATCCTCTATTAATTCAAATCAATATGGCATGATTAACCACGTGGGGCATGGAAATAATAATTTGATATTTGACTTATATCATTCTTACACTAGCTCAGATTTAGCAGAATTAAACAATAGTACATATTTTCTTGGATATTCCGAGGCTTGTTATAGTGGGGCATTTGATAACAGAAATAAAGATGGTGAGTATCTATCCTCCGATTCAGCAGCTGAAGAATTATTAACATTAAACAATAAAGGTCCTCATTCATTAATTGTTAATTCCAGAAATGGAAGTACACCAAGTTATCGCACGCACCGTGCATTTATGGATGCGATATTTGTGAATAATGTTAATCGTATTGGTCAGGCACTTGCTTTAGGACAGTCAAATTCACAGCAGTATGGCAATCGTAGCTATACATATTCATTGCCAATTACCCTTTTAGGTGATCCTGCATTTTCGTTTGCAACAGCATGTAATAGCTCTCAGTTGGAAATTGCTTTGAATAATCCACAACAAGGTTTTGTAGCTGTAATTGATGAAGATCTTCCAATAACTCTTACTTTAAAAGATGGATGCGGTAACTATGTTACTGGTGGTCAGGTTAATGTTTCGTTTGATAATGGTGATTCAACTATCACGCTTTACGATGATGGTAGTCATTATGATCTGTATGCCAATGATGGAATATATGGAAATGTATGGAGTGCTCAGAATGTTGGTGAAGATGTAAATTTATCAATTTCAGCAACTAAGACAGGATATTCAAGTGCAAATGAATCTTTAATTAGTAAAGTAGTAGTTGAGAGTTCATCTTATGAAGTCGATACAAATGCTCAATACGAATGGATAAATCTTACTGACCCCAAATGGCATAGACCATATATAGCTCCTACTGCGTGGTGGGATGTTAATTTGGACTTTAATTTTAACTTTTACGGCATTAACTACAATAAAGTAAAAATCTGTGGTGATAGTGGCTTCTTAACATTTATACCTCGTTCTTGCACTCCTGATAATACCCAAATCGCTCGCAATGAAGATCCATACGGAATTATTGCGCCATTTTGGGATAAATTGACGCGCTATGGTAATCCGGATGGGAATGTTCGCTACCAGATTATGGGAGAAGCCCCTAATAGGCAATTAGTTATCGTATGGACAAACTACAGACACTATAATAACAACGTAAGCAGTGATGATAAGCCTGTGACATTCCAGGTTATATTGTATGAAGGAACAAATGAAATTAAGTTCCAGTATCAGGATGTGTACACAGGAAATTCTGAATACGATTATGGTGCATCAACAACAGTTGGGTTAAAACATCCTTCAGGGTTATCTGGTGAGCAAGTTTCTTATTATGGAAGCATGCTTAGAGATGGCAAAGCTATCTTATTCACACCGAAACTTCCATTGTATTGTCAAAACTATGAAGCAACATTAACAGCGCATGAAACTGCCAATAGAGTCTACTCAGAAACAAGTGGGTATTGGTGGTCTTCTACAACTACGTATTATGCTGTAGGTTCACAAGAGAATTTAGGCACTAATGGTTCTGCAGTTGTAAAGCTCAAAGAACAGCCACAAGGTTATTATGTTCAAGGTGAGTGCCCACCACCTCCTGTACCACCAGTTATTGACAGCTATGATTGGCACGTTGAAGGAAATATTCTTTATGTTTCAGGTGAGGCTTCAGATATTAATGGTGATTTGTATAGAGTTTATCTATATATGCCTGTAACAGAGGCAGGAGGGATATCACATATCTGTGATGAAGAATCTCCATTTAGCTGCCAGGTAGAGCTTCAAGATGATGACTACGCTTTAGAAATATATGCCGAGGATCATGAAGGAAATAAAAGTGAACATGTTGGTCCGATGGAATTTACTATTGGTCCAGATGTTACACCACCAGCAATTGAACTTGCTGGAGAAAATCCAATGACTATTGCTATTGGCTCAACCTATGTTGAACCAGGTGCAACAGCAACAGATGATAGAGATGGAGATGTTACTGCTAATATCCAAATAACTGGAACAGTTGATACATCAACTGCAGGAACATATTATCGTTACTATGATGTGACTGATGCTGCTGAGAATGCTGCTGTAACAGTTACTCGAGAAGTTATTGTTCAATCTGATGCAACTGCTCCTGTTATAACTTTGCTAGGAAATAATCCTATCACTATATATCAAGGAAGTGAGTTTAGTGATCCTGGAGCAACAGCAACAGACAATGTAGACGGCGACATAACTTCATCAATTGTTGTTACCGGAACAGTGGATACAGCAACTATTGGCACTTATACGATTTATTACAATGTTAGCGATGATG
>QZLE01000177.1 GCA_004796365.1 Gammaproteobacteria bacterium | reverse complement strand
GGATTTGTTGCCAGGAGTGACAATGTTCAATAAGAATAAATAGATAGGACAATAGTGGAGGCAACTAAATGAGCTATCATAATGCGACACAAAGATATAAGGAAATTGATACCTATTCAGGAACTGCATATGCTGATCCACATCAGTTGATACAAATGTTGATGCAGGGTGTAGTTGATAAAATATCAATTGCCAAAGCAGCAATGCAGGAAAATAATGTTGGTATAAAAGGTGAGAATGTTAGCAAAGCTGTTTCCATTCTTGATGGACTTAAAGCAAGTCTTGATGCTGAAAAAGGTGGAGATATTGCTACTAATCTAAATGATCTATATGATTATATGCAGCGAGCACTTGTAGAGGCTAATCTTTCTAATAATGAGAAAAAACTTGATGAAGTTATTTCGTTAATGGTAGAAATTAAAGATGCCTGGGGTGCTATACCTGTAGATGTGCGTGAAGAGCACGCAAAGAAGATGGCATCTTAAAAAGTTGACTAGCACTAAAATAAAGACCGCACAAGAGCTTCTATCTTTAACGCTCGAGATAGAAGCTCATCTTTTAAAATCTGACATTGCTTTTGCCAAAGACAATGAGGCAAAACGTATGGAGCTTGCAAAGCAGGTATTTTCTACACCAGTATCTGAAGATGAAGCTCAAGAAATTCATAAAATAATCACAGAAGTTCTTGAAATAAATTCAAGGCTGCAGCAATTTGCTTCCGATGCAAAAGACGAAGTTGCAAAACTTTCTAAGCAGATCAAACAATCACGCAAAGTTACAAACGCATACGAAGCGCATAAGTAATTGATAAACTTATTTGCATTACCATAACATAGCAAAAGACTTGCTTTCTTTGCATGCTAAAGTTAGCTCTGTTACTGTTACCATATGGATATGGGAAACGGAATTTAAGGAAGGTAAATGCCAAATGTAGTTGAAGTAGTAGTTAATGATCAGTATGAGAACTACCCATACCCTGAACGTAATCCTGAGAATGAAAAAAATCAGCTATTATTTACCATAGTCGATGATCTTGAAATAGTTAATAGCATAGGCCTTAAGGGAAAAGCTGATTTCGATAATTTTCAGGTTCTTGTTGCTGGTGGTGGAACCGGTGATGGTTTGATCTATTTGGCTGAGCAGTTACGCAATTTTCCAAATTCCAAAATAGTATATTGTGATCTTAGTGCTGCAAGTATGAAAATAGCGCAAGAAAGAGCTGTAGTAAGAAAACTCGATAATATTACTTGGCTTAATAAATCAATATTTGAACTTGAAGAATATACTGAAAGGTTTGATTATATTAATTGCAGCGGTGTTCTTCATCATCTTGAGAATCCTAATTCAGGATTGGATTATTTAAAGAAGTTGCTAAAGTCTGATGGTGTTCTCGGTGTAATGTTATATGCAAAAGTTGGACGTACGGCTGTCTATCAAATACAAGAATTGATGAAAATGATAGCAAGCGATGAAACTGATTTAAAAAGAAAGATTTCTCTTGTAAAAGATACTGTAGATAATCGTCCGCAAACGAATTGGTGGAATCATTCTCAAAGTTTTTTATTTGATTATGATAATGGTGGAGAGGCTGGTGTTGTTGATCTATTTCTACATTCTCAAGACAGAGCATACACAGTAGGGGAACTATTCGATTTTGTAGAAGCTTCCGACTTGCATTTTATTGACTTTGTAATGCCTCAACGCTATGAACTAATGCCGGAGGCATACTCTTTTAGAGGGGATTTATTAAAACGAATAAAGGGGAAAGAGAAAAAAAAGCAGCAGGCGATTATTGAATTATATTCAGGCAAAATTACTAAGCATATTTTCTATGTTTCAAAGGGAAAAGAAGCAAAAGCGAATTTGAAAGATCTAGACAATATCCCTTTTTATCATAAGGTTGAGTTTGACAGAAATCAGCTTGCTGATCAAATTGAAATAAATAAGTATAAAAACGTAGCATTGAATCTAGATGGTAAATATAAAGTTACTTTTGCAGTTGGTGAATATTCATGTGAAATTATAAGAAATATTGATGGCAAGAAAACTCTTGATGAAATTTATTCTCAAGTGAAGAGTAAATTTGGTAATGGTGTTAATGTTTCTGATTTAGAAAATGATTTTGAGGCTTTATATAACGCAATGAATAAGTTTGATGCCATGTTATTAAGGCATAGAAAATGCCATAAGTTACCCGCATTAAGTGAACTTCAGCCAGTTGTAGATAAAATGTATTCTTAGGAATGCTTGAAGAAAATAAAAAGGAAAGCTGAATACTATGGAAAGTAATAAGCAAGACATTGTTAATGATCAGTATGAGAACTACCCCTATCCAGGACGCAATCCAGAAGATGAAAAGAAAAGGTTATCTTTTACCAGTCTTGATGATTTAGAAGTTATTAACTCTTTAGGCTTTAAAGGTAAGTTGGACTTTGACAATATTTCTGTTTTAGTTGCTGGTGGTGGTACTGGTGACGCGGTTATTTATATTGCAGAACAGTTAAGAAATTGTCCAGGTGCCAGAATTATATATTGCGACCTTAGTTCAGCCAGCATGAAAATCGCAAAGGAGCGTGCAGAAGTTAGGGGGTTAGATAACATAACATGGATGAATCAATCATTTTTAGAGCTAGACGAGTATTTGGGTCGTTTTGATTATATTAATTCAAGCGGAGTTATCCATCATCTAGAAGACCCAGAAGGTGCGCTTAAATATTTAAAGAAGTTGCTTAAGCCAAATGGCGGCGTTATGGGTATTATGGTTTATGCGCAAATTGGCCGTACTGCAGTTTATCAAATACAAGAAATAGTTAGGCTTATTTCTGATGATAGTGATGACTTAGTTGATAAAATTCAAATAACTAAAGATGTAATTAACAATGCGCCATCAACCAACTGGTGGAAGCATTGTAGTTCTTTTATTGATGATTTTAATTCTGGGTGGGATACAGATATTGTTGATATGTTTTTGCATGCTCAGGATAGGGCATACACAATTCCTGAGTTGTATGAGTTTATTGAAAACTGCGAAATGATTTTAGTTGATTTTTCCATGCCGTACCGTTATGAATTAACGCCTGAGGCATGTGGTATGGATGAGAAAATTATTCAAATATTAAAAGGAAAAAGTGTCAAAGAACAGCAAGCTATTGTAGAGCTTTATTCAGGTAAGCTTATGAAGCACACATTTTTCTTATCTAATAAAAATAATACAAATGCTAAGATTACAGATAACAGTAACATTCCTTTTCTGCACAATGCAGATTTAAATGTAAAGCAGTTAGCTGATGCTATAGACCAAAACAAATACTCTAATGTTGCTTTTACATTAGGTAAAAAATATAAAACGAACTTTGATGTTGGTAAGTATACAACTGAGATAATAAGAAATATTGATGGCAATAAAACAGTTGGGGAAATATTTGCTGCTGTTAGTCAAAAGTTTGGTGGAAAAGTTAAAAGAGAAGAATTTGATAGAGATTTTAAAAGGTTTTATAAGTCTCTAAATCAATACGATTTATTATTGTTGCGAAATAAAAAATGTAAAAAAATGTTGCTTAGAGATAGATTGCATGACCATGTTTTAAGTATGTATAGATAAAATTGCAACGCTTTGAGTGATGCAACCTAATGATATCATTTAATTCCCACCATTAAGGCGGGAATTAATATAAATTTAGCTTAGCTCTTTTATCTTCATGAAATTAACCTCGGATCTAGCCAACATCTGTTTTCTTAGCTCGGCATCAACTGGTTCACTACTAACAGCAATTTCTGTTCTTGTAAGCAATTCTTCAAAGAAACTATCTGAACTAAATTGAATCGGATCTGGCATATTAAATGTTTCAGCTATAGCTACATTTTTAAATGTATTGCTTTCCATCATTACACATGGTGTCTCAAGATAGATGGCTGCTAATGAGTGGTGGAATCTACCTGAAACAAAGACTGACGCAGAGTTAATACAGTCAAGCCATTGTGTTAGTGAATTTGCATTAACTATTTCATATTTCTTAAAATGCACTTTTTGAAGTTCTTGAATAAATATTTGATCGTCTTGAGCTGGTAGATCTTTTGCTCCGTGTAGAATCTTTATTTTGTACCCTTTTTGTGAAAAGTGGGTCATCAGCTTTTCAAGATCTTTCATTCTATCTTGTTTGAAAGATACAGAGCCTGAAATAACAATATTCCTCTCTTTATCCAATATTTCTGGCTTATAGTCTTCAGTAACTGTAATAGGCAGACAGTCAAAGCTTAGCTCGGCTTTGGTGCCATAGTCAGTCATTAATTTATGGCTTATGTGTTCACGAATAGCAATATAATCTAGCTGGTTATATATAGATCTGTATAACTGAAAGGCATAATCATCTCTGGCTTCTCTAACATTATCAGGGTAAGGGGAATGGTTAATAATATGTACTGGTTTTCCAAGAAATTTCTTTGAGGCATACGCCATATATAGTATAGATAGAGATACATTGCTTAAATGGTGTATTGAGCCCTCTCCATTAATTACAACTTGTTCACATTGATTGATTGCTTGAAAAAGGTCGTTATGTTGTTGTACCGCACTATTAAAGAAATCAGGACTATCAAATTCCGCCGCGTCTTTGGGTATGCTTTTGAAATTATAAGTGAATAGTATTGGTACATTTAGAGTTTTGTAACCACTTTGCAGTAGCCTCTTGCGTATAGCTGAGCTTGTTGCTGTGCATCCCCAGTGGTACCAAGCAGTTGTGTCATTCAAGAATGCAATAGTTTTGTTGTTATTGTTTGTTTGCTTTTTGGTTTCATTATCTGAGTTAACGGTATTATTAGCTTGCTCTTTGGTATTGATGTATTCCGCATTATCAAGCTTGTTGTTTTTTAGATCATTTGAGATCTCTTTAATAACATCTTCCCAGTTGCCGATACTGCTTTGACGATAAAGTCGGAGCGATTTATACCAAATGCTATCTGGTCTTTTTCTCATCCAGCGCCAGTCGCACGCAAATGGCAACATTACCCATGTTGGAATACCTAATGCCCCTGCAATATGAGCTGTTGAGTTATCAATTGTGATTACCAGATCCAAGTTTGATATAAGTGCTATAAAATTTTCTAGTTCTTCAAGTTGATTAACTTCTGAATCATGGATTAATGTATTTCCTGTTAAAGAGATAAACTCGTCAATCTCTTCCTTATTATCGCCATATTGAAGATCAAAGAAATGGCACTCAGGTGTAGCGAATATATCTTTCCAGCTTTCAAGGGGGATAGACCTGCACTTTCCTTGCTGAGGGTTTCCGCTTTTCCATGCGATGCCGATTTTTAGACCTTTGAGCTCTGAATATTTATCGCTAAAGTGCTCTATTAAACTTTCATCTGCAGATAGATAAGAGCCCACAGGCTTAAAGTCATAAATTGTTTTGCAGAAATGCTTTGTTAGGTCACCTATGTGCAACTTATAGGAGCTATCTTTAGGCTTAAGTTGCGACAGACTTGTAACTGAAACATTTGTAAACGAACGTTGGTAAATATCTATTAGTCGCTCATCACATGCAAGTGTTATATCGCCCTTAAATGATTCGCAAACCTGCTGTATGATTCCGGCAAACATAACCTCATCACCAATTCCTTGCTCAGGCAGTAGTATCAGTTCTTTGCAATCATTAACGCTTTCTGGATTCCATACGGCTATATCTTGAAGAATATGGTTGTATTTTTCTGTGATGCCTTCTTTTTTAGGGCGGTAGTCATATTCACTCCAGCTGGATCCAATATTCCCACTGCTAAAAAGTGCGATGAATTTGCTAAAATGAATTGGTGCCAGAGAACCACTAATTTCCAGGGCTGTATTAAGTTTTGCTAGAGCCTTATTAAAATCACCTGTATCAATATAGGCAAGGGCAGCATTATGGAGAATTTCAATATGCTTATCCTGCTTGATATCATTGCAGTTTCTAATAATATTTAAAGCTTTTTCGAAATGGGTTGTAGCTTCATTAGGCTTATTCAGATCAGAGGCGATAGCGCCAAGATTATTGTAGATCGAAAAGTCATGCGGATTTAATTTAATAGCTTTGTTGAATTCAATAGCAGCTTCTTCCAGCTTACCTAGTTTTTGCAGCGATGTACCTAGGTTATTAAGAGCAGGGAAATAATTTGGTTTTATTTTCAGAGCTTTTTGATAACAGTCTATTGCTGACTCGGTATTACCGTTATTTTGGTGAGCATTTCCAAGATTATATAATGCTTCTGGATAGTTACTATTTAGGCTTAGTGCTTTTTCATAGCAGTATATTGCCTTATCCATATTTTTTTCTGCGGCATATGCTAGACCAAGATTTCCGTAATAATTTGCTTGATTTGAATCTATTTTTATCGCATTTTCTATGAACTCTATAGCTTGTTCATTATGTCCTGTTTGATAATAAGCCAACCCAGCCAGTTGTTTTACTTCATGGTTTTTGGGAGAGAACCTGTTCACCGCCAAGTATTTATCAAGCGCTGATTGGAGCTTGCCTTGTTGGTGATCAGATTTGGCTGCCTTGATGACTTTATTTTCACTTATTTTGTTATTTGCTAGTTGGTTATATATTTCTTCCTGACTGGATGATTGGCTTTTGAAATGAGATATAAGATCTGAATAAACTTCCTCTAAAACATTAGTCCAATCCCCAATTTTAATTTGCCTGAAGAGCTTAAGAGAATTATACCAAATGCTACTAGATCCACTTTTCATCCAGCGCCAATCACAGGAGAATGGAAGCATTACCATAGTTTCAACTCCTAACGCTCCAGCGAAGTGCGCAGTGGAATTATCTACAGTAATAACTAAATCAAGTGAGGAAATGAAGGCAGCAAAATCATCAAGATTATTCAGCGGGTCTATTTCGTTGTCATTGATTACCTCAATGCCACATAGATGTTTTAGATCATTGATTTCCTGTTTATGGTCCCCGTATTGTAGGTTAAAAAATGTAGCATTGATGTTAGAAACTATTTCTTTGAAGTTTACTAGCGGTAAAGATCTTTTTGGTCCTTCTAAAGGGTTGCCACTTTTCCATGATATTCCAATCTTGGGGGTAGTAATCTTTGAGTATTTATTTTGAAAGTGCTCTATCTTTTTAGGATTGGCAGTTAGGTATGCTGCATCAGCAGTATCATCAAGCTTATTCTTGTTTAACAGCTTTGGTAGACTTCCGACAAAGGCTTTCTGGCTATTAGGTGCTATTTCGAACTTATCAAGTGCTGCGATATTGTACTTTGGGAAAGAACGACGGTATAGCTCAACAAGGCGTATATCACACAATAAAGTTATATTTTCTGAATACTGTTTTGCGAAATCATTAATCAGTCCAGCATACATAACCTCATCGCCAACACCTTGTTCAGGTAATAGTAAAATAGGTGATTTGTTACTGGAGTTTGATGGGTCAAGCAACTTTAGTTTATTTAGAGCATCTATTTTCTCCGCAGCTCGTTTCCCAAGTTTTAACCTTGCTTCGTAATCACTCCATCCATTTTCAAAATTACCCTCTAGAATATAACTATAAGATCTATTTAATATGGCCTCATAATATTCAGGGTTTTGCTCTAGAGCGGCATTATAGTGATTTCGGGCATCAGAGAAATTACCAAGGTTTGAATATACGGTTCCGAGAACAAGATGCGATTTATAGTGCTGCGGGTTTATCTCTAAAGCCTTGGTAAGATTCTCGACCGCACTGTCATATTTTTCTAGATTTTTTTGGATAGAACCTAGATAGTGGTAAGTGATATGGTTATTGGGATCCATTGATAAGGCCTGATGATATGCTTTTTCTGCCTCAACAAAACTTGTGCAATTATTGTATGAAGCACCATTTATTGCATGTGCTTTAGTTTCAAGTTTGGTAGCATTTGCTAAGTCATCAATTGAGGATATCTTTCCAGCCTTATCAACCATCGCAACTCCAAGTCCATTTATGTACTTAGGGTTTTCTGGTTTTATTTCCACTGCCTGATTAATTAGATCTATGCCTTTGTCATAGTCCTGTATATCCAGATATATCATTGCGCAGAGATATTTTATCTCGGCATTGGCAGGATTGAGTTCAATAAGTTTTTCTACGCTTTGCAGCGCTTGGTCAAATTTTTTATCTTTTGCATGCTTGATTGTATTTTGTAGTAGATTTGAACTTTTATCGTCTAGGTCACCGTATTCGGTTTTGGGTATAAGCTCATTATCAGGTTGTTCTATCTGTTGAAGATTTTGTTTGGCCTCTTCTAAGCTAGGTGAAAGTTGAATTGCTTTTTTTAGGTTTGTAATCGCCTCAGCTTTTTTTCCAAGATCATTTAAAGCTGTACCAAGATTGTTATATGCCTGAGCATAATCTGCTTTAGATTTAATAGCCTGCTTATAGTATTTAATCGCTGCCTTTGGCTTTTCAAGATTCCTAAAAGCATTTCCTAGATTAAACAGTGCCTCAGGGTAGTTATTATTTAAGCTTATGGCTTTTTTATAGGTAGATATTGCATCTTCATATTGATTTTGTGCAGCATAGGCTAGCCCTAAATTTCCATAATAGCTTGCTTGTTTGGGGGAAACAGAAATAGCTTTATTGATATATTCAATAGCAAGTTGGTTTTGCCCAGCTTGGTAATATACCAGTCCAGCCATATGTAGTGCATCGGGATGGTTTGGAGAAACCTTAAGTATTTCTAGGTACTTATTAAGTGCTCCTTCGAGATTGCCGCTCTGATGATCAGAAACCGCACTGTTTAAAACTGAAGGTATATCTTGGGGATTAATAAGCGAATCCATGCTTTTTTCCATTGTTTGTCTGGATTAATTCTATGATATTTGAGTAAACAAATACAGGTACAGGATAGTCTAACAGAGCCTAGTATGATTAATGTTTTATATTTTAAGCTATTTGAGACTAATCAGTTCAGTGATTAATTATCTAAATACAGCTATTGCTGCTTTGTTTTTACGATTCATATCAACAGTGCAAACTGGGTTTGTACCCCTGCAAGCTCCTGCCCAGAATCTGAATTTTGATCCTGGTTTAGATATAGCTTTAACAGTAACCTGGCTACCTTTAGCTACAGTTGTTTTACAGAACTTTGTGCAGCTTTGACTGTTAGCCTCAATAATTCCTTTGCCGCGACCAATTTTTAACATTCTTAAATATGCTTTTTGCGCTATTTCATTCGTTATTGATGCACTATTGTTATTCTCATCTGTTTCAGGTGTAGATGTTGAAACTGTAGCTGTATTTATAATTGATGTTTTTTGTGGCTGGTGTTTGGCTTTCCAGCGAGCAATCACTTCTTTGTGTGCTTTTATAAGGTTCTCAAAGCCTTTTTTAATGGATTTATGATCTTGCCAGAAATATGCACGAATCCTACTTTTCAATTTGAATAAACTAGCAAAACCATAGTGTTTGTTATTTGTTTTTTGAAGAGTATTAATTGTTATGTTAACGCTTTCTCCCGAAGCAATATCGCCTAAGCTACAGCTAATTATGTGTCCTTCTTTGTTGCAGCTACCCTGAGAGGTTTGTATTGATTCTATAGTGAGTTCTTCTGCAACTGTGTCTACAAGTTTAGAATTAGTAGCTGTTGTTAAACCTTGGTTTAATACTTGAATATTGTACGAGATCGCATCGCCTTTAAAGATTATGTGTGGTGTTGTACTTATAGATACTTCCAGATCTGTTTTAGGCAAGATGGTAATTTCAGAAGTCACATAGTTATTTTTAGTATTACTATCATATTGTTCTATTAATGCTTCTGCAAAGATATCAAACGAACCGTGTTCTTGGGGTGTTGCTTCGATGGAAATGCCTATTGTGCTCTTTGGTGAGATTTTTTCGATGATGCAGATTAAGGTTGTTCCTGTTGTTTGGCAAACCCCATCGTTAGTATATGCAGATATATTGCTTAGGCTTTCTGGAAGCTCAAACTCGATGGTAATATCTTTAGCTGTAGTATCAGAATAATTTCCAACGCTATAGTTTAAGTTTAACTTATCTCCCACATAAACATTGCTGTCAATTATAGTGCTCGTAGCTCTTGCAGCGCTTGTGGCTTTTGCAGCTGTTTCAGCGATATAAACATCAACTTTATCTATCGCTTTAATGGTTATTTCTATTTGATTGTTTGTTAGATCAATATCTTCTTCATCTGAAGTAATATTTGCAGATAAATTGTATTCACCTGCTTTATCTGCAATTGCTATAAATGTAAATAGCTCTGATTTATCAGAAGGTTCTAAAGATTCGATTAAACAACTTATCTCTTGGTCATTTATTAGGCATTCCCCAATAGATGATTTGGCGGTAATTAAAGATATATTTGAAGGAGCAGTAAGTGAGATTCTGACATTAGAAGCAACTGCATTATCTTTTGTTGATTGGTTCGAGAAATTAAGTGTTAACTCAACTTCTTCATTAATCCCTGATTCATAATTGGATGATGTCTTTGCTATCTGAAGGTCAATTGGCTTTTTTGTCACAAAAGGATTAATAGTAACAAATATGTCATTAACATCGTTGATATCATCAGTGACCAAGTTATGGGCCATTGATCTGTAAGCTATTGTTGTTCCATCAGCTGATATTGATGGGAATTGGCTGTCACCTTTGCCTTGGAACCCTCCTATCCCAATGCTTGCAAGTTTTATGGTATCTGTTTCTGAATCGTATACAAAAACATCACGTTTAGAGTTTGTATCAGACTCTATGAGATTGGTTGCATCCGATGAGAATGTAACAAACTGCCCGGAGGCCGAAATTGTTGGAGTATAACTATAGCCATTAGCCTTTTCATGATTAAGACCAGCAGATATTAGTTTTGTTTGTTTAGTAACGGTATTATAGAGATAAATATCAGATCCAAGGTTGTAAGTTATAAATTCGCCATTATCTGAAATTTCAGAGTAGTAAGCGCTTGAAGTAGAATTATCTTCAAGCAGCTGGGCATCTATGATATTTGATATTGTTTGAGTATCTCTTTCCCACAGGTAGATAGAGTGTAAGTTTGATGAGCTGGATTTGGCAGAGAAGGATACTAGGCTGCCATCTCCAGAAATAGATGGGTTATTTAGCTCTAGTAGGTCTGAGAATTCTGAAGCTTCAAAGTTGATTCTTGCTAAGGTTCTAGTTTGAGTATCATGAATGAAAATGTCGCAGGTGTTATTTTCGTCACTAATAGTCAGGTTATTAGCTTTGGATGAGAATACTATATATTTTTCATCTGCAGAAATATCAGTTGCTGGATTGCTATCATCGTTTGCTTCAATTCCATAGTTTGACATAGTAAGGCGATATGTTTCACCTGTTATTCGGTTATTGGCAAATATATCAGGTTTGCTATTTGTGTCATTTTCAACAAGGTTTGTTGCTGCAGAATAGAATACTATAAGGTTTCCGCTATTTGAGATTGAAGGCTCATAACTATTGCCATCGGCAGAATTTTCAGAACTTGAAATGCTGGATATTTCTAAAACAGTATTTTCTCTATCATGTGTATAGATGTTTTTTTTCTCTAGAGCTCCCTCAACGAGCTGGTCACCTGATTGAAAAGCTACATATGTACCATCAGCAGATAGAGCGGGGGCAAAACTACCTTCATCGCTTCTATCGCTGGAGTAAATTGGATAAATGCCTGTGCTGATAAGCTCAGCATATGAATCTATATCTGATGGAGAGACATATATTGGGACAAGTTTTGTATTATCTATATAGTTTATATCAAATTGATCTGAATATGTTCGTGCAAAAATATCTAGCTGATTTACATATTCTGCACGCATCTCTATTATTACTTCAAGGATTTCATCAGGAGCAATATCCCCTATTGCGCAAGATATTTGATTAACATCAAAACCTTGATTACTGCATAATCCTGCTTCAGGAGTTGCTGAAATCAGGCTGAAGTTGGAATTGTTATAGATTTCGTAAAACCCTGTATATGGGTTGTAGTCTGTTTGTAAAACTACATTTGTGGCCACTGATTCTGAGTTGTTTGTGATTACAAATTTATAAGGAATGATGTCGCCAAGTAGTTGTGTATTTTCAGGGGCAATAACTTCTAATTGAAGATTGGTTAATCCTTGTGAGTTTGGGCTAAAAACATATGCTGCCCCGCTTGTATTAGAGTCTGGAGTAGTGCTATAAGCTTTTCTGTCACCAATAACCAGTTTATTGTTTGCCATAGCAAATTTATAGTTTGATGTGTTATGGGTGAAATTTTTAGGGGTATACAAGGTATGGTAATTCCAATATTCACCATCGAAGTTATATTGGTATATCACCCCATGCCCGAAATTATCACCATATTCTCCATCCATGTTTACATAGTCAGATATAAGAAGAATATTGTCATATAGCTTAATTTCGCTGGCAAATGGAGATAATGGATCTGGGTCTTCGATACTGTCTACTTGATTCCAGCCTCCGTTCTGCGCTAAGGCCGCATCTCTTTTGTATATATCTATTTTGCCGGTTTTTTTTGACTTAATTACAGCTGTGCTTGTACTTTGGTTTATATCAACCTTAGTTGCACTTGGAAGTTCTGCCATAAAGGCGCCATTATTGAAAATATATGTAGGACCATTATTTACTGAGGCAATAACGAAACTATCATCTATTGCAATATCCCCATTGAGTGATGCGTTATCATTTGGGTTTTCTATAGAATAATTGATGCGGTTTAGTGTAATGCTAAAGACGTCGATTTGTCCTGTATTTTCATTGTAAAAAGCGATGCGCCCATTGCTGGCTAATTTGAACTTTGGTCTAGGAAAATCGTAGTTGATTTTCTTAAAAAAGCTCCAGGTTTTCCTTCCATCATCCCATTTGTAAACAAAAAGGCTGGTTGTTGGATAGGCTGTAAATACAGCGTAACTGCCTTTTACTTCCATTACTTGATTATGTTTTTTCCAGGTTGATGAAATTGAACGGTCAGGTACTAGGAAATAGTCTTGTTCTATCCACTTATTATTTTCAAGCTGATATACAACAGCTCCACGCTTTTTATCCCAAGCCAGAATAGACTCTCCTGAAGGATTAATTCCAACGTTATATCCAAAATTGCTGGGCGTGAAAGAAGTGTTTAATCTGGTTTCATGGGCAAACAAATTAGGCGATAAAAAAAACAGAAAAGTGGTAATAAAGGTGACTACTTTCTTACTCATATATAATCCCTCACTTCCGATTAACAGAGTCCCCACTACCACCTTTAGATCTTTTGTTATTAAGTTTTCATATGTCTGTTAGGCAGTAAGATTAATGATACGCTGTTTGTAAGAAATTTCTGATGCAAGCGTCGGTAATTGGCTGATAACTGGTTTGCAGATTTATAAATGGTCATAAATACAGTCTGAATGGGCGGTAGTAAATGGCAGATAAGTGGTAAGTTGGATATTTCAGCTTCTGAAGAAATATAAAAACGAAGGCAAATGCTTTCGCTTTTACTTTTACATGTTTTGATAGTAGTTTGATTAAAGCGTGTTATTTATTACAGAGATGATTTTTTCAATAGAAGCAGGCTTCATAATCAATGGGTACTTGCTGATACTGCATTTGCCATTAATTTCTTCACTGTATTCTCCAGAAACAATAACAGCAGGTATTTTTCTATTCGTAATTTGACATAGCTCATCTATGGCATCAAAGCCTGTGGTGCCACCCTGAAGAGAGTAGTCGGAAAAAATTAAGGAACAATTAGTAATTTCAATTACTTCCAGGTCTTTAATTTCATCAATTGATGAAATAAGAATTGGCTGACACGATAGCTTTGTTAGTACGGTATTAATTGCATCGAGGCAGCTAAGATCGTCGTCGATGCATATAATGACTTTGTCTTTTAATTTAGATTTGGCTTTTTCGATTAATGCATAGCTATTTTTCGAAGTTTGCATTGATTCATTTGACTCTGAGAATACACTTAGTTCATTTCTGTTTGAGTTATTGTTATTTTGGTTAGAATCGTTTGAACTAGTTAGACTGTTGATGTATGAATCTTTAGAAATAATTGGGACGGTTACAGAGAAAACTGTACCCTTATCAACCCATGACCTTAAGGTTATCTCAACATCAAGGATGGCGGCCATCTTCTTAACAATAGCTAAACCCAGGCCAAACCTGCTTTCTCCTTTGTCGGAAACTGTTTTTCCCTTTACAAATTCCTGGAAGATGTTTTCCTGCTCACTTTCCGGTATCCCAGGACCGGTATCCCAAACCTGTATTGATAGATAATTACCCTGACGTCGGCAGCCTAATAGTATTTTCCCTTCAGATGTATAGCGGATAGCATTGGATATGAAATTTTGTAAAATATGCTTTAAGAAACGTTTATCACTATTAATCATGCAGGATGAATTAATAACTTTGAAATCAAGCCCCCATTTATTAGCAAGAACCTTAAAGTTTGTGTCCAGAAGGTCAAATGTTTCCTGAATACAGAACTCCTCAAGGTTAGGGGTGATATCTCCAGCATCCAGTTTTGAAATATCTACTAGCTCTTTAATCATTTGTTCTGCCATATTCAAAGCAGAAATCGATTTGGTTGCAGTATTCTCTTCGATACGGTTATTCAGATCATCATTTATAGAAAGGGAAGAGAGATATAGTTTGGCAGCATTAAGCGGCTGCATTAGATCATGGCTAACTGCTGCCAGAAAACGGGTCTTGCTTTTATTTGCTGTAACAGCTTCGTCTTTGGCGTGTAGATAATCTTCATTAAGGCTTTTAAGCTTTTCTGTACGCTCACGGATGTTATGAATCATGCTGTTAATAGATACAGCCAATTTGCCGAGTTCATCGTTGCTGGTTACTTCTGCCTGTTGAGTCAAATCTCCTTCACGGACCTTTTCTGCCACATTAGAAAGGCTTCCTATTTGAACAGAAATCTTGCGGATAAAGACCAATGCTAGGAAGTTAAACGCAAGAACCATCAGTGTGGTCATAATAATGAACCTGGATTTAAGCTCATCAGATGCCTTGTAAAGCTCTTCCTTTTCGTGAACAAGGATTATATTCCAGTCAAAATCAGCAAAATAGTAATTCCAGCCAACCATTGTTGCAGAGCATTTAATACCAGTTGAAGAATCACCCCATTGGAGTCTAGTGGTACTGTCTGGGTGTTTTGGAAGGCTCTTAAGTTTGCTGACAATCCCCGATTTACAAATATCCCCGTATTGTTCTTCAGTAAAATTGGGCGGTATCTTGATCCTATATTCATTGTCGAATATCAATAATTGACCACCGCTTCGAATAGATAGATTTGATATAAGTGACTGTACGCTATTTACTATCTGCTCTTCACGTTTTTGAACCTCTTCAAGCATATTGCTAGAGAAGAAATCCATTCCAATGAACATAGAAAGCTCTGGAACATAACGATAGTAGATGTTCTTCTCTATCTCTTGACCGTTTTCAATTTCCCAATACTGGATGAATGTGCCTTTATCTTTGCGCAAGCTGGAAAAAACAGGGCTGAGATAAGCGTCTTTAAACTGATTTTTATTCTTATTTATTAGCTTGGCATTGTTATGAAATATAATTGTGCCGTTCTCATTAATTGCCAATAGCTGACCAGATGAAAGAGGTTGAAAGTTAGAGAATTCCTGAAGGAGTATTTTTTTGCGACTTTCTAGATCATCTCCTGGTATCTGATTAAACACATTGAGGATAAAGTTTATCTGAAGTTCGGTTATTTCATTATGTTTCTTTTGTCTTTCATCAATGGAGGATTTCCAGTACGAATCAATGGCAGTAAGCTCGCCGCGTATCAAGGTTACAACGTTGTCCAGGAATGTAACGGCAACTGTTTCTTCATTTTTATATAGTTGTTTTTCCAGATATGGTGCAGCAAATACCAGCAGGCTCACGAAAAAAATTACGATCACGCTCTGAACGTAAATAAAAACTTTCCGAAATAAGCTGGAAGAGATGATCATACTTACTACTCGGACAGCTCCACTTTGTTGCTAACATCAAGTTTTTTTGCAATTAGTGCCGCATGGGTTCTTGTATTGACCCCAAGGGTTTTGATAATTGCAGAAATATGGCACTTGACTGTAGAAAGGGATAAATTCAGCTCGGATGCTATCTGCTTGTTTAACAGTCCGTCGGTAAGCATTAGCAGAATTTCAAACTGTCTTGGTGAAAGTTGCTTAATATTATTGTAAATTTCAATTTCTTCTTGTGATTCAGACTGGACACTCTGCGGCAGCTCAATTTTTTCGCCATTCATAATCTTGGTAATAGTATCAACGATTGTATCGGTTGATGATGACTTTGGAATAAAAGCCGCAGCGCCGTAACTACAAGCCTTTTGAACAATTTCCGGGCTTTCATTGGCAGAAATAACAACTATTGGTGTGTTCTCAAGCTGACCTTGAAGAAATAGCAGGCCTGAAAAACCATATACCCCAGGGATATTGAGATCCAGTAAAACATAATCATAGTCATTATCTTCTTCAACAGCATGTTGAAGAGATTTTAAGCATTGGGCTTCAGAGATCGAAATCTTTGGAAAAGCTTTGGTTAAAAGCCCTTTAATTGCATCTCTAAAAAGAGGGTGGTCTTCTGCTATTAAACATTTCATATTCATTTTTCCCTTTATTAATTCTATACCTAAGTTTATCAGAACTTGCCTGACTTGCTCCTTAGGGCATAGGTTGATTAACAAAGAATAAAAGTATCTGCTAATGTACTTTACATGGATAGTGTATTTATACTTGTTTTCTAATTTAATTCAATCATACCTTAGTACTAGTGGATTGATATTCGAAGTGTTTTTAACGATTTTTCTTTTGTGTAACGTTTAGTTATGAGCTTTTTAAAAGTTACAAATTGATTACTCGTACTAAAGTACGATTGAACAGATTTCAAAACTCAATATTATATATCTCAGATCAGGAGCAGTTACTTAAACTAACTTTCCTGATCTACTGCCAAACATTCTTCGTGTCCTAAAAATTGGAATGGATGGCAGACAAGTAGTTAATACTACGGGGAAATATGGGGAAATAATAAGGCCATTTGATGGCTATGGGGTATACCCGCTTGTAGCAAAGTCAGGTTTTTTACCTGTTTGTTTATCAAGCGGGTTTTTTTATCGTTTTTTAAACTATTAAGCTAGCCAAGCCAGTGCAAACTAAGGCAGTATGGTTAGATCCGAGAAAATAATCACAAAATCATAAAGGTAATATTGTAACAAAATCATTTTGAGTGTAATATGTGCAACATTGTAACAAAACTTGGATTAAACCATGTGGCGCATACTGCAGCTAATACAAAGTAAACTTATAATTGCAATTCCAGTTCTAATGGTATCTGGAATCGTACTTGGCTATTTTACAGATGTTTCTTTTTTGAAGGCCGCTATATTACCTCTTACTTTTTTAATGGTTTACCCAATGATGGTTAATCTGCAGGTGGAAAAGCTAATTCAGGGCGGGGGGCTTAAGGTTCAACTTACTGCACAGGCGATTAACTTCCTTATTATTCCTTTTATCGCATTTTTCATTGGGAGTAGTTTTTTTTCTGAATCTCCAGCTATTGTCTTGGGTTTACTCCTAGCGGCGCTGTTACCCACCAGCGGTATGACTATCTCCTGGACCGGTTTTGCAAAGGGGAATATGGCTGCAGCGATCAAGATGACGGTCATTGGTTTGATTTTGGGTTCTGCGCTAACGCCACTGTATATAAAAATGCTGGCAGGGACATCCATTGAAATTCCGCTTTTCAAGATATTTACACAAATAATATTGATTGTATTTCTACCTATGGTTGCCGGAATGGCAACCAGAAAGTTCATAGTGAAAAAAATTGGTATTGAAAAATACAATGCAAATCTAAAAAGTAAATTCCCTCTTTTATCAACGGTTGGAGTATTAGGGATTGTCTTTGTAGCGATGGCTCTGAAGGCAAAGGATATAACCTCAGACCCAAACCTTATACTGAAAATAATTGTCCCGTTGGCAGGAATATATGTAGTCAACTATATTCTTAGTACTTTAGTGGGAAAATTATTTTTTAATCGAGAAGATGCTATTGCTCTGGTTTATGGAACCGTTATGCGCAATTTGTCTATTGCTTTGGCAATAGCTATGACTGCGTTTTCTGAGCAAGGAGCTGAGATAGCGATTGTAGTTGCACTTGCTTACATTATTCAGGTTCAGTCTGCATCCTGGTATGTCAAATTCACAGATAAGATTTTTATTTAAGAATATTAACCTTCGAGGGCGAAAACATGGGTAAAAAAATAGTTGTTATTGGTGGTTCTGCAGCAGGTCCTAAGGCAGCAGCAAAAGCAAGAAGGATGGATCCTGATGCTGAGGTGACCATTATTCAAAAGGCTGAAAATCTTAGTATGGCATCATGCGGTTACCCTTACTTTATCGGAGGTCTTTTCGATGAAGAACTTAAGCTGATTTGTACGCCTACCGGTGTTCCTCGTGATACCCAGTTTTACTTTAAGGTAAAAGCTATAAATGCTGTTGTCGGTACTGAGGTTACCCAGATTGATCGTGAGTCAAAGATTGTCAAAGCTGTTCATGTTAAGACCGGGGAACAGATGGAGGAGAAGTATGACAAACTGGTTATCTGTACCGGTTCTAAGCCCATTCGTCCAAATATTCCTGGTATTGATCTTGAAGGTGTATCACATCTGCATACTATGGAAGATGCGCGTTACTTGAAAGAAGAAGCATTGAAGAAAGAAGCCAAACACGTAGTTGTTGTTGGCGGTGGCCTTATCGGTATCGAGGTTTGTGAAGCCTTTACCCTTGCCGGTATCAAAATTACAGTTGTTGAGCGCAGCGATCAGATCCTTACATTCCTGGATCCAGAGATGGCTAAGCTAGTTGAAAAGCATATTAAGAGCAAAGGGTCTGATGTTGTTACCGGCGCTGCTGTTGAAGAGGTTACAGGTAAAGATGGTAAGATTTCAGGAGTGAAATTAAGCACTGGTGAAACCATCGGCTGTGACCTTGTTGTAAGTGCGATTGGTGTTAGGCCAAATTCAGATCTCGCAAAAAATGCTGGCCTTCAGATCGGTGAGACTGGCGGTATCGCTGTTGATGAATATATGCAGACTAGTGATGAGGATATTTACGCTGCTGGTGACTGTGTCGAAGTATTGAATCTGGTTACCAACAAAAAGATGCATTGGCCAATGGGTGATGCGGCCAATCTTCAGGGCAGGGTAATAGGTCAGAATATCACCATAGGTAATGCTGAGGTATACGACGGTGTTGTTGGAACCGGCATCTGTAAAGTATTTGATTTTACAGCAGGTAGCACAGGTCTTTCCGAAACCATGGCCAAGGCTGAAGGTTTTGATGTGGTAACCACTATTCAGGCAGCACCAGATAAACCAACATTTATGGGTGCAATGCCAATTGTAATTAAAATGGTTGCAGATAAGGAAAGCGGTGAGCTGCTTGGTGTTCAGGCAGTTGGTACAGGTGATGTATCAAAAAGAATTGCAATGGCAGCAATGGCACTGCATGCTAATATGGGTGTGGCAGATCTGATTAATCTTGATCTGCCATATGCTCCGCCTTTCTCTCCGGCAATTGATAACTTTGTAACTGCAGCTCACGTTCTGGAGAATGTAATGCTGGGCCGTATGACAGGCATCAGTGCGCCAGAGCTTAAAAATAAATTGGATAACAAAGAAGATTTGTGTCTGCTTGATGTGCGTGGCCCGGATGAGTACGAAGAGATGCGTTTTGGATTCGGTGAACTAGAAATACCTCTGGGAGCCCTAAGAGCAAATACCGACAAACTTCCACAGGACAAAGATGCAGAGATTATTGCATACTGTAAGATCTCTTTGCGTGGATATGAGGCGGCAATATTCCTTGAGTCTATCGGCTATACAAATGTTAAGGTTCTTGAAGGTGGTCTGGTTTCATGGCCATATGATAAAGAAAAGTAATCGGGAATTATTTAGCCAGAAGCTCAATTAACCAAAGCAAGATTAACCAAAATAAATGGTGAAAGAATGAAGTACGATTATGATCTGATAACAATTGGCGTAGGCCCGGCAGGCATGGCGGTTTCAGTAATGGGAGCTGAGATGGGGCTTAAGGTATGTGCCATAGAAAAGCACAAGCTAGGCGGCGAATGTATGAATGTTGGGTGTATCCCGAGTAAGTCGCTGCTGCGTATGGCCAAGACCAGGCATCAGTTTGAAAAGCTGGCAGAGATGGAGCTTGAGTCAGATCAGGTTCCTAGTGTTCTAAAACCATTTAGTAAGATTCAGGGTTATCTGGACTATATCAATGAAGCCAAAACAGTTTCTATGTTTGAAAAGGTTGATCTGCTGTTGGCTGAAGGTTCTGCTGAATTTGTCGACAAAAATACTGTTAAGGTCGGCGAAAAAACCGTTTCTGCCAAGCGCATTTTTGTCTGTGTGGGAACGCGCCCAATGGTACCGCCAATACCCGGAATTGAAGATGTGGATATCCTGACCAATGAAAATATGTTCAAACTGGAAGAGATTCCGGAGAGCATGGTGATTATTGGTGGTGGGGCAATTGGAACCGAAATGGCTCAGGCATTTTCCCGGCTGGGAACCAAATGTTCACTGATTCATATGGCGGAACATTTGATTCCAACCGGTGACCCGGAAGCAGGCGAACTTCTTAAAGAGAAGTTTGAGGAAGAGGGGATAGCAGTATACAACGGTGCTAAAATCGAAAAGATAGAAAAAGATGGCGACCTGATTAAAGTATACAGTGATAAAGGTGAAGTGCTAGAAGGTAAGAAGTTATTAGTGGCTGCTGGCAGGAAACCTGATTTTTCCGAGCTTGATCTGCAAAAAGCAGGCATTGAAACCGATGAGCGCGGCTATATTAAAGTGAATGACTATTTGCAGACAACATCTGCAAACATCTATGGTGTTGGTGACTGTAATGGTCACTTCCTACTTTCCCATTCAGCAATGCATCAGGGCATGATTGCTATTATGAACAGCATGATGTTTGGCCCGATGCGTCGCAAATTCCAAAATTACGTTGTACCATGGACTGTATTTACCGAGCCTCAGATATCTTCGGTTGGCTTGACTGAAAAAGAGTTAATAGCCAAAGGTATTAAATACGAAGTGATTAAGATGAACTATGCCGATTACGGAGCGGCGATCGCTGAAAATATTGGTGTGGGTTATGTAAAGGCCTTTGTTAGTATTACCGGAAAGATCTATGGGGCATCAATCGTTGGGGAAGGCTCTGGGGAAATGATTAACGAATGGGGCTTGGCAATTCAAAAGAAGATGCGTATGCATGACATAATGTTCTTGCAGCACTCATTCCCAACCATGGGCTTTTTGACCAAAAGGGCATCAGAGCAGTGGATGATGAACCGCATGAAGTCTGGTTTCCTTAAAAGGATGTGCCAGATAATGTTTTAGGATTTTCGCTCCCAAGCTCCAGCTTGGGAGTTTATTACTTCAGGTTGTGTATCCATTTCCAGTTTATTTCTATATTATACTACGTTTTAGCCACTCTAAAACTGAAAAAAACTGTTAGGTGTACTAACATTTAAATATAGATTAAATGCGGTAATAACATGGAACAACCTCCACAAGCAGCAAACAATCAACTAAACGAACAGGCGCTACTGGAAAAATCGCGTCAGTTTGATTTGTTGCAGGCAATTCATAATACAGTTGACCTGCCAAAGCTGCTGGAACTGATGACCGCCGAAATTAAAAGATTCAATAAGTACGACGGAATGCTTATTAACCTTCTCGACAGGAGTGGAGATTATCTGACCTGCGAAAAGATTGAGCTTACAGATGAGTTCAAGGGGATTGAACAGTCGTATTACAAATATAAATTTCCGCTGGAACCAAATGACGCCAACACCCGATGCATGCGGGAAAAAAGAGCGATTACTATCACATCTGAGAATGTAGATAACTATCCGGGTAATACCAAGACCAGATTTGAACGCTGGAAAATGCAAACCATGGCGGTGGTTCCGATCTATAACATGATGGATATCATCGGAACGGTTATAGTATTCAGTCATAGCGAAGTGATTCATGGGGCAAGCTCAGCTGCGTTACAGGAAGTAGTGCGTTTCTTTGGGACACAGCTAACCAACGCAATGTACTTTGCCTACATGCGTGAGCAGGAAGACCTTATCAGTAAGGCTGCTGAAGAACATGAGCGATTTTTGACGTTTGTTTCTGAAGTAAATGACCTTAGCTCTGTAGACCAGATCTATGATCTTATTACCAAAGAGTTATTGCGTAAGTTTTCCTTTGATCTTGCCGGCGTGGTGATGCATGAAGAAGACCAGTTGATAGTCCAGAAAAATACCATTATTGATGATAAATTCAGGGCTGATTATGATCGCTGGTGCGAATATTATGACAATATCAGTTATAAGGTAGATGTATCAGATGGAACCACTCCGGCGGTATTTATCCAAAACAGGTTTATGTTTATACCAGATATCAGTCAGATCAGAAATCTACCAATGGCACCAAAAGACAAACAAGCTCTTGATCTGTTGCCTACTGTGCGCACGTTCTACTGTGGTCCAATTCGTCAAAAAGGGCAGGGGATAGGTATATTGTGGCTGTGGAGCCTTGAAAATGTAGTGGATCTTAGTGAGCAAGACAAAAAAATGATCGACCGGTTATGCTCATTTATCGGTACTGCTATCGGAAATGCCAAACTTTACGAAAAAGTTGAGCAGCAGAATCACAAGATTGAAGAACTGAATGAAGTGCTGGAACAAAAAGTAAGCCAGCTGCATGAAATGGCAACCAAAGACAACCTGACTTCACTTTATAACTTTGGTTTCTTCCAAAACGAGCTTAGCCACAGAATAATGGAGTATCGTCGTAGTAAGGGCAAATACCATATGGCGATAATAATTATTGACGTAGACCACTTCAAAAAATTCAATGATACCTATGGCCATGTGGCTGGGAATGTTGCTCTGCAAGATATAGCGCAACGACTACTTAAAAGAACCAGAAAAATGGATGTTGTATGCCGTTACGGTGGGGAAGAATTTGTAGTAATACTTCCAAAATGTGATGTGCATGGTGCTCAGGGAGTAGCTGAAAAGCTAAGAGCAGATATTGAAAAAGACCCAATCGTAATTGAATCCGGCAATGTATTTATAACTGCGAGTATGGGGTGTGCGCAGTATGATCCAGAGGAAGAGTACGAAGAATTTGTAGAGCGTGCCGACCAGGCCCTTTATCGGGCAAAAGAAGGCGGCAGAAACCGAGTAGAGATTTCAGATCATATAGGTTAACCCTGAGTCACTTTTTTCAGGATTTAGAATTTACCGACTTTTTGATATATGCTTCAATATTGTTAATCGAATTGCAAATAAAAATATTGAAAGACACTAATGACAGAAGAATCAGCAAGCGTTAGATTGGATAAATGGCTTTGGGCAACCAGGTTTTATAAAACCCGCAAATTAGCGCTTGAAGCAATCAACGGTGGCAAGATTAGATTAAATGGAATTCGCCCCAAGCCATCGAAAGAAGTAAAGATAGGTGCAGAAATAGTAATCAGTCATGGGCCCTATGAAAAAGTGCTAATGGTTAAAGGGTTGATTGAAAAAAGGGTTTCTGCAAAGGTTGCTGTTTTACAATATGAAGAAACTCCGGCAAGCATTGCCAAGCGCGAGCTGGTAAGCGAGCTTTATAAAATGGACCGTGCTTCGCGCCCTATTACCGATGGCAAACCCAGTAAAAAAGAAAGGCGGCAACTGGTTTCGATTAAAAGGGAAGTCTGAGGCAGATGGTGTTTTGAATAGGGAAATAAGAAATCAAAAGCGAATGGAAAACAGATGATTATTAATAGCCTACAAGCCAAGAATTTTCTTAAATATGAAGATCTTGATCTGAATAAACTGCCTGAAAATGGAATTATTGGAATAACAGGTGGAAATGAATCCGGTAAAACTTCAATTGGTGAAGCGATATCATTTGCCTTGTTTGGTCGAACATTTGCAGTTGACTATGATAAATTGGCCAGGGTAATAAAGTGGGGAGAAGATTCGTGTTTTGTTTCAATGGTTTTTCAGATAGCGCAGAATAGTTACAAAATAGAACGTACTGCAGACAAACAGGGGTGCTGTAATGTTAAGCTCTATCGTCTTATGGGGGAAGATCATGCTGAGCAAATAGCAGACGGTAATGTTCCAGTTGCGGATTCAATGGCGCAGATATTAGGATATTCCTTTGCGGAATTTATTGAATCATATTACTTGGTGCAAAGGGATATACCGTTACCAAATGCCGGTGCAGAGGCAATAAAGCAGATATCCGGAGTAGCTGCATATGAAATGGCAATATTGGAGCACCATAATCAGCTGGATAGCTATGAGAACCAAAAAGAACAAATAGAGAAACAGAGATTTGTTCTAAATCAAGAAAGAGAGTTGGCTCTGACCTTTGAAGAAAGGCTTGCCCAGTTAGAGCATGATAAGAAAGGGCTGCAGGATTCAATTCAGGCACTGCAGGATAGAAGTCAGGAACTTGAAAAGTTTTTAGCCAGCATTGATAGTTTTATCGAAGCAGTAAAAAAAGATGCAGCAAATCTGGCAGCAGCACGAACAGGATCATCCTACAGGCAGTGGCTGGAACTAATGCAGGATCTGCGAATGGCAATAGGCGACCTGGAATCGTTAACGCCAACATTCGCTGATGATATCCCACCTCCGGTACAACTTATACTCGATCGGGTAATAGATTTTGAAGAACGGTTGCTGGAGTTTGAATCAATCTATGAACAGTTAGGAGCGCATCGCGATGAAATAGGTGTGATGTTGGGTGAGATAGCGCCAAAAACAGCTGGAAATTACACAGTTATACCAGCTCAGGAAAAGCTAAAACTTGAAGCAGAAACGCAACGCAATAAAGTTCTGAGATATTTTTCAACAACCATACTTACAATTCTGATTGTATTTTCAATAATCTATTTATCCACATTTGAATACGAAAGATCACAAGGGTTTACCTTTGCAATTCTGTCTGGAACAACTGTACTAGCGCTGGTGTATATCGTACATAAATTAAAATCCAGTTACGATAGTGCATCAGCTCAGCTGGAAATGGTCAAAGAAAAACTAAAACAGATTAAAAAAGAAGCGGAAGAAATTGATGAGCTTATTAATATTCCGTTAGCAGAAGCGATAGAATATCTAGTTGAATACAAAGATAAAAAAATAACCCAAGAGGCAATACAATACAAAGAAGGTTTAGGAAGTACCCTGACTAATGAAAATGAGCTGTCGGTATTGCAAAGGGATATTCAACGTGAAGCAAAGGTGTTATCGGCAGAATATAATCCACTTATAGCAAAAGCCAATGAAGAGCAGAAAGAGATAACATCACAGCTAGTTTCCAGTACCAAAGCACTGCAAACTGTGGAAGAAAAAATCGGCGAAATGAAGAATAATGCAAGGATGCTGGAAGATATAGAGCAGGACATCGTAAACATAGAGCAAAAACTTGCACAGCAGAAACAACAAATTGAAGATACACAAAACCTTATAGAGCAAGCCAGGCAGGATGCAGTTAATAAGTCCAGGGCATTTTCTGCTGGAATCGCAAAATGGGTAACAAAGGCGATACGTCACTTAACAGCCGGGAAATATAGTGAAGTTAGAATCAATGAACAGCTAAATGTAATTGTTCATTCAGAGCAAAAAGGCGACTTTATAGAATTTGACGAGATATCAAGTGGCACTAGAAGGCAGATTTTGCTTGCGTTACGCATTGCCATATCACAAGAGTTGTGCGAAAGCAGAGAAAATCATAAACAAATGCTGTTCCTAGATGAGCCATTCGCCTTTTTTGATAAAAACCGCGTAACCAGTAGTATAAAAGCTCTGCCAGATTTAAGTGAAGAGCTTAGTCAGGTTTGGGTGGTTAACCAAGAATTGGTAGAAGGTGGAGATTTTGCACTTCACATAGAATGCGACGAAAGTAATCAGACTTTGTTATTGTAATCAAATAAAAAGCTAATCTTTAAAAACCTGAACCTGATTCCTCCCTTCGTTTTTGGCTAAATAAAGGGCTTTATCTGCTTTGTGAACAATTTGCTCAGGAACAGTGTCTTGCCCAGGGACGCAATTGTAGACTCCAAGGCTAATAGTAATATTTGTTTCCCAGTTTTGTGATTCTTTTTCAATATTTTGCCGGATTTTTTCAGCCAAGAAACTTACTCCTTCCTGGTCGGTTTCTGCAAGTATTATTGCAAACTCTTCTCCTCCAAATCTTGCGATAGTATCGCTTGGTCTTCTTATCGAGCTTTCTAAAACGCTTGCGGTTTTTTTCAGAATAGCATCACCAACTATATGCCCATATGTATCATTAATTTTTTTAAAATTATCGATATCACATAGAATAAAAGATATCAGCCTTCGGCTTCTTCTTGCTCTGCCAATCTCTTTTGAGAGAACGTCATTAAAAGCTCTGCGATTCATTACTTGAGTTAGTTCATCTGTACGCGCTAAATCTTCATGCCTGAACCTTGATGCTAGGGCGTCAACAATAATTGCATGTGACTTAAATCCAGCCATAGAAATATATAGAATAAACACTATGCACAATAGCGCCATATATAACACCAACCCTTCGCCGTATAAAAACAGCATTATGGTTACTGGTAACATAAGGCTGAAAGCAAAGAAATAGAATACTGGTAAAAATACGGGTAAAGAGCTCACTGAACCAGCGACAATTCCGCAAAGAAGTATTGAAAGGAATAATTGGTGGCCAATGCTATCTGGAATAAAAAATATTACTCCTGAAGCCCCCCAAACTAATGCAAAAATACAAGTTAATATGCCATAAGTATAAGCCCATTTTTTATCGGACTTAATCTTGATGATGCTCTTACACATTGAGCATGAGATTAACACCCTGACCATTGAGCCTACAAAAAGCAGAGCAAACCATATTATAAGC
>QZLE01000181.1 GCA_004796365.1 Gammaproteobacteria bacterium | reverse complement strand
TCATCACAGGAAAATGATAATCAATGGCCAGATACTACAAGCCTGTATGCCAATACAGACAGAAAAACCAAGAAGCTAAAACAGAAATACGATGAACATTTGGTAGGGGTAACCAAAAACGCACTAAGAACAGCTCATTTATTACCGGCATTTGAGAAAGAGCCGCCGGTGGCTCAAGATATTCGAGCACTAAAACAGCTGAGTCCTAAAGAATTTAGGTGGCAAGATAAAGCAGTTAAGCAAATCAGCGAATGGAAGGGGGAAAACAAAGAGGATGCTGGTTTTTTTGTTGTCAATATGGCAAGTACCGGATGCGGCAAAACATTTGCAAACGCCAAGATAATGCAGGCCTTATCTAATGATAAAAATAGCCTTCGTTACATCCTAGCCTTGGGGTTAAGGACACTAACCTTGCAAACAGGTGATGAATATAGAGGCAGGATTGGGCTTGATAATACAGAGCTTGCAGTGTTGATTGGGTCAAAGGCGGTGCAGGAATTACATGACCAAAGAACAGAAACGGATGAATGCTCAGAGTTTGAGAGTGAAGGTTCGGAATCAGAAGAGTTGTTGCTTGATGAAAGTGTGGATTTCGATTGCGCAATTCCTGAAGAGGGTTTGGCAACCGTCCTAACGCGAGAAAAAGACCGGAAGTTTCTTTATGCTCCGGTTCTAGCGTGCACCATAGATCATATAATGGGGGCGACCGAAACTAAAAGAGGTGGAAAATACATATTGCCGTTTCTGCGTTTGATGTCGTCACATTTGGTAATTGATGAAGTTGATGATTTTACAGGTTCAGATCTTATAGCTATAGGTAGATTAATTCATCTTGCAGGAATGTTGGGGCGAAAAGTAATGATTTCATCAGCAACAATCCCTCCTGATTTAGCAGAAGGTTATTTCAATGCGTATAGAGCAGGTAGGCAAATTTTTTCTGCTGCAAGAGATAGAAGCTGCAAGATAGGGTGTGCATGGGTAGATGAATTTACTACTCAGGTAGTTTCAGTAGAACAAGTTAATCAAAAATCAGTCAATAAATACTATCGTGAAAAGCATGCAGATTTCATAACTATTCGGGTAAAACAACTCCAGAAGCAATCTGCCAAAAGAAAGGCTAATATTTGTTATTGCTCAGATATTGTTGAATTGAGTGAAGCGAATAGTGAAGAAATAATAAAAGAGCAATATTTCAATAAATTCAAACATGCCATTATTGAAAAGCATAACCTGCACTCGACGGTAGACAAGATAACTGGTAAAAATATTTCATTCGGAGTAGTAAGGGTTGCTAATATTAAGCCTTGCATAAAATTAACAAAATATCTGCTCGAATCAGAATTTCCACATAATATTGAAATTAGAACTATGGCTTATCATAGTCAGCAAGTTTTGTTACTTAGGCATGAGCAAGAAAAACACCTTGATTTAGTATTAAAAAGAAAAGAAGACACTAATCAGCAGCCACAAGCGTTCGAAAATAATGTCATTCGTAAACATATAGATAATTGCGGCGCTGAAAACCTAATTTTTATTCTGGTTGCAACACCGGTGGAAGAGGTTGGGCGCGATCACGATTTTGATTGGGCAGTTGTAGAACCTTCTTCATACCGATCTATTGTGCAGTTAGCTGGGCGTGTGCGCCGTCACCGTAAAGAATCAGTTCAAAAACCAAATATATCCTTGCTGCAATATAACTGGAAGGCAATAAGGAGTCGCGATAAATCTAATAAGCCTTGCTTTATAAAGCCGGGATATGAAGGTAGCTCCAAGGAAACAAGGCTAAACACCCACGACTTATCTCAGCTTTTGGATGTAGGGAAAATTGAAAGCTGCGTTGATGCTATCCCAAGGGTTCAAAAGTCTAATAGCTCAGATCATCGAATCTCACTTGCTGATCTGGAGCATTATGTAACACATACGTTATTGACTAACTATGAAATTAATGGGCCGGATTCAATGCAGGGATACCTAGATGAAACATGGCATTTAACAGCTATGCCTCAGCAGATGCACCCTTTTCGTAATGGTGAGCCAAGTTTGAATCTTTATCTCTATTTTGAACCAGAAAAAGAAAAGCTGATTTTTGCAGAAAAAGACGAAAGTGGACAGTTGATAGATAGAGGCAATATATATTCAGTTAAAAGCATTAACTTAGAAAATAAAAATTTGGATAGACTTTGGCTAAATAAAAATTACTTAAAAATATTAGGTATATATTCGCAACAACAAGAGTTATCAAATACAGAAATTTCACGAAGGTATGGCGAGTTATCATTTATCTATCGTGAAGGAAATGAATATGAATACAGCGATCAATTTGGATTGGTAGAAGTTTGAAATAGGAGAGCTTACTAATGATAAATCAATCAGTTCTAGATTTTTTCGACTCCCGCAAAGATGCGTGGCTAAGTAAGAATCTAAAAAAAGGCATGACTGATGAAGAGGTAGAAGGTAAAAGGGTTGAATGCGAAAAACTATTTTCTTTTGAAGAATGGTTGCCAAGTGCTTCAAAGCGAGCAGGACAAATGTCTATGTCTACGCATCCTTGTACGTTTAGTCATCCCAGTGCCAGGAAAAATAAAAATGGTTATGTAACCCCTGTGATTGCTGAATGTCAACAACGTGCTGACGGTGTTCTTCGGACTGGAAATGTTAATGTCGAAACAGATGCTTTAGGAAATGCAGCAGCATTAGATGTATATAAGTTCTTATCGTTAGTAATGGAAGATGGTAAAAAACTGATTGAGCATATTGCAGATGAATCGGAACTTGCAAAATCACTGTTAAGTATAAATTCAATGACGTATGAGAAACTTAGAAAAGGTTTCCTTAGTATTTCACAAAGTGGTGGCGATATTACGACCAGCTCAAAAATTAAGCAGATTTTTTTTCCAGTAAAAGAAGGTTACCACCAGTTTTCAGTATTAACTAATTCTGGTTTGGTATATGAATTAAGAAATAGGATAGATAATCTGCGGTTTTCAGAAATAACAAAAGAATTGCGTGATCTCAAGAGAAAAAACGATTACAGCGAAAAAGGTTTCTCAGAAATTTTCAACGTAACTACTATTGGTTATGGTGGCACTAAACCTCAAAATATTAGCGTTCTCAATAATCAAAATGGTGGCAAAGCGCACTTGCTAAGTTCCTTGCCACCACAGCTAGAAAAACGCTCAGTTCGTTTTCCTAAAGATAATTTTTTCATTAATTCTCTTTATAAAAGTGACTATGCAGATGTATTTCATGCACTGCATAAAATACTAAAAACGGATTACAACAACATAAATATTAGAGAAGGCAGGGACTATCGTA
>QZLE01000065.1 GCA_004796365.1 Gammaproteobacteria bacterium | reverse complement strand
TGCTAGCATCGAACACATCTGTATGGTTTAACCAGCCTGGGACAGAAATAAATGCAGGTGATACTGTTGTTGTCCCTTATGATGTTGATGCTGTTAGCCCAATGGTGCAGTGGAGTAATGTATCAAGGATACTGTTCCAGCTGGCTACAACAGCTGCGACGTTGAAGACGGTTGGGGTGTTTTAATCATAGAAATAATGGGTATTTCTAATTTGATTGAGAATATCGAGACGACAAAGAAAAATGCAAAAAAGGAAGTAAATGTGCTTCCCTTTAAGGAAGGAATCAACAAAGCATACCGGCGGAGCGGTGCAGCTGAGTCCTCTCTTGCTTTGTAAAATGGATTGAAATAATAGTAAGGCATATGAATCAACTTGAACAAAATGCAAATAGTGCAATAGATGACCAAATAGATTTAGTCGAATTATTCAAAGTCTTCTGGGCGCACAAGTTAATGATAGTGGTTATTACGGCTATGTTCACTGTGGGCTCAGTAATATATGCAATGTCTCTTCCAAATATATATACTGCAGAAGTAACTCTAGCTCCAGTTAGTTCAGATGGTAACTCTTTTGCTGGAGGACTTGGTGCCCTAGGTGGGCTTGCTTCCTTGGCTGGAATATCAACATCGAGCGGAGGTGATGTTCCAGTAAATATAGCAGTTATAAAGTCCCGTCAATTTATAATGGAATTTATAAAAGAAAATAACCTCTTACCAATTTTGTTTGCAGAAAAGTGGGATTCCACAAATAATAAATGGTTAGTAGAAGATGAGAAGCAAGTTCCGAGCTTGCTAAAAGGTTATGAGAAATTTTCACAAGGTGTACTTAAAATTACCGAGGTTAAAAAAAATGGTTTAATTGTTGTTACAATTGAATGGTTTGATCCAAAGATTTCTGCTAAGTGGGCAAATTTGCTAGTTAATAAAGCAAATGCTTTTTTAAAGCAAAAGGCCATTGATGAGGCAAGCCAAAGTATATCTTATCTAAAAGATCAAATTAGCAATACAAATGAAGTTGGAATTCAGGAACTACTCTATAAGTTAATTGAGAAAGAATTGCAGACAACGAAGCTTGCTAATGTAAGGAAGGATTATGCATTTAAGGTGCTTGATCCTGCATTAGAACCAGAACAAAAAAGCAAACCGAAAAGGAAGCTCTTAGTTATTTTTGGAGGCATATTGGGGGTGATGGCGAATATGTTATTGATTTTTATTAGACATTTTTTGAAGTCTAATGATGATAATAGCGCTGAGGGCTAATTGATGAACTGGTATCTTATACAATGCAAGTATGGGCAGGAAGATCGGGCAGTTTTGCATTTATGCAATCAAGGTTTTCAGTGTTATAAACCTGAGATAATAACTGAAAAGATTAATAAAGGGGTATTGGTGAAAGCAAAGGAGCCCTTGTTCCCAGGGTATTTGTTTATCAATATAGACATAGCGAGTATTAATATGTCGGCCATTAGATCTACCAGGGGGGTAATAAAATTAGTGTCTTTTGGTAGTAAGCCAATACCAGTTGATGAATCTATGATTTCTGGACTAAAAGATAGTAGTGATCATGGTAATATTTCAAGGCCATTATTCTCAAAGGGCGATAACATAAGTGTTATAGATGGACCATTTGAGCAGCTGGATGCAATTTATCATGAAATGGATGGAGATAAAAGAGCAATTGTATTGCTTAATATGATGAATAAATGGCATCGCGTCAAACTGCCACTTGAGCAGTTAAGCGCTTGATGAATGCTGTAAAAATCACTCTCTTTTACCAGCATTAAATTTGAATGCTAATAAGGTTAAGGGCAAATAAGCTGCCACCATACCTACCGCACCATCAATATTTCCAGCGGCTATGCTCCAAGATATAGGCGCAAGCCAAGCAGCATTAATAACAAAAACAGATAGTGTTACTGCCCTATGCCCATATTTTCTTGAAGCAAATTGATATGCATGGCTTCTATGAGCTTCACTTGCTTTTTCGCCATTTTTAATGCGTACAATCAAAGTATACGTCGCATCTACCATGAATACACCGATCAACACCAGAGTAATCCAAAAGAAGTTTTGATCAATATTGGCAGATTTTATTCCGATTAAGGCAAGGGTGATGCCCAAAAAACCACTTCCAGAGTCCCCCATAAATATTTTTGCTGGAGGGAAGTTCCAAACCAAAAATCCAGCAACTGCGAATGCCAATATTATTAGTGGATCAATAACCTCTTTATGTTGACCAAAATGAAAAATTAATAGAGATAAAAATAATGCAACAGAAATGGCTTCGATTGAAGATATTCCATCAATTCCATCCATAAAGTTATTTAGATTAAGAATCCATACTGTGCCAATGATAGCGAGTAGGTCTCCAATTATGCCAAGATCCGTAGTTTTCCCAAAAAATGTTAAAGCAGGCAGTCCTCCTAAACAATACACCCCTATAGATGCTGCGATAAAATGCGCTGTAATTCTTATCTTTGGTTTTAGATTATTATGGTCATCAATTAAACCTACAATAGCCACAATTCCACCACTGGCTAATAATGCAATGGCCAAATTCTTGTCTACCAAGTTGGAGGCTAAGAGGAAAATTAAGGCAGCAATAAATGCTATTATGAATGATAGCCCTCCGCCTCTGGGGGTTGGAATTATATGGGAGCTCCTAGAGTTTGGAATATCAACAATTTTCTTTTTTAAGGCATATATTCTAATAATCCAAGTTAAAAAAACTGAAGTGATAAAGCATATTAATGATATGAGCAGTATTGTCATTTATGACACCCTTTTAAGAAATCCTTAGTTGTTTGTTCTAATGCTTCATCGAAACTTATTACAGGGGTCCAATTTAACGTTTCTTTTGCAAATGAAATATCAACCTGTAGAGAACCTAATAACCTTTGTGCAAAGTCTTCTTTGCCGACTATTTTGGCTAGGCATTGAATTACCTTTTCTGGAATCGGTAGTAGCTTGGACCTTTTATTCAATAAGGCTGAAGTCTTTTTCATTAACTCAGTTGTGGATAAGTCATTATCATCAGAAATTAAGAAGGTTTTATTATCCGATTTACTATTTATTGCGCAGCAATAAATGAAATCTGTCAAATTATCTAGAGCTAACAGGCTACGCATATTATTGATTTTGCCAAACGGCAAAGGCATCCCTTTGTATAGCCATTTCATCATGTTTAAAAAATTGGCTTTAACTCCTGGTCCATAAATAAGAGTTGGTCTGATAATTGTGTAATTTAGATCACTAGTTTTTGAAATTTTCTTCAAGCATTCTTCCGCTTCAAGTTTTGAAATTCCGTATGGATCGACTGGCGCTGGGCTATCATCATGCCTAAATGGTTTCTCCTTGTGTGTGAATTCACCATTTACTTTTATTGAGCTAATAAAAATTATTTTTTTTATCCCCTCTGCAGCAGCTTGGGATGCAAGGTTTAAAGTTCCATCGACATTTGTTTTTCTAAACTCATTCAGAGGGTCGTCCGAGCTATCTTTCATTACATGAACTCTGGCTGCGCAATGAACAATTATATCGATATTCTCAAGAGCTTTTTTCCAGTTGGTGTCACCATCAATATTGCCAATGACTTCAGTTTCATGGCAGCTAATTGATTTTTCAGTTTGTTTCCACAAAGCCCCCCTTACGGTTAGTCCTTTACTAGAAAGGTACTTGCATAAAGATGAACCTACAAAACCATCTGCACCTGTTACTAGAATATTCACTTTTACCTCTTAGCAATCTGTAATTGATAGTATGTCTTTAGCCATATCTTTCATGATGCTCGAACGCTTATATTTATCAATAAAATCTTTTCTTGGTGTATGTTCAACCTTTAACTGCTGAAAAGTTTCTAGCCCCTGGTTTGAATTACAAGGTTCAAATACTTGGGCATTTTCTATTTCCGAGTTGATGAATTTAGCTGCAAATCCTGCAACTCCAGCCCATATAGGCTTTCCTAGGGCGGCGTATTCGAAAACTTTTGAAGGCAATACCTTTTTGAAGGCATCATAATCATTTAAGTGGAGAAATAATATATCTGCTTGTTTATATTCTTCAATGAGTTGATCTCGTGTAACAGGAGGGTGAATTTCAACGTTTGAAATCTGCTCTTTTTCTAAAGCACTCTCTAAAGCCTCCCGTCTACCTCCATCACCAAATATAACGAACTGGACTTTTCCTGCTAATTTATTTGCAAGCGAAGGAAGTATTGAGTGTAATCCTTGCCCTTCCCCTAGGTTTCCCGCATAAAGAACTGAAATAGGGTTATTTGCAGGTGGGGTATTATTTTCATTTGAACTGGCATCAATAAACTCATCATCGACACCATTGAAATAATATGAAAACTTTGTATTTGGATAGCGGCTAGAAAAGTAATCTTCAAATCCTTTTGAAACCAAATTAACTTTATTTGCTTGCTTAATAGTTAGCTTTTCTACTGTGTCAAAAACATATCTTAAAATAGATAAATGGGTTGGTAGTACATCCTTTATTGTATCTACAAAAATATCTCTTATATCTAGATATAGCGGCGATTTATTCTTTTTTGCTATCCATGAACCTAAAGCCGCTGTCATTAATCGGCTTGAGGTTGCATAAACTAAATCATATTGATTGCCTTTTATTACATTTAAGGTTTTCCTGGCATAAGTTAGAAATGCTTTGGATTGATCTAACATTCCGCTTTTATGAGAAGGAAGCTTAATTCTGTGAATAGAAATATTGCCATCATTTTCGTATTCAGGCGCTTCTTGAGAGAACGAGCTATATCTATTTGGTAGAGTCGTTATTATGTCAATCTCTGCAGTAGGGGCAATTGCCTGAAGGGCTTTGACTAAAGCTGACGAACGGAAAGATCCTGCGCACAAGTCCGGTTTATAATAAAAACTCAAGAATAGTATTTTCAATTAAATCTCCTGAACCGAATTTTGGATATTTGAATTTGGAAGTTCTATTCTAAATTCAACTGTTGGTGAGTCTATATTAATCTCAAGGCAAACGTTGTCCATTTGGACGCCAAACTCGGGTGAATATTTCGAATTGGAGAGAACTGGATCGCCATTACTTAGATTCCAGAAAAACTGCTGGTTATCAACCGAAAAATGCCCTTCTAAATTGTTCAAGTCAGGCTTGATTTCAGGGTGAAAGAAGATTCGAGAAGTTGCTGATGAATATTTCCCATCAATTTGATCTAGTATGCTAATTTGTGTTTCTGTGATGTTCCATGTTCTTTTATGAATAACGCGCCCAGGTAACCTTAAATAACCATTGTGTGAGCATGAAACTGAAATTTCATTTTTGTTTGATAATACCTCTGGTTGAAGCGGGTAAGCTCTGCGAGCAACGCGAAATCCAGCCCAAACTTCTGATGAGTTTTCTTTGTCAACTTCTATAGTAGAATGAGCGGCAGTGCTTCTTTCTCTTTCTCGCTCAGCTCCTAAACCATATCTTGACGTTCCAGAATTAATAACTATTCGTTTATCATTGATAGAAAGTTCGTAACTCAGGGTGTCAGCATGCGCATGACCAGGGAGGTAGTCAGGGCCAACAGGTGCAATGTCGATTATTAATGCAATATCATGATGGTTAATTCGAATATACCCAGATTCACGCAGCCAAATAACTTCTTCTTTTGTTAAATCTGCGCACTCTATATTAAGATCCTCAGCATATCTAAAAATCTCTGAAGGTGTTGGAGCTATTCCAATTGCTGCATCATTGAAAAAAGAGATCTCTCCATCTGGATGGCTCATTGCTTTTAGCCATTGTCCCATTTTTTTGATTATTTCAGGCCAAGTGGATATTTCTTTGTTCCATGTTTTAAAGGCTCGGGGGAATCTGTTTGAAATGTTATACAAATCCAGCATGTCTTCAAAGGCGAGAGCATGGTACATTGTGCTTCTTTCAAAGTGCCCTCCATCTTGCAATATCTGCTCAGGTATTTCATGGAGTAGAATTTCTATCCCTTTCTCAAGCCACTTATCTGCTTCAATACCATGAAAAAAACATCCAGCAAAAACCAGTGCTTTTGCATTAATAAACAGATGGTTTCCAAGAAGGTGCCATTCTAATCTTTTAGTTAACCAGCGAGTTTGAATAGCAAGCGACTCTATAGCTTCTGGTGTTAGCTGGTTTCCTTTAAGGTGCCACTTAATCCAGTTGATTATGCGGATGGATAAAGGGTATGGCTCCCAACCTTCCCCTTTGGCTGGAGGATTATCATTAATCCATTGATTAATTAATGATGAGTGCCATTCAGTTCGTTCAGACGACCCGTTTGCATTAAGATCATCAAAGTAGTGCAGGTTATAAAGCCATAGTTTAGAGCTATGATTTTGCCAGTCATCTACAGAGTTAAGTTCTCCTTCCTGATTTAGGAACAGAAAACAGTTATTTGCTACCATTGATGCTCTTCTTGCAGCAGGTAGTTTCCATATGCCATTTTCATCCCGCATTTGTGGAGGAGGGCTAAGGTCAGCAGTGTTGTTTCGAAAAAAACGATATCTTATGCGCCAAAAAAACTGCCGTAATTTTAGATATTTTAGCGTGTGATAATAACGCAAGATCATTTTGAGTTTATTCAAAATCATTTCTTCCGGATATTTTTTTACTATGCTAACTCGATACTTATTCTGCTTACCTCCAAGATCTCTTCAATAGGTATTGGAGAGGAAGCTCCTGTATTAATAGACTGAATAAAGGCAAGAGCACAAGCTTTTTGACCTTTGTCTTGATTTTTAAGTTTCATCTTCGAGAACCCTGGCCACCCATAACCAGTTAACTTTCTAAAATTATCTAGTTGTAAAATACGGCCAGATGCAAATACCTCAAGTCTTTCTTTTGGGAATGATTTATCACCATTGGCAAAATAATGAATTGCGCCTATTGAACCGTCTGCAAACTTTAAATGTATCGAGACAGTATCATTTGTAGAGGAATCCATTGGGCATTTATTATATTCGACAATAGAACAATCTGCTAAATGGCGTAGTAGATCAATGAAATGACATGCCTCTCCAATAATTCTGCCGCCGCCAATTTCCCTGTCCTGTGTCCAATGGTCTGCGGGAATTGCTCCAGCATTTACTGTCATTATAAATGATTTAGGCCCAGAAACACTTGATAATAGATACTTGATCTTTATGACTTGTGGTGCAAACCGACGGTTAAATCCAACCATTATCAGAGCCTTGGAGTCTTGGTACTTCTGTTCGATTTGTTCCAGATCACTCTTTAATAAAACTAAAGGCTTTTCCACAAAAACATGTTTATTAGCATCTAAGGCCTTTAATACATATTTTGCATGGCTATCATGGCGAGTTGTGATAACAATGGCATTGGTGCTATCGTCGGTGAATATTTTGTCTGTGTCTGTAGTTGTTTCATTGAAGCCAAACTTCTTTGCTGCATGAAGTCCACTAACGCCAGTATTTGAAGCAACTGTTTGTAGTTGAGCTTGTGTATCTTTAAAAGCAGGTATTAATACAGATGAAGCATAATTTCCTGCCCCAATAAAACTAACAGAAGCCTTTTGTGATGCTGCTACTTTTTCATTGTTAGTTGCAAACGAAATAGTTCTGGACTCAGGGGTTACTTCAATAGGTGGGTATTCTAATAAAATACCAAGTGAAGGTTCAGAGCCGACTATAATTTCATAAGCTTTTTGAGCTTCTGATATTGCAATGTTATGAGATATTAAAGGCTTAACATCTAAACGACCATCAGCCATCATATCAAGTACAGCTTCAAAGTTTCTTTGCTCTGTCCAACGTACAAAGCCAACTGGGTAGTCAAAACCTTTTTCTTCATATGCAGGGTCATATCTTCCTGGACCATAGGAGCAGGATACCTGGAAGGTTAGTTCTTTCTCAAAGAAATCTGCTCGCGAAAGCTCAAGGCCAGTGACTCCAACTAATACTATACGACCACGTTTTCTGCACATGGTTGCTGCTTGCTGCATAGGTTCACTACTTTTAGTTGATGCTGTTACGATAACCGCATCAACTCCGCGCCCCCGAGAAAATTGCTCTGCAGCAATTATTGGATCTTCTCCAGATGATAAATCTACTACCGTAGCTCCGAATTGACGAGCTAATTCCAACTTTTCTTTATCGTAATCCAAGCCAATTACATGGCATCCATTAGCCTTTAGTAACTGAACAGTAATTAGTCCAATTAGTCCTAGCCCTGTAACAACAATAGTTTCACCTAGGGTTGGTTGAACGAGGCGTATGCCTTGGAGGGCAATAGCCCCAATTACTGTAAATGCAGCCTCATCATCGCTAACATTATCAGGAATCTTTGCGCATAAATTTACTGGAACTGAAACAACTTGAGCGTGCTTTCCATTTGAAGCTATTCTATCTCCAACTTTAAATTGTGTAACCCCTGCCCCAATTTCTGCTACTTCTCCTACATTGCAGTAACCTAGAGGTAATGGTTGGTCTAGCTTATTAAAAACAGCCTCTAATGTAGGCTTTAATCCATCAGTCTTTATTTTGTCTAGGACCATGCGTACTTTATCTGGTTGTTTACGGGCTTTTTCCAGCCATCCTGCTTTGCCAAATTCAACAAGCATTCTTTCAGTGCCAGCTGAAACCAAAGAGCAGGAAGATTGAATCAAAAGTTGGCCTCGATTTGTTGAAGGGCATGGTACATCTGCTATTTCTGTAGTACCGGTTTTAAGACTTTGGAGAATTTGCTTCATAGTTGGCTCCTTAAATCATATGATTTTAAAGTATTCAATCTATTAAATTACCTTGAGTCAGTTTTGATTACTCTATAGCTCCAGCGCGTCTGAGTAGATCTTCTTTCTCTGAACGATTAGGGTAATTAATTAATACAGCGCGATACTTCCCTTTAAATACAAAAAGACTTCCAGCTGCAGCGCCAATTATGCCGAATTTTTGAATAACTTTCTCAATATCTTTAAGTGAGCCAGCTCCTCCTAACGTTGTTAAAGGAAGCGTAATAACGTTTCTGATTTTTTCAATTAGATCGTTATCATACCCTTTCATCTCACCATCAAATTCTATTGAATTAATTACAATTTCTCCTGCGCCTAATTGCTCAAGATGATGAGCAAAATCAACTGGATTTAATCCGGTTTTCTTTTTAGCATTGTGAGTAAACACCTCGAAACGTCGCAGTATTCCAGTTTTTTTGACATCTAGAACAACTACAACGCTCTGACTTCCAACCCTTTTTGCCGCATCGGATACCAGCTTAGGATTGGCAATAACTGCTGAACTGACTGCTACTTTTTCAACTCCTAGGCTTACAATGCGTTCAATTTGTTCGACAGAAGTTACTCCGCCTCCGTAACATAACGGCATTCTGCACTCAGATGCAAGATTTCGAATCAATGTGTAGTCAGGTTCACGACCTTCTACTGTCGCATCAATATCCAGAACTATAAGTTCGTCCACTTCTTTTTCATTAAAAATTCGGACGGCATTAATTGGGTCTCCGACATATTTGGGGTTACCGAATTTCACCGTTTTTACCAATCCTTTATTATGGATAAGCAGGCAAGGGATAATTCTTGGCCGCAACATCGGTTATATCTCTCTTTCTGCAAAGTTCTTCAATAGCTGCACACCCCATTGATGGCTCTTCTCAGGATGAAACTGTGTGCCGAAAACATTATTTGCCCGAACCGATGATACAAAAGTACCGTTATAGTCCGTTGTCGCAAGAACGTTTTCCTGCTTTTTAGGAAGGAAATAATATGAATGGAGGAAATAGAATCTAGGCGAATTTATTTCATGAAACAAGCTATCATTAATTACTGGTTCCACATTATTCCAACCCATATGAGGAAGGTGTGTTTTTTGTGTAAATCTTGAGTCATCAAATCTTTTTACATGAGCGTTAATCCAACCTAGTCCTGGAAGTTTTCCTTCATCACTGCTATGTGCCATCATTTGCATCCCAACGCAAACCCCTAAGACAGGACATTTTTCCCCCAATACTAATTCATCAAGAACTTCTCGCATCCCTGATGAATTAAGCCTGCCCATTGCCCAGTCAAAGGCCCCAACTCCTGGTAAAATAATACGCTGTATATTTTTTAGTTGCCCCGGGGTTTCAACAACATTGACAGGGATGTTGAGCCGTTTATAAATTTCATAAAAGGCTTGTATGTTTCCTAAACCATAATTAATGATGGTTATCAACGTTTGCCTCCAACTTCCATTTGTAAAAACTTCATCATTTTTGAGCCTAAATCATATAGCCAAGCTTGAGATCGGTAGTCACGATATGTTTTATTGGGGGCTTCAAGATAACCTTCTAGCTCTTCAACTGAAATTCCAAGTTTTGTTGCCACAAACTCTATATCTTGATTGATGGTTTCTGGATCATAAGCTGGGTGTTTTAGCTTTTCTAAGGCCTCATCTCGAGTCATCTGCCCTGTTAATATTAAACTTGAAAATTGTACTTTGCGGGTGTCGTAACCAAATTTTTTCGGCAACCAATAGCTCTCATAAAATCGCGTGAAGCGTGATTCAAAATGTTTTTGAGGGTAAGGTTGCCAGCCAAATTTATCACTTAAAATATTGATCGCATCTTCTTTTATATAGGGTATATAATTCAGAGGTCTTATGACACGAATTTTTTTAATATAAGGCAAATATATTTTATGTTTTACAATTGAAGTCGTTGGATAATTAATCAGTGGTTTGCGTCCAAATCGGCGATGAATATCTTTTAGTTGAACTGAGTCAGATTGAAAATACATCCATTCAACTGGATTTCGTACACATTCTGTTGATAAATTTGCCCCTGTCAAAATATTATTTACATTGTACTCTTCAGCAAATTTGTACATAGTAGCGAAAAAAGCATTATCTTGAGGCGCATCGATATGGGGAACGCCTGATTTGAAAAAAGCTAGCTGAAGGTCCTTCATTTCCTCCCAATTAATTACTTCTGTATATAAATCCAGCCCTAAACCATCAACTAATCTTTCAATGTTATTAACGGCAATTTGAGAATTCCAGCCAGCATCAACATGAAAAACTAGGGGGCGGAGACCTAGTTTTTCTTTTGCAATATAAGTTAAGTATGAGCTATCAATTCCTCCGCTCATTCCAATAATGCAATCGAAGTCTTTTCCTTTACCTGCTTGCTTAATCGATTCAACATAAGCATCAAGTTCTTGTTGGCCTCGCTCATCAGTATGCCAATTTGGTAGAGTATGATTATAATACGTATTACAGTGATCACACACTCCTTTGTCATCAAAAACTATCATGGAATCGGTTGTGTCCATAACGCAATTTGTACATACTACTGTTTCAGTCATAAATACCTACCATCAATTGAATATCATTCTTGAAAAGCAATAGTTTTAGCTTTCCAGATTTGGTCAGAAATGTTTAAAATCAATTTGAAACGTTAAATCGAAGTTTATATTTCTATTATTGATTAGTTCAGCACAATCTGATTTGTATATTTGCTGATTCTCTTTCTGAGTGCTCAATGCATTCATTGTTCCTATTTTGTTATGCATTTTGTTTAAGGGCGCAAAACTCATGCTATGTCACGCTACTGACTAGTCGTCAGTAGCACCTGCTATATAATCCAGATTATTGCCATAGTAAACTTCTTTGCTCTAGTTTAATAATGTTTTCTACTCGTAGTTCCTTCTGATTTTAGGGGATTGAAGATGGAACCTAATTTAGTGTCAAATAGTTGAGCGAAATATAATGCTCCTGCTTTTGTAAAATGCCTGCTATCTTGGCTAATGAATTTATTATCTGGCGTAAAGACAGGAACCGTTTTTTCCTCGTTTATGACCTTTGCTATGTAGTCAATATATTTATTGCCCCATTCTTCAAACATTTTATTGTTTTTTTCCAAATATCCTTTTTCCATCAGGGTTCTTTGTTTAAAGTAATCACTACCATAGTGGTTGTAAAATATTCCCGAACTTGAGCCAAAATTCTTGGTTCCGACCACAAAGAGTTTCGACTCATCTATTCCTAAATTTATAATATCTATTTTTTTAGCAGTTGAATAAAATATGATGTCTGCATCTTGTGCTCTAGATATAAGCTCTTTATGACTAAAGGGGTCGTAAATATATGAAATGGTTAGTTTGTTAGCATATCTTGATTCAAGTAGAACGTTTGCCCAATCTCTGGCAAAGCTATTACCTATTACAAGAACTCGTATTTTATTTACTGTGCTAAAGTTTCTATCGTACGTATATATTTTTGAATTATATTTTGAATGTAAATTTCTAGTTGCATCTTCTGCTGTGATATCTAATTCTGGAATATTTTTTAATACACCAGCTTTAGAATATATATAGAGTGAAATAGAATTTATTACAATAAAGGCGATACTAAGAGTCAAAAGCAAATTTTTAGTATTAATTTTGTTTTTATTTCTAAATGGCTGCTCTATGAATGTAAATGAAAGCACAGAAAGCAGCATAGTAATAATGAAAATCATAATTACGTGAAATAATTCTAATTCTTGAGTAATAAAGTATCTGGTAAATGCAAGTAACACTTGGTGCCACATATATAAACTAAAACTTATTACGCCGAGATATGACATGAGTTTATTTTTAAATATTAATGAAGATAATTTACTTTGTTCGTTTGAAGACGCAATAATACATAAAGTTATTAAGACAGTGATTGGTAATAATATATTCTGGTTTGGCATAAAACTGAAATTAAAAAACAAAATAACTATTAAGCCAATAACAAAAACGGATGAAAATTTATGAGTAAATAGCTTATTATTTAAATAAATAGCTGCAATGCCCCCTACCGATAGCTCATAAAATCTGAAAGGAATATGATAAAATTTTACATAGTCGCTATATGATGAAAAAGATAACCCAAAAGAACAAATTGTCAGGATAATAAGCAAAGGTAAAATCCATGTCCTACGCTTTTTTCCTATAAACAATAAAAGCAGTGGATACAAGAAATAGTATTGCTCTTCTACCCCTAAACTCCAGGTGTGCATTAATGGCTTATACTCATTCGCAATATCCCAATAATTTTTTGTAGTAATAGCTTGTAAAATATTATTACTAAATAAATTTGTAGCCACAATGGATTGAGCTAGATTCTCTAAGTCGTCAGGCAGCATTGTAGCAATGCCTACTACAAGCGATACTAAGCATATGAATAGTGCCAAAGGAATTATTCTTCTTGTTCTTCTAAGATAGAAGTTAACAATCGAGAACCGCTTTTCATTTAATTCATTGTATATTATTCCAGTTATTAAATAGCCACTTATAACAAAAAAAACATCTACACCAAGATATCCATTTGGCAGAAATCCAAAGTGGAAAAAAATCACTGATAAAACGGCTATAGCTCTTAGTCCATCTATATCATCTCTGTAGCCATTAATGTTTACATATTTCATACTCAGTTTGTACCCTTTCTGGTATAACCGCTTTAAAAAAGCGGTGCCGTACTTATGATAGCTCCTTATGGTTATACTGGTTTATTTGTCCATTCAAGAAATTTTTTCATTCTAACCGCGTCTTCCTTTTCAAAACTATTACAATTTTTAAATATTTAGCCGTCAGTTATTTTTTTAATAAATTCAAAGGTTTTGGTGGCAGTTGTGTTCCATGAATAATTGTTTGAAATTTCCTTTGCCCGTCTCGCTGCTGAGCAGCGTAGATTTTCATCTGATACTAATTTCAGTATTGCATCTTTAATTGATTTGATATTTTCAGGATCAAAATATACACCACCATCTTCAAGAACTTCGGGCATTGGCCCTCGGTTTGAACAGGCGATAGGTAGGCCTGCAGCCATGGCTTCAAGAAGAGTATTGGGTAAATTTTCGCAGCTGGATGCAAACACAAAAAGATCAGCTTTTGCCAAGTGTTTAGGTAATTTACTTTGAGGTTCAGCTCCTACAAGATGCACAAATTTTCCGTTAGGATCGGATAAAAGTAGCTGCTTGTGCAAAATGTCTATTGCGGTTGCATTACCACCTCCGACCAATGTAAGAGTGATATCCAATCCAGTATTACGTAGTTCCTCTATTGACTTAACAACAATCCATTGATGTTTAAATTGGGAAACCGGAGAGATATATAGGCATTGGATAGGGCGATTTTTACCATGAGGCCAATCTTGAGGTTTGATTTTTTTAAAGGTATCACTAACTCCGTGAGGGATATAAGCTACTTGTTTCAGTGTGCCGCAAGATTCTTGAATGACTTTCCCTGCATAACGGGTAAGGAATACAGCTCCATTTGCTGCCCGGAGAGAGGCATTTTGCACATAACGCAATAGCAAAAGTCTAAGCCTTGCCTTACTGAATAATTTATATCTATTTATTTCGCCTGGCTCGTATGAAAGCATATCTCTACTCATAGTGATAGCAGGATGAAATCGGCACACCGTTCCTGCATCCACATTCAATAAAATTGAGCAAGAGTTCTCTTTTAGGAGTTTTGGTAATTTATACCTCTCCCATAATAGCTGTTGAAATATTGAATCATCTTGTTTCTGCGCCTCGTGTTTGACTAACCATGGCTTATTTGGCAGTTCATTTAGTAACGTGCGGTAGCTCCAGACGTGGATTTGATTGATGCCATGTTTTTCAGGTTCCGCATTACTTATGATGCCGATTAGGTGTGATTTTCCACCACCAGACCTTGCTCGTGAGGCATTGATACCCAAAATCATTTATTCAAATCATCCCTCTTGATTCCTCTGCCCACCAGGTGTCCTGCTTTTTTAACTTCAATTTCCTTAAGCATTGCTCTTTCCAGCCATGTTCTTGCTGTTTCGGCAGTTTGGGGGTTGTCATATGCTGGAGAGAACCAGTCGAACGTATCAAGAAGTGACCACTCTATCTGCTGTTGTTTGTCAAGAGGAGCTATACCATCAAGGTTTGCTACTGGAATCAGGCGCTTTAGGTATTTTCCTAATACAGGAATGGACGATGTTAGGCGGCTGATCGGTAACATAATTGGAACCAGCAGTTGTAACGTTGTGAATAGTTTTTTCTTAGGCAGCCGTTTGGTTAGCGGCCTTAACCAATATTTTGGGAAAAAGCGACTCATTGCAGATTTTTCATAATAATCTACACATAATCGTCCACCATCTTTAAGCATTGGAGGAAGAGAATTAAAAGCTTTTTCAACATCAGGTGTATGTTGCAAGACTCCGAGTGAATAGACAAATGAAAATGTTTCCAATGCAAAAGGGAGCGCATAGATATCTCCCTGGACAATATGTAGGTTTGGATGTTTTTTGAGGTTGGAATAACAAGCATCAACAGCGCTTGAGTAATCTAAAGCTACTACATTTGCACCAGTACTTAATGCTATTTCGGCAAAACGTCCTGAACCACATCCTACGTCTAACACCCATTTGCCACATAGATCTTTAGACTGCCAACCTGTAGCATTCCAAAAGCGTTCAGACGAAATAGGGTGGCCTGAATGACTGTCAAGTTGAGTTTTGGCGAAGTGATTCCATTGCATACCAAAATTATCGGCATAGTTATTTTCTGGGACAAAGCGAGGGATGTTATTTTTGATAGGATAACGATAATTACCGTCTTCTGAAACTAACCAACCACTTTCAATTTCTCCCTCTGGGCTTGAGTTTACTGTGCTAGATTCCAAAACAAGCTGTTGACCAGATTGCGGGCATCGTAGCAGTTGTAAAAATTCAGGTGTTATCATTTTGCTCTCCGTTCAATCGAGATTTAAAAATCTCATTTTCTCAAGTATAAATCAAAGCCCTACACGATAATGCTGCCGCCAAAGCTCAAACTGTGTCAGAGCAAATAGTCGTTCACCATTATTGAAACCACGATCTTGGCCATTCAGCAGGTTTTGTACCATAACTTGATCAAACAGACAATCTGCTCTGGTCAAGGTATCCCAGATCAATTCCCGGAATGGACCTGCTTTAAGCCATTCATTTAGCGGAATGGAAAAACCCTGCTTGCGTTTCTTTTCAAATTCTGGAGGAAGTACTTTGTGAGCAAGGCGCTTAAGCAGAACTTTTTTGTCGCTCAGCGTAGCTTTGAGATGGGATGGTACATGCCCGAATGCGAATTCGATTAATCTGTGGTCTAGCAATGGTGCTCGCACTTCAAGTGAATTCATCATACTAGCTCTATCAACCTTAACTAGAATGTCTTCACTTAGGTAATTTTGGAAATCCATTCTGGTGACTCGCTGAATAATATCTTGTTGCTTTGGGGTGCGGTTTCGATATATATCCTCGGCAATTAAATTATAATTAGGCACATTTCGCATAAGTTTACGGCGAGTGGTAGCGTCAAATATCCCTGCAACCTGCAGCGGTAAACAGTTTCTCAGATCAATATGGCATCCTTGCAGATAATTGCGACTCTTCATTCCTACTGGGAGCCACTTTTCTGATGTTCTAGCGATAATATTGCGGATCCAACTTGGAATTTGAGTTAGCTTATGTTCCATCCAGGCTAGCTTGGTATAGTAAGAGTATCCCCCAAATAGTTCATCACCACCATCTCCACCCAAGGCTACAGTGCAGTGTTGACGTACCAAGTTACTCACTAACCAGGTTGGAATCATTGAGGAATCTACCATTGGTTCATCAAACTGCTCTGCTAACTGTGGGATAAGGTCTGCTGTGGTAGGCTCTGCCATCAGTTCGGTATGAACAGTACCAAAATGATTGGCAATCTTTCGAGCGTGCTGTGTCTCATCCAGTTTGCCATGACCGGGAAAGCCTATGGTAAAAGTGCGAACTTTTTGGGATCGGCGTACAGCCATGGCAGTAACCAGGCTTGAATCTAATCCTCCGCTTAGGAGGACACCAACAGGTACGTCTGCTACTAGTTGTTGCCCTACAGCATCTTCCAGAAGGGTTTCAAGCTCGTTAAGTAGTTCATTTTCGTTCTTTGTTTCAGCTGGTGTAAATGTTGATAATTCGGGCAATTTCCAGTATCGCCATGTTTTAAGTTTCCCACTTTGAAGGTCAAACCTCATTGCATGAGCAGGTGGTAGTTTGTTATAGCCTTTCAGGATACAAAGCTCACCGGGTATGAACCCCATTCCCAAATAACAGTCTAAAGAAACAGAATTTATTTGCTGAGGATTTGACGGATTGGCAAGCAGCGCCTTGAGTTCTGATGAAAATTGAAGAGTACCATCTTTAAAATGGTAGAAAAGAGGTTTCTCTCCAGCCCTATCCCGGGTTAGGAACAGTTTCTGTTGGCGATCATCAAAGAGTGCAAAGGTAAACATTCCATTAAGGTGCGCTAAGCATTCTTCACCCCAAGCTGCGTATGCAGCAAGTAAGACTTCGGTATCACTTTGTGAGTTGAATACAAAGCCTAATGCTACTAATTTGTTGCGTAATTCACTGTGGTTGTATATTTCGCCATTGAATACAATAGTTAATCCTCGGTGTTCATCTCTCATTGGCTGATGTCCGAGAGGTGAAAGATCAATAATTGATAAGCGCCGATGTCCAAGGCCGACACGACCATCATCTGACCACCATTCTCCTGCGTCATCAGGTCCTCGGTGGGTCATAGTATCGCGGCCGCTACATAACCATGATCTGTTTATACTATGTTGTGTCGATGCAATTCCAACTAAGCCACACATGTTTTTTATTCCTGTCTCCAAATGTTGCTGCTAGTTTGACATTGCATTGACATAAGAGCTTCTAGATAGGCTGCTGTCACTTTGTCCGGAGTAAAATCAGCAGCTCGTTTACGACCATCAGGATTATTTGAGGCGTTAATGGTAGTCAGTATAGCCTCTGACATTTGCTCTACATGACCAACGGGTACAAGTTTTCCCCATTTGCCGAACTCTAACAGATCACTTGTATCTCCTGGGCAATCAGTAGCAACTACAGGGCAGTTTAGTGCAAGTGCTTCAGCAATTACATTTGGAAAACCTTCTTCAGTTGAAGAACTAACAAATACCGACGATGCCGCAATCCATTTGTATGGATTTACATCAAATCCTGGTAGATGGATATATTCTTCCAGGTTCAGCTTAGAAATTAATGTGTCTATATTTTTTTGCTCCGGACCTTTGCCGAGAATAACTAATTTTACTTTTTTGTGTTTAATAACAATTGCAATGGCCTTGATCAGTGTCTGTATATCCTTGCGTTTGGTCAAACTTCCAATTGTAAGAATTACTGGTAGGGAATTTTCCTCAATAAATTTATCATGTAGCGGCTCTAATGATAATTTGTATATTCTTTCTGAATCAATCGCATTTTGAATTGTAATTATTTTCTCAGCAGGAATGCTAAGTCTATTTAGTAACTCGTTAGCAGCTGCTTTGGAATTGCTTATTAGTGTATCTGCATACGGGAAAAGAAGTTTTTGCAGAAAGGCTGTTATGATTCTTCTGCAAGGTTTAAGGTTGCGCAAACTTGCGTCAATAACAGCTCTTTGGCTGATAAAGATTTTTCCTTTGTAACCAACGAGTTTGGCTGAAATGATCAGCATTAGATTTGGTATGTCAAGGGCCGACATAATTACTTGTGGGTTATGATATCGTAGATATGCCATCAGACAGCGCATAGTTTTCACAGGTGATCGCGTTGAAAAATCATGGACATTAACATTCGAGGCTATTTCGGAATGGTAATCACTTTGTGCATCCCCTATGACTAGATCAACAGTGAATCCTTGATCTGCAATTGCTCCCGCTAAAGCAACGATAGCCCTCTCGGCTCCCCCCCCCGCAAGGCTTTGCAGAAAAAAAGCGATTTTAAATTTGGCTAATTCATCTATGTTTTGTTTCATTGTTAAATAAATACTAGTGCTTAGTTAATGGAAGGCATAACATTATAAAACACACGCTAGTGTATGATTATCATTTGCTTATTTTTATCCATACATGCTGACAGAAAAAAGTATGATATAGGTGAGAACCAAAAATTGTTTTGAAAAGCTTCTTTTTCAAATTAAGTTTAGGGGTCCAAAATTCAATTGAAGCATTGTTTTTTAGTGAAAAGTAATAGTAGTACCTAATAATATCTTGAAAATAAATCCACCATCGATGTCTATCGCTAGGAGGAGCAAGTGGTAATCCATAAAAATATGAAAAAACCCCTCTATCTAAATCAGGATTCTTTTGCGCCTTATTTCGAAAAACCGTGCTAAAGATCTCTGTTGCACTATTCGGTAAAGAAACTAATACATATTCTTTTGATACTCTGAACATTTCTTCGTTAATTAAATGAAAATTTTCAAGGTGCTCTAGAACATCAAAGGCACATACAGCATCAAAAGAATTGTCTTCAAAAGGTAATTTTTCTAGTGAATCAATATTAATTTTTAAATCACAGTCACCTTGGATGTCAACTTCATAGACTTCAATGTTGTTATCAGAAAAGCTAGCCTGTAAATGACGTTTACCTCCTCCACCTAGGTTGAGTATTCGCTCTATTTGAGTCTTTTCTATTTGATTTGCCGCAAATATATTTCTATCTGCTCGCTCAATATAGTGAGGAGAAATGTCCTTTCGGTGATGCTTGTTAAAGACATCAATTAAGTTGCTCTGTAAGACTTTGTCATATACTTTTTTGTCGAAATTAATTTCCTGTTCCATATAAGTTTCCATATTATTCGTTAATGATTAAGCAGTTTGATTATTGTATGATATTTTGTTTCGCCACCCCCAGCCAGCAGCTATAGCTGTGGGCACTATTAAAATAGTTGAATTGAAAAGATATGGTACCGTTAGGCTAATCACGATGAAAGGGAAAAGAATTAAGAAAAACAAGACTCTTCCTGGTGACCCCAAAGATATACGCAAACCTATCCTCAAACTATTTAATAACAATAAAAATACCATTATAGAAATGATCCCACCAGGAATTCCTCCTGCTGTAATATACCAAAGAATAGTCGCATGCGGATTAGCTGAGTTAGCTGATTCTTCTTCAGCAGCTTTACCGCTGGAGTAAATATCAGTTTCTATCATTGCATCATAAAAACCTGAATAGCCCACCCCTTGTGGCGATCTCAATATGATTTCCATTGTTCCTTCTACATAGGCCCAGCGAATAGAATCACTTTCGCCAGGCCCTGAAACTTTTTGTTCAATAAGGGATGTGACCCAATGAAGGCTTTCTTGAATTAATTGGCTTTTCTGGGCAATTGCCAAAGATGCAAAAAAAGCAGGAACCAAAAGGATTCTTAGTATTTTAAGGTATTTCTTCTGAGTTCGATCTTTGGGTTTGGCAATTAATAGAACGTAGCCCCAAGCAATCAAACCGAGCCCGCCAGCAAACCAACCAACTCTGGAATAACTGATCGAGCAAGCCATAGAGAATACTAAAGCAGAGCAAAAGCTGAATATTTTTATAGATGTTTGCTTGCTTGTGAAAAATAACCAAGCAGAGAGATGAATTGCAATTCCCATTGCTACACCAGGCGTACTTTGCCCTGATAGACGCATAGTTTCATTTACTATTAATGGAAATCTGAAAGATATTATTAAATTAATAATAGTGCCAGTAAAAAACCCTAATACTAACATGGTGAGTGGCATGTTTCCGCTTTTCTTTGTCCATCTAACAACTGCAAACATAAGGGCTACATTTAAAAGTAAACGGAAGGTACGCCCAGTATCAATCCATGGTAAAGGCGCTGTTAATGATATTAAGCCGCACCATAATGCCAAGGAGATTAACCAGACTCCTGCTTGCCTTGTTGGGATGCCACCTTTAAGAAGTGTTCTATATTCAAATTTGAATCCGACTAGAAAAAACCAAACTATGAATAATAACTCTTGTAGTTGGATATTTCCGAATCCAATTTTTTTGCTCCACCATGGATAAAGGCTTACAACTTCATATGAATGAGGCACTGGAAGGCAAAATACAAGCGCACCATAAAAAATGATTACAGCAGCAAGTGAGGAGTCTATAATATTTGATTTTACCTTATTAATCATTTTGATGGGTAAAGGTCGCCTTGTTTGTAAGCAACAAAAGGAGGCTTTTTATACCAATTGTTACGATTATTTGCTATTTGAAGATAATTTCTCAATGAGTTAAAACAATCAGAATACCTGTTAAGGTCTGCTTGTGTAGTTGGTCTTGACCAATCATTCACGCGCCCTGGTAAATATCTTGACAAATATACAGCATATTGTTTAACAATTTCTTCTCTAGTAGGCTCAGGTTGGTTAAGCATTTCTTTTATCTGATTAAATATTTCATCAGGACGCTTTGCTCGCTCTGTTCTAGGGAAATGGAGGTATGGTGAATCTCCAAAAAGAAGTACGGGTTTCCCTTCTAGAGCAGCTTCCAAACAAGATGTTCCCTGTATGCCAATAATAAGAGCCGCGTTCTTTAGGAATTCATTTCCAGATGCATTCGGATGAGCTATTTTAAGCTTTGGCATGTTCATTAAACGATTTAATTGGCTATAGCTGTAATTATTGGGGTCGCTAAAGTGCAGTTTAATAACAAATTCAATGTCTATAGGAATAGATAATGAGAGCTGGGTTATAAAAGAAAGTTGGTCTTGATAATATGGAGACCATGTATCAAGCATTGATTCAGGTGCCATATGTAAGGGGAAATATACATACTTTGATTTAGGGGGGGAATTAATAAATCTCTTTGCTGGAAGACGTAAGCGATTGCATGATCTACGAATTATATCTGAAATACGCTCTATTGCAGATGAATATATAAAATGATCTATTCCTAATATTTCTGACTGTTGCTTTCTACGTAAGAGATTTTTGTAGTGCAATAGATATTGCTTCATCCATTGAGAAATGGTGGTTGGAGCACGATATGCTACAACCTTTTGTTTCTGTGAGCGTACATTTTCAATAATGGATTTAGCGGTATCAATATAATGTTGAGGTTCTTGTGTGGTAACTTGGACAAGCGAGTTTGGAGTTAGGCTGTAGCAAAAGCCAGTTAGGTTTTCCGGTATTACAGGAAAAGCCATTGCTACCCAAGGAATTTCAAGCGATTTTGCTACAGCTAAACTTATGCCCGAATGGATGCTATCATGAGATCCTAGGACTAAGTCAGGTTTGATATCTAATATTGCCTTTTTAATATTGGTTGCAAGCAGTGTTGCATATCCAAGCGATTCGTTTTCATTTCTGTTTCTAAGAACTCTATCGCCTTGAATCATACTTTTAATTGTTGGGATTCCAGGGCTTTCTAAACTTGCAAGAAGTTCAAAATCTGTAGCAGGTAAAGGTTCGTTCTTTGTTTTAGAAACAGAAATAAAATTTAGATTAGGGTACTCTTTTTTTGCTGGTGTAATACGTGATGAATCACCAACAAGACCATGAATAAAACTAATATCTAGCTGTTTTTCTATTGGGCCAAGTAATTCATTTATAAAATCAGGCTCCCAGCCTATTGTGAGAATTGTGAATTCCATATTTGATCTATATTAATCCTTTATGTAACAAAAAAAGCTATTATGTCTAACATTGCTTGTTTCTTATCTAGCTCGAAAAGCAGGAACTGGTATTGGGCCATCAAGCCAAGATTCCGGGGGAATGCCGAGGGATTTTGCTTTAGCAACTCTCTTAAATGCATGAGCAAAAGCTGATAATGCTGTTGTGACAGAAGAATCATCGAGAGCGGCAGAGATATTAAATGTTGTCAGAATTAATACCCCTTTGCGAGTCACTTCTTGAATCCATAAAGCTCTAGTTGCTGGATCATCTTCACCATTTTCATCAACGAAAGAAAAGATTGACCAATGAGGATGCCCTTTTAATTGGAATGCATCCCCCAACCCTGCTGCGGATGCCATAACTCGTGCTCCATCAAATAATTTAGTGCCAGCAGCACTCATACGTGCATAAGCATTACCTGATTCAAGTATATCTAATACTTTCATTGCAGCTGCCATAGCAGAAACATCACCTGCGAAGGTGAAGCTAACAAAAGCATCTTCAAAAGTTTTCATTATTTCACGTTTGCCGACGACGCAGCTTATTGGCCAACCGTTTCCAATTGCTTTTCCTAGAGTAGCTAGGTCAGGAGTTACTCCAAATAGTTTTTGAGCTCCGCCTAAACCAAAATGGAATCCTGAACAAATTTCATCAAAGATCAATAGTGCACCATGGCGATGGGTGATCTCTTTAACTTTTTCAAGATATCCCGGTTCAGGCCAAATAAAATTAACAGGTTCCATGATCACAGCAGCAAACTGTCCAGGTTTACTGGATAGAAGTTCCTCTAATGCATCAGTATCATTGTATGGAAAAGGATGTGCAAGTTCTTGAACCCCTTTAGGTACCCCAGCTGAGCGTGACGTTGTTCCAATGAACCAGTCTTGCCATCCGTGATATCCACAAACTGCTACATGTTCTCGTTCTGTATAGGCTCGTGCAACGCGAACAGCACCTGCTGTTGCGTCCGAACCATTTTTGCCAAATCTGACCATTTCAGCACAAGGAAAAATGTTACATAGTCTTTCAGCAAGCTCTACTTCTATTGGGTGAGCAAGAGAAAAACTGTGACCATTGCTGGCACGATCATATGCGGCTTGGTTTACTTCTTTGTTAGCGTAACCAAGGATATTTGGCAGCAAACCTTGGATTAAGTCCACGTATTCATTGTTGTCGACATCTGTAACAATTGCGCCATCACCTCTTTCAAGAAAAATAGGTGTGACTCCTCTTATGTGATGGCGCCAGCTTTTTGAATAGGTTTGAGCGCCTCCAGGAATAACCTGTTCGCTTCGTTCCAACCAAGAAAAACTCTTTTCAAGAGAAAGTGCTGGTGCAGCTTCTGCAGAAGCTTCATTATATATAGAAAGATAAAATCCTTCGTTGATAATTGCAGCACCTTGCTTGGCGCCACTATTAATGACAGCTGACATAATATCCTCGAAGTTAAATGGTTTAGTTCCAATTTGGTCAAGGTATGACCAAATTGTACGTGCAAATTCTAGATCATCAGGGTAATCAACGGACCATCGCATTGATGGCTGGTGGGGGGGGGAGTGCAGAACATCAAGTTTTTTGATTTCACTATTACGTTTAATCCAGGGGGTAACATGTTCTCTATCTGGTCCTTGCAAAGCATGCTTGGATGCAAGAGTTAGGACATTTCTAGTAAAAACTTCCACGTCCTGACCATCGGGTCTCGTATAAGGATTTGTATTGCAAGCATAGTCAGCATCGTTAGTTAAAAAGTCATTTATAACTTCATCTATCGTATCGCCTGAATGTAGTGGGCAATCAGCTGTTATACGAATAATGATGTCTGCCTTTGAAATTTCTGCAGCTATGTTATATCGAGTAAGTACATCATCTATAGGCCCTCTGGTTACAAGAAAGCCTTTGCTATTTACAAACTCTTCAATAATATCATCTTCTGAAGAGGTGCTGGTGGCAACTACAATTTCATCAAGTAGTGAACTGCCTTTTAGTTGCATTAGTACGCGGTTTATTAAAGGTGTTCCTGCTACGTCTGCCATGCTTTTGCCTGGTAATCGAGATGACCCCATTCGAGCTTGAACAATTGCAACAATTTTTTTCTTTATACCCATGGTCTAACTTCTCTAAGAATCATTCAGCATATACTCTTTAAGAACGGTTTTTTCCTCCATGTACCAACGCTTTTCATGAATTAATTTCATTGAACTAATGGTTGTACAGGTGATAAGTGTATCCGATATTGAGCTAATAAATTCTGCAAGTTTAGCAAACTTATCTGTACCAACTGGTTCCAAAATTCTTCCAAGAGGCACATGGGCCCACCCTGATTGTTTCGAAGGTAAAAAGTCAATATTTGCTTTAATATGATCTCTTATATTGAATAATGTGCTGTTCTCATCATATCCTCTTGCAACCACGCAACCATCAGGATTAATTTGTATGCCGCCTATTGAGAATTTAAAAGCTGGTTGCTGGATTATTTCTAGCTCATTTTGAGCTATTTCAAGCCACTCTTGTTTCCATGGATCTGTAGGCCATTTAAAAACGCAATACTCTACGCCAAGATTATTTGGTTTAACCCAATAATGAAGGCAGTCACCAATGATTTCGGAAATCTGTTTTTGGACGTTAGTAATGCTATTAATGAACTCTTGTGGGAATGGCAGGCCTGCGACAAGCGCAAAAACTTCTAGTTTTTTTGGTAGAGGGCATCTTTTGATCATGCTTTCTTCAGTAAAAAGGTTTCTTGAGCTTTCAAGGTTTGCTTCAAGAAAGTCATTATTAGCCCAAGTTTTACCACCAACACTTTGATATGCTTGTGAAAGGTGCGAAAAATGATCGCTTGATATACCGTTTATATTTTCCAACATATGTAATCAGCCTTTAATTTAATTGACACAATCAATGGCACCGTTTTTTTAAAGTAATCCTGCAGAGAAAAGCATTTTTTTAACATCTGCTACTGATAGTAAGTCTTCATCAGAGCGAAGTGGAGCACTGAGCTTTGGGTGCTCATTATAAACGGAATATTCATCTCTGATGTTGGCTGGCATCATATCCATCGTATCTGGTAGAACAATATATGTGCTTCCATCAAATGCAGTACGTGGAGCTTCACTTTCTGTTACTAGCTCTTCATAAAGTTTCTCACCTGGTTTGTGGCCAATCTCAGTATAATTAAATTCTTCATTATCAGATATGGCTTTTGCAAGGCTCATAATATCGCTGCTTCCCATGCTCATTACAAAAATTTCACCTCCAATCATGCGCTCAGAAGCAGTTATGCAGAGGTCAACAGCTTGGTCCATAGAAATATAGAAACGAGTCATTTCAGTTGATGTTATTGTTAACGGCAGTTTGTTCTCTATTTGGCGTTTGAATATTTGCAATACTGATCCGTTAGAGTTTAAGACATTCCCAAAACGTACACATGCGAATCGAGTTTTATGGCCTGCATAATGATTTGCAGCGACAAAAAGACGCTCGCCAAGTAATTTTGTAGCTCCCATTGTGCTTGTTGGGTTAACTGCCTTGTCACTACTTGTTATAACTACGCGCTCTACTTCAGCAGCAACAGCAGCTTGAATTACATTATTGGTGCCATCGATGTTGGTTAACATCGCCTCAAATGGGTTGTATTCAGAAAGGTACACATGTTTCAAGGCTGCGCAATGGAATACTAGTTGAACTCCTTCCATGGCGCGTCTGAGGCGGTTTTCATCTCGCACATTTCCGAGAAATAGTTTTAGCCGACCATTGGCTTTATCTTTTAGTTCTTGTTCAAGCTTGAAGAGTCCGTCTTCACTTTGATCAAAGGCACAAACAGTATGTCCTTCTTCAAGCAAACGTTGCACTAATGCAGACCCAACAGATCCGCAGCCTCCAGTAACGAGTATTCGAGTTTTTTCTGGTAACATTATTAAAACCTTATTAAATAACAATTAGAGGATGTTATCCCATTTTAAATATTCGCCCTCACTAACGCCTCTTTTAATTCTTTTCCCAATTAGCTTGTTTAGGTCGTATGGTGGGATTGCGTCTTCAGGACATGGTCTAAGCACAGTTAAATTATCTTCTGTAAGAGTTGCTCCGTTTGCAAGGTCGCAGTTTGCTCTTATGCTCCTGCGCTGAGCTATAGCTGTTTGCAGCTCATTTTCTTCAATTTTCTTTTGGCCATTTCCAAGTGAGGCTTCTAATTCTCGAGTTCTGTCTACCATCTCTTTCCACGATGATGGGGTCATGGAAAACGGGTGGTCTGGACCGTCGCGGTCGACAGAGTCGGTAAAATGTTTCTCGATTACTCGTGCCCCTAAAGCAACTGCTCCTAGAACAGAAACGTGACCAGGCATATGATCGCTAAGGCCTAGTACTACACCAGGGTACATGGAGCGAAACTTTGTTAGAACATTCAGTTGTATATGATAATAGTTTTCAAACTTTGCAGTATAGTTAGTATTGCATTGCATGAGAATTACATCTGAAGTAACCGAAAGTGCAGATTGCATAGCTCTGTCAACATCGGAAATGTCTGATGCTCCAGTTGCTAGAAGAATTGGTTTGTTTTTTGAAGCCATACGCTCAATTATTTCAGGCCAAGTAATATCTCCTGATCCAACTTTGTATGCCGGAACAAATTGATCAACAAAATCAACTAGCTCAATGGAATAAGGGCTAGTAAAGAAAGAGATATCGACTTCATCGCATGCTGCTTTTAATGCTGCGGTCCAATCTTTGTTCAAGGATGCGTCTTCATATGTGTCAAAAACGGATTTTTTCCATGATGCTTGATGAGATTGTTTGGATCCCAGTTGTTTGAAACCATGGTCGCTGACAAGTGATGCTGCCGTATAATGCTGAAATTTTGCAGCATCGGCACCAGCCTCTTTTGCGAGGTAAATTAGATCCTTAGCTCTATTGAGATCACGGTCAAAGTTTGAACCTATTTCTGCGATAAAATAAACTGGGTCGTTTAGGCTGATTTTTGTCCCATCGATTTCAATTACCGAAGATGGTGTATTGGTCATTTTTTCCTCCGAACCATGGTTTTGCAATATAAGTACATCAAACAGTTAAAAGAATGGCTCATTTGTTAAGTCTTCTTAGGTGGTGTGTTGAAAATATCTTCATATGAGCCTATCCGCTGAATTTTTCCATGATTTAATTCAACGATAGTGTCGCAACTCTGCAATGTTGTTATGCGGTGAGCTACCATTATAATCGTAATATCTCTACCGAGAGAGTTAATTGATTCCATTACAGATTTCTCTGTTTTGTTATCTAATGCGCTTGTTGCCTCGTCAAAAACGATGACGTTGGCTTGCTTATAAATAGCTCTGGCAATGCCAATTCGTTGTCGCTGACCTCCAGAGAGGCGAATGCCCCTTTCACCAACGAAAGTATTATATCCGTCATCCCAAGACTCAATAACATCAGATACTTGCGCCATATTTGCAGCATTTGCTAATTTCTCTTGATTGATGTTTTCTAATTTTTCTCCGAAAGCTATATTTTCTGCAACAGTAGCATCGGCAAGGTATATTGTTTGAGGTACATGGGCGATATGGGCTTGCCAAGCACGTTGGTTCTTTTCATCAATTTGAATTCCATCGATACATAAACTGCCTGAGGTTGGGGTGAGTAGGCCCATTATTATATCTAGCAAAGTACTTTTCCCGCTACCTGTTGTGCCGATAAAGCCGATTTTGCTTCCACAAGGGATTTTTAAATTAATATCGTGTAATACAATAGGGTTGTCGAGGCTATATTGAAACTCTAAGTTATTAATGGATATGTTGTCTTTAAATGGGATAGGAGTTGAAATTGGTTGCTTGATGTAATGTGGATGAGGCTGCTCAAGAAGCTCAAGAACGTCTTTTAGAGAGTCACGCCCTCCTTGCATAGAAGTCCAGCCAGCATATCCTTGTTGTACTAATGGCAGTAGTCGTTGAGCAGCTAGTGCGAGAGCCCCAAGTAGTGGTATCGCAGTAGTCATGCCATTTTTTGGGTTGGTAAACATATAGGCTATGAAGCCGATAAGCACTAAACCAAAAGCCTCAATTGCAGGTCTTGGAGCTCCGCTAATAATAGCAATATTTGCTAGTGCTCGCCTGAATTTATTATCTGCTTGGCGATAGATATTATGATAAGTTTCTTGAAGGCCATCAATAAGAATATCTCTTATTCCCCCAAGGCCTTCCTGAACAATTTTGGCAACATTATTTTGGCCAGTAGTCACATGTTCGCTGTCTTTTTTGAGGCGTTTTTTTGTTGAGTAAGCGATAAAAAAATATATGCAAGCAAACCCAAGGCATGTGGCTAATGTGAGTTTTGGAGCAACCAGAATCATAAAGGCAACAATTGTAAATACAGTGAAAATAGAGGTAATAAGCATAAGCAACGGAATTATTATGTAATAGACGACCGTATTGATTTTTGTCATCAATATAGCGATGATTTCGCTGCTATTGCGTGAGGCATGAAATTTGTATGGTTGGTAAAGAGTGAGGCGGTAAGCTTCGGAGCCTAGATCATTGCCTATTGCATTTCCTATTCTTGCCTGCCCCCACAGTAATGCAAGTCTGGTGAATCCTGAAAAAATTGCTGCAATACCAAATAAAAAAGTAAGTGGTAACAGTAATTGATCAGAAGATGTTAAATTTAGCTTGAATATTAGAGGCTGGGCAAGCTCATGCTTGAAAATATTATCAGGAGCAGTCAAGGCACCAAGAAAAGGAAAAACCATTCCTAATGAAGCAAGTTCTGCAATTGTTCCCAATAACATGCCGCCACCTAATGCAACTATCTGAAAGCGTCTTTTTGAAGAAATATGCTTCCAAAGTCGTTTAAGGTCTTGAAAAAGGGAGGTTGTCTCACTTGTAGTCATAATTGTTTTGGTTGTAATTCCATTTACTCTTTTCGCTTGAATAAAGCACGCTACCGCCCTAGGAGATTCTTCCTATAGGAGCAAAGCAATATCCGCTTTCCCAGCTCGGCAATATAACATAGTTTAAAAATAAAATACCAGCCTATTAAATGTGAAAAGTAGATGATATTATGTTATCGCCTGCCTTCAGGCTATATTTATTATGGGTTGAATTTAAGTCATGGAAAGACCTTGAATATGAATTTTCTTGAAAAATTAGAAGAATTGCCGCGCCTTTGTAAGAGCCTGATTTTGTTGGTAAATGATCTGTTTTTGATCCCCTTTTCACTTTATCTATCTTGCTATTTGATAACAGGCAGTTACGGGTTGTCTAATCGTATTCCTTGGATGGTTTATCTTTCTTTGCCAATAGTCACATCAGTTATTTTTTTGAAACTCGGTATGTATAGAGCTATTGTGCGTTATCTTGGGCTGAAGACTATTTGGACTGTTGTGGGGGCTGCTAGTGTTGCAACTATTTGGTTGGTTATTAGCACTAAGCTTTTTTATGCTGGAGCAGTTCCTTTGCGTGTATATGCAATCTTTTGGTTATTATCAATATTGTGTTTGGGAGGTAGTAGATTTTTCGCGCGACAAATTTTTAGCTCTTTGGCTACTGGGAGACTTAGGGAAACTAAACCTTGTAACAAGAAGCGAATTGCTATTTATGGGGCGGGGGCTACTGGTGTGCGTTTGGCTCGCTATATTTCAAGTACCTCTGAATTTATACATGTTCTTTATTTTGATGAAGACAAAAAATTGTTTGGTAGGGAAATTGACGGGGTTGAGGTTTTTTCATCAGCCGAGCTAAAGAGGTTATGCAAAGAGCATGCTGTTGATGAGGTGTATTTAGCTATTCCTAATACTGATCAGAATAAGCGTAAAAAAATACTGGAAAAATTGCTTGACTGTGGTGTGAGAGTAAAGACGGTGCCAGGATTTGCTCGAATTGTGTCTGGAGAGTCAAGGGTTGAGGAACTAAGAGAGATATCTGTTGATGATATTCTTGGGCGTGATACTGTTCTTCCTAGAAAAGAATTGCTGAGTGGTTGTATACAGGGTAAAACGGTATTGGTTACAGGTGCAGGCGGTTCAATAGGTTCGGAGCTTTGTCGCCAGATTGTGGTGTTGGGCCCTAAAAAGCTAATCTTATTCGAACTTTCTGAGTTTGCTTTGTATAAAGTTGAGTCTGAGCTTAAATCAATGATGATTAAAGAGTATTCCGTCGAGATTGAAATCATAGCTTTGCTTGGCTCAGTTCAGCAAAAGAAAAGGTTGTTGCAGGTTATGCGAGCATATGATGTACAAACTGTTTATCATGCTGCTGCTTATAAACATGTACCTATAGTAGAGCACAACCCTATTGAGGGTGTAAGAAATAATATTTTTGGCACTCTAAATACGGTAGTTGCTGCTAATGAAACGGAGGTGGAAACATTTGTTCTTGTTTCAACGGATAAAGCTGTACGTCCTACGAATATTATGGGAGCAACCAAAAGGTTTGCTGAGCTCGTTTTGCAAGGGATTTCTCAGTCGGAAACCAAAACGAAGTTTTGTATGGTCAGATTTGGGAATGTTCTTAATTCATCTGGATCAGTTGTTCCTTTATTTGCTAGGCAGATTGAAAATAAAGAGGCAATTACAGTAACGCACCCAGAAGTGACGCGGTATTTTATGACTATACCTGAAGCGTCGCAGTTGGTGATGCAGGCTGGGTTTATAGCTAAGGGTGGTGATGTTTGTGTGCTGGATATGGGGGAGCCGATTAAGATTATCGACCTAGCTAGAAAGATGATTGCATTGAGTGGATATAAAGAGAAAACAGCCTCTTCCGATGGGGATATCGAGATCAAGATAGTTGGGTTACGTCCGGGGGAGAAACTGTATGAGGAGCTTCTTATTGGCGACAACGTAACCGGTACCGAGCACCCATTGATTATGAGGGCTGAGGAGACTTCAATTCCATGGGATGAGCTGCAAAAAATAATTGGTGAATTAGATAAGTGTTGCCATGATATTAATGTAAAAGGGGTTCGTGATATACTGCTTGCTGTGATTTCTGGATACGATCCTGAATGTGATATTCAGGACAAAGTTTGGTTGGAAAATAATATAAGAATAAAAAAACAACAAAAGATTATTCCATTTGGATCTTCTTCATAGCGCAAGTAATATTTAATCTATCAGTTTTTCGAAAGAATAAGGGAAAAGAAGGGATGAAGGTTGTAATAGTTGGTACAGGATATGTTGGTCTTTCAAATGCAGTATTATTGGCTCAGAATAATGAGGTTGTCGCTGTTGATCTAGTTGAAGAAAAAATAAATCTAATAAATCAGCGTAAATCCCCTATTGTTGATAGAGAGATCGAAGAGTTTTTTTTATCAAAAAAATTAGACCTTAAAGCCACTTTGGATTATGAAGAGGCATATAGAAATGCTGATTTCATAATTATAGCTACTCCCACTGATTATGACCCGAAAACTAACTATTTTAATACTGGGTCTGTTGAGTCAGTTATCAAGAGCGCGCTTGATATAAAAAGTGGTGCGCTAATGATTATAAAATCAACTGTTCCAGTTGGATATACAAAAAACATTCGTGAGAAGTTTGGTTGCGATAATATTATCTTTTCCCCTGAGTTTTTGCGTGAAGGTAAGGCTCTCTACGATAACTTATATCCTTCTAGAATTATTGTAGGTGAAGATTCTCAGCGCGCTCGAGAATTTGCTGATTTATTGGCTCAGGGAGCAATTAAACAAGATATTCCAAAGCTGTTTATTGATTCTACTGAGGCTGAGGCAGTAAAATTGTTTTCTAATACCTACCTGGCTATGCGTGTTGCTTACTTCAATGAGCTTGATACTTATGCAGAAAAACATGGATTAGATGCCAGGCAGATAATTGAGGGGGTCGGATTGGACCCAAGAATTGGTGGCCATTATAACAACCCATCATTTGGTTATGGAGGTTACTGCCTGCCTAAAGATACCAAACAACTATTGGCTAACTACCAGGATGTTCCAAACAGTATTATTCAAGCTATTGTTGATGCAAATACTACCAGGAAAGACTTTATTGCAGATTCAATTACCAGCAAGAACCCTAAGGTTGTTGGTGTGCATCGCCTGATTATGAAAGCAGGGTCGGATAACTTCAGGGCGTCATCCATTCAGGGGATTATGAAAAGAATTAAAGCAAAGGGAATTGAGGTGGTTGTCTATGAGCCTGTATTGGATGCAGATGAATTTTATCGCTCTAGGGTAATAAAAGATTTATCTGAATTTAAACAAGTTTCTGATATTATAGTTGCCAATAGGCTGTCAGATGACATAAAAGATGTAGAGCATAAGGTATATACTAGAGATTTGTTCGGCAGCGATTAGTCAAAGGTCTAATCTTCAATAATAACTATGGGTAAATAATGTTAATACCAGTAATTATTTCTGGCGGCGCCGGGGCACGCTTATGGCCAGTTTCCAGGGAATCAGATCCAAAGCCATTTATGCAATTGCCTGATGGCAATTCCATCATCGGTAAAACTTTTGCTCGTGCAGCAAATCTTTCGGGTGTGGCAGATATTTTGGTAGTTACAAACCAAAATTATTATTTTCGTACGCGGGAAGAGTTTGAAAAGAGCTGTGATGGTGTGAAGTTAGATTTCGTATTAGAGCCGTTTGGGAAAAACACTGCTCCGGCTATTGCAGCAGCAGCCTTTAGAGTTAAAGAGCGATTTGGGGAAGATGTGGTTATGTTGGTATTGCCGGCGGATCATCTTATTTCGCAGCAGGATATTTTTCAGCTGGCGGTTGATAATGCAGTAGAGCTTGCTGAGCAAGATTTTTTAGCTACCTTTGGTATTGAGCCAACCCATCCCGAAACTGGTTTTGGTTATATCGAAAAGGGAGGCTCGATTTCAGAATCTGGTTTTGAGGTCTTCAGATTTGTGGAAAAGCCTGATTTAGGAAAGGCGCAGGAATATCTTGCTTCTGGTAAGTTTGTTTGGAATTCAGGTATGTTTTGCTTTAAGGCAAGTGCCTTTCTTGAAGCGCTGAGCCAATATACACCTGAAATGTTTGAGCAAATCAGTAGCTGCTGGGAGCAGACAAATGCAGATAGCCTTCCGCTGGTTCTTGATGCAGATTCACTTAAACGGGTTGAAGGTGATTCTATTGATTATGCTGTTATGGAAAAGGCAAATAATGTTGCCGTAGTATCAGCTGCATTTGAGTGGAATGATATTGGTTCTTGGGCAGCTATGGCAGATGTATTTGATGAGGACAGTAATGGTAATGCTGTTGAAGGTGATGTGATAGCTATCGATTCTAATAATTGTTTGGTCGATAGTAAGCAGCGCTTAACAGCAGTTGTTGGTGTAAATGATATTGTTGTTGTGAATGATGAAGATGCTACCTTAGTAGTGCACAAGGATAAGGTTCAGGATGTTAAGAAGGTTGTTGAGGCCTTAAAGCAGGGGCAAAGACCGGAATACAGCGAGAAAAAAACTACTAGGCGCCCTTGGGGGGGGTATACTAACCTAATTGAATCTGCTGGCTACAAAGTGAAGAAAATTGTTGTGTTTCCTGGACAATCCCTGTCGTTGCAAAAACATATGCACCGTAGTGAACATTGGACAGTTGTTGTGGGTAAGGCTGAGGTGGTCAATGGCGCGGAAACTAAAGTTCTTGAAGCCAACCAGTCAATCTATATTGAGAAAGAGGCGGTGCATCGCCTTACTAATATTGGAGGTACTGATTTGCAACTAATTGAAGTGCAATGTGGTGACTATCTGGGAGAAGATGATATTATTCGTCTACAGGACAACTATGGTCGTATATAGTATTTAACTTTTTATTTATAAGTCAGAAATGCAATTTTCGGCCTTTATACACAGCTTTTTGGAGAAATGAAATATGGCAATCAGTGGGGTTAATTCTGTTGCAGTCGTTGGTTTAGGTTATGTTGGCCTTCCGTTGGCGCTAGCTTTTGGGCGTAAAATTAAAACAATAGGTTTTGAGATTAGCCAGGCCAAGGTAGATGCCTATAATAAAGGGATAGATCCAACTGGAGAAATGGAGGCTCCTGCGTTTGCAGCAGCCAAAGATAATATTTTATATACCACTGATGCTGCTGATATTAAAAAAGCTGATGTTGTTGTTGTAGCTGTGCCTACTCCTATAAATCATGCCAAACAACCAGATCTGACACCTGTTGAGAAGGCGAGTGTAACTGTTGGCCAAAATCTTAAACCAGGTGCGATAGTCGTTTTTGAATCTACAGTTTATCCTGGGGCTACTGAAGAAGTTTGTGTGCCTATATTAGAGAAAGAGTCAGGGTTGAAGTGGAAAAAAGATTTTAACATCGGCTATTCACCAGAGCGTATCAACCCAGGTGATAAGGTTAATACTCTGGAAAAGATTGTCAAAGTGGTTTCCGGTGATACTCCAGAAGTATTGGAAACGGTTGCGCAAGTTTATGAGCTAGTGATTGATGCTGGTGTGCATCGCGCGGCTTCTATCAAGGTGGCAGAGGCGGCTAAAGTTATTGAGAATACTCAGCGTGACCTTAATATAGCCTTGATGAATGAGTTATCTGTTATATTTAATATCATGGATATAGACACTCTTGATGTACTTGAAGCGGCGGGTACCAAGTGGAACTTTTTACCATTCCGCCCAGGCCTAGTTGGTGGCCACTGTATTGGTGTTGATCCATACTATCTTACATATAAGGCATCTGTAGTTGGTTATCATCCAGAAGTTATTCTTGCTGGTCGTCGTATCAATGATGGTATGGGTAAGTTTATCGCTGAGCAGACAGTTAAAAAGATGATTGCCCAGAATGCTCAGGTGAAAGGCGCCAAGGTTCTTATTATGGGACTAACCTTTAAAGAGAACTGTGCTGATCTGCGCAATACCCGTGTAGTAGATGTGGTTGAAGAGCTGGAAACATACGGTGTGGATGTAGTTATCTGGGATCCGGTAGCGGAAGACCATGAGGCTCAGGAAGAGTATGGAATCAACCTAGCAGAATTTGATAATGTTAATGGTATTGATGCAATTATCGCAGCGGTTAGCCATGAAGAGATACTAAATATGGATCTGCACGGGTTGGCAGCAAAATGTAAGGGTTCTGTTCCGTTTATTGATGTTAAATCTGCATTTTGCCGAGATGAACTGGCTGCTGCAGGATTTGACGGTTGGAGATTATAAAAGATTATGGCAAAAATTCTTGTTACCGGTACTGCCGGATTTATTGGTTTTCATCTTGCTAAGCGCCTTATGGAGCGTGGCGATGAGGTTATTGGTCTAGATAATCTTAATGATTACTATGACGTAAACCTTAAGAAGGCTAGGCTTAAGCAGCTTACGGTACACAAGAGTTTCAGAGAAGTTAATATGTCTCTGGAAGATAGAAAAGGAATTGAAAAACTCTTTGCACAAGAGAAGTTTGAAAAGGTAGTTAATCTAGCTGCTCAGGCAGGTGTTAGATATTCATTGGAAAATCCACATGCTTACATTGATAGCAATATCCAGGGGTTTATGAATATCCTTGAGGGTTGCCGCCATAATGACATTAAGCACCTTGTATACGCTTCATCTTCATCTGTTTACGGTGCTAATACCAAGATGCCATTCTCGGTGCATCACAATGTAGATCATCCTCTATCGCTTTATGCAGCGACCAAAAAGTCTAATGAGTTGATGGCTCACACCTATTCGCATCTGTATGGTATTCCAACTACAGGTCTAAGGTTTTTTACCGTCTACGGTCCTTGGGGTAGGCCTGATATGGCGATGTTTATCTTTACCAAGGCAATCATTGAAGGGCGTCCAATTGATGTGTTTAATCATGGCAAAATGCGTCGTGACTTTACCTATGTTGATGATATTGTTGAAGGCGTGATGCGTACCTTAGATAATACTGCTCAACCAAATAGTGGCTGGAGTGGCGATATACCTGATCCGGGAACCAGTAAGGCTCCTTACAAAATCTATAATATTGGCAACAACAACCCAGTTGAGCTGATGCATATGATTGAAACCATTGAGGGGGCAGTGGGTAAGAAGGCTGAAAAGAACATGATGCCAATTCAACCTGGAGATGTTCCTGCGACATACGCGGATGTTGATGATCTAATGGATGATGTTGGGTTTAAGCCTGCTACTTCTATAGAGGAAGGGGTCTCTAAATTTGTTGAGTGGTATAAGGGGTTCTACTGTTAAATCCTCGTCTATTTTCCTAAATACGGCGTTGCACCTGCAGATTTTTTGCGTCATTAGCTACAGCTAACTTCCTTAAAAAATCTTTGCTGCGTCTTGTCTTTAGAAAAATATTCGTTGGATTTAAAAGGGCTGGTGTAGCATCACCTGCGCTCATAACACTTTTCGAAAAAAGCACGTCATACCGGCGTAGGCCGGTATCCAGCTATGCAGGGTGGGCATTGCCCACCAATAGTTAGTATCTGTATTATTAAATAAACTGCGGCAAAAAGAACCCAATTGCGACAGAAGCAGCAATTGCGACTATTGAAAACCCTATGCTGGTAAATAGTATCTTGCGTTTGATCTTTTTGAACTGCTGATTGAACATATATTCAGCAGTTTCACGCGCCGTATTATCTGCTACAGATTTTGCTGTTGCCGCTGCTGCTTTTGAACCAGCTTGTTCAGCAACTGCTTCTG
>QZLE01000150.1 GCA_004796365.1 Gammaproteobacteria bacterium | reverse complement strand
TAATTCGCGCAATATCACTAGCATTGGTATAACGCAAATTAAAAGCACGGCTTTTTTCATTTCGGCGTACCACCATCTCGCTGGCATATTCATCCAATGTCATAAGGGTGATGATATTTTCATCTTCGCGGAACCACATCCCGTTTAAGCGGGCAATAGATTCTATTGCCTGCCGCAAGGATAGTTCCTGCATAAAAACATCAATATAAATATCTGCTGCACCTTTGGAGGCTACAACATTGTATTCAAATATATCGGTAAGAATTTCTGCAATTAACTTAACTGGCACATTGCGCAGTGAAAGGGATTTAACGGTTTTATCCAGACCAGAATATTCCTGAAAATCCGCCTCAGAAATCTTTTGTTTTAAACGGGCATGTGCATCTTCAATACCATCGGTTTCTTCACCACTAATAATCTTAACTATTGGTTTTTTATCTTTAATAATGATGTCGTCAGACTTTTTCTGTGCTAAAACACTCTTGCTTTCCCTTGCTAATTCTGTGGAGTATTTAGTGGCCTCACTTCTATTTTTTAGACTTTTACAACCTGAAACTGAAGTAACAGCAAATATGGTGACTACAATTAAGCGTACACTTTTACAATAATTCATACTAAATCACCATCTTGTAGATTTTGCTGTTTGCGGCACGCATGCTTATCTGCTTTTTATTGATACGTGATATTGAAAATTTATAGTGAACCTTTTGTTCTATCACTATAATTTCCTGCCCAATGCTAAAAGGTTTCATCGGCTCATCCCCTATCTTGATGATCGCCTTTTTTTGATCTTCACCTATCACTATTCCATGTAGTTTTATATTTCCAAATGCCTGGTCATATTGTGCAGTAGTTTTAACCTGTCCCTCAAAAGGACCGGTTTGCCCAACTGCCCATGTTATGCCTATGTTTGCCAATAAACCTGCGAGCAGTATTAAAACCATGAACGCTCTTTTGTATCTGATATTTTTTGATAAAAACATAAGCACCTCTTAGATCATCAATTGAAATTTTATTGTTAATAGGCCGGGAATATTTATGTTCTCATCCTTTTGAATCAATATACTCTTTACCTGTACTGGGTAAGCCAGCTCTTTAAGGTCGCGCAGAAAACCCAGATATGAACCATAGGTTCCGGAAAACATCACTTCATATGCGGCCCAGTTAAAATCGTTAGCACTTACCTTCTTTGGTTGCGACATACTCTTGATTTTTAGATTGGCTGCATCGGACAGACGAGTGATCTCTGCAAGAACCCGGGTCAATTCAGAATCCTCCTCACCACGGCCACCAAGCTCAAAAAGTTCATCGGTCAGTTTCTTTAGCTTTTTACCCATATGCTTTTGTTTTAGCTCGAGCGGCTTTGGGTCAGGCGGATCGCCAATTTGGTTTACTTTATCAATAACCTTATTAAGCTTTTTTGCTGTCTCTTTAAGCGCCAGTGATTCGGGGTCGTAGATCTTACTCATATAAAAATATGTAGCGATAACTATTACCGAGGCAGCCATGCCAAATTTTTCCAGTTTGGTTAGTTTTTTCATATCTTTGCCTACTACCTTTCCAGTTGCATTAGCACAGTAAAAGAGATTCTGCGGTACTCGTTCTCGGTTACATTTACAATGTTTGCTGACTTACACCATTCGTTCTGCTGCAGTCCAAGAGCCATCTTGCCAACTGAGTCAAGATCGGAAGAAGTACCAGATATTTCAAATCTGTTTTCATGTTTTTGCTCGATCTTACTCAGGACAATATTGCGTGGAATTGAGTTAAAAACATTAAGAAATGAAGTAAGCTGCTCAATACCCTTATCTGAGCCCACCTGAATATATTTAATTTTTTTCTTAGTCAGAGAGACATTCTGATCTAACTTGGATAAAGCACTTTGCAACTTGTCGTATTTAGCCTTTCTAGCTTCGTTGTTCTCTATCCTGGCGGTTAATTCCACTATTTGGTCTTCATAGTTTATGCGCTGATAGCGCATAAACGCGTAGTGAAGTAGTAATAATACTGCTAAGAAAGAGACTCCAATAAGAGGCATCAAATAGGCACTTTTTTTTATACGTTGTGACAGAATCTCTTTATCTGTTACACCTAGTTTTATATCGTTACCGCCATTGAGTTCTCTTATGGCAGCGCCAATTACATTAGCGAAAACAGCACTACTTTGGCTCTGAGAGCTTTTACCAAGACTATCTGCCTTTTTAATAGGCAACCCTTTGGCTCCTGTTGGGCAGTGCTCATCCAGATATTCAATTATTCGTATATCTTGAGAACCAAATCCTGTAATCACCAGCGGATCTTCACCAGGAATCTGGGAAAATATATGCTCTATCGCCTTTTCCAGCTCGGGCTGAGGAATACCCATTGCTAAATCAAGTATGCTTTCAGCATTGAGCGCATAGGTATTAATTGAAGTGGGCTTTTGATCTTCCAACACTATAAAGTTGGCAAACTCTTCTCCAATATCAAGAACAGCAGTCTTTTTGCCCGGTTGGTTATTAGCGGTTAATACATAAAAACAAACATCCGGAGGAAAGATGCGTTGCAGACTAAACCCTGCACTTTTAAAGCGTTTTTTTAGGGCGCGGTAAACATTTGATTCGATAACAGAAACGTTTACGCTCACCTCCTGCTCTTCATCATCCATTAACAGCAAGTCAACATCATTTTCATCTGCTGCATCATAGCTTGCTGCAGTAATTGCGTTGGAACCGGAAATACCAACAAGCGGCTCAACCTCCCACTTAACTGACTCATTAAGCTGATGCTGTTTCAGATATTCAACCTTTTTTTGTAACAACTGCACATCAGTAAACTGCACCAATGACGATACAAATACTGCTTGGCCGGATCTATACCCAACACGCTCAGCTAGCTGAACTAAATCTTCAGTCTGCGGAATGCTTAAGTCAGCATCTTGACCTAGTTCGGTTTGTGCAAAATCGATAATTTCGATATTGCTTTTACCTTTTTTCTTTATTACCGCTGCCTGCAGAAACCTCCCTGTTATTGCAAACGCTATAATTTTTTTTGCCATAAAAACCTCAAATAGCAACAGCCGGGGTAAACTGCGCCGTATCAACTTCTATATCACTGCCGGTTGGCTGGGGTTGCGTTATTACAGGTAATATTTTGGTAATCTGCGATTCACCATTATCAATTTCACCATCACCATCATCATCATTCCAGATAGTCAGGCGCCTCATGCCTGAAGCTGCCTGCTGAGCTGTTACATCGCTATATAAAAGCGCATCACCAGTGATTGTCCAGGTACCATCTATAGTCGATGTATAGATGGTTTTATAAAAACTGGTGTTATCGGAATCAGTTGCATACCAGAATGCAGCCTTGGTTATTCCATTTTGCGCATTATTTACGGTAATATTGTCAATATGCAAAAAGCCCGGGTACCACTGATCTTTTGCAATGGTAACAACGATATTATCGGTGTTTGCAGACAGAGAGGAATCATATGAAGATATGGCAATTGATTCGGTCAGATCCAGCTGGTCGCCAAAATCATATTCACCATCATCACCAACGCTAAGAAGCATTAAGGTATCATCACTGCCATATATAAATACCAAAGGATTACCCCATGCATCGGTAAGATAGCTTTGTTCCTGATTTAAAAGGGGCGCTGAATGGTACTGATAGCGCCACCCAAATCCTGGGTTTTGCCAATCGGGAAGCAAAACATTATCTGCCGCATCGGCACTATTTGGGGTAGCAGTCCACAGTTCACGTAGCTGCCCTTTGGTATAACCTGTATTGGAATCATCTGCTTCATCCCAGTTGGCGCCTTCCCAACTATACAAGC
>QZLE01000045.1 GCA_004796365.1 Gammaproteobacteria bacterium | reverse complement strand
TAAACCGTATCCTACTATCCCAACTGTATCTTTGGCCATGTTATTACCTTATCTGTTCATTTGTTCGAAAAAAAACGTGCCTTATTATGTATATATATTGTAACGCAAACAACCCCTATTTGCTTATATCGCTCATAAGATCACATAATAGTGAAGGTTCTTGTTAAGCTCCGCAAGTTCAGCACCATCCTAATTAGTAATCCACAGAGTTATTTCAAGATTGAGACGCAATTTGTAATAAAAGATGTTGAGAATAATGTACGGTTTTAGGCCCAGATCTCGTCCACGGGTTTCGGGTGTGCAATATAATGCCCTTGAGCGTAGTCAACCCCGATCTCCTTAAGCAGATTCAAGGTATCCTCATATTCCACGAACTCAGCTACTGTGTATTGCCCGAATGCCTTGGCTACTTCCACCAGGGCTCTTACCAACACCTGGTCGTCTGGCTCATCATGCAAGTGCCTGATAAACGAACCATCAATCTTGATGTAGTCAATTGGTAGTTGTTTTAGATAGTATAGTGATGAGAAGCCAACACCAAAGTCATCCAAGGCAAATTTACAGCCCATCTCTTTTATACCACGAATGATATCACTGGTAGCACCAATATCAGCTACCGCTGCAGTTTCTGTGATTTCAAAGATTATTGAATGCGGGTTTACATCTAATTGAGTCAGACACTTTTTTATGTGCTCAAGCAGGTTTGCATTTCTGAAAGACAACCCGGATACATTTATCGACAACCTGGCATCTATTCCTCTTATCTCTAGGTTAGCCTTTTGCGCAATCACTTTTTCGATTACACGCTCATCCATTTCCTGAATCAAACCACTTCTTTCTGCTGCTGAAACCAGTTTTGCTGCAGGATATGGGCGATTCTGCTCATCGAATATTCTTAGTAGTGATTCATAGTACGATATCTGTCCTGTCTGCACACAGGCAACAGGCTGGAAATAGGTGGTAAAATCATCCTCGTTAAGTGCCTGCTTAACCTTTTCGTTCCAGTATACTCTTTCATGCACACGTTCTTTACCGTGCTCTTTATCATCAAAGATATGCCAGCAATTTCTACCTGCTTCCTTAGCCTGATACATAGCGATATCTGCATTGGCCAATATCTCTTCAACGCTCTTTCCGTGCTTGGGAATAATTGCTACACCGATACTGGAAGATACCCTGTGGATCTGATTAGCCCCAGAAACTTCAATCATCGATAAAGCTTTACAGAAACGGTCTGCTGTTTGCCCTAACTGCTCTAATTCAATTTCCTGTACTATGCAGGCAAACTCATCCCCTCCAAGTCTTGCAATGATATCTGACTCTCGGGCTGTATTTCTGAGTACATCAGAAACGCGCTTGAGCAGCATGTCACCTACGTGATGCCCACTGGTATCATTTACATCTTTAAACTGATCAAGATCAAAGAACAATAAAGCACTAACGCGATCATAGCGCTGGTTTGTCTCGATTACTCTTTCTACGTCTTCAGAAAATCTCCTACGATTAAACAGCCCTGTAAGTGAATCGTGAGATGCCAACCACCCCAGGTTATCTTCAGCCTGTTTTCTTTCGCTTATATCAAGGCCAATGGTCAGAATTTTATGCCCTTGCCCTTTATCAGATAGACTGGAGTGATACCAAGCCATATGCAACAATTCACCATCTTTGGTCAGAAGGTCTGCCTCATGATGAAGTTCCTGCCGCTTTCCGATTATCAAGTCGACCAGCTGGTGAGACAAATCAGGCAGCAATGCATTAACGGGAAGGATATTAGTGAATGGAGCTTTAACCAATTCTTCTTCCTTATAACCGGTTATCCACTCACCGTGACGATTGATCATGAGAATATTTCCATCCTCATCCTGAGTCAGAATCAGGGCGTGAGCGGTATTAAGCAGGCCGGTAACAAAGTCTCTTTCCGATTCCAATTCTCGTCCGCGCTCTTGAAGCTGCTCTGCCCTTCTGTGCAGCTGTACCTGTAAGCCTTCAAGCTGATGAGACAATGCAATAGCTGTATTATTTAGGATGTCACTTTCATCCTGGAATAAAGTGTCTTTTGACTGTCTGGTAAGAGTATCTCTTACCTTATCAAACGAGTTTTGGGCTAGTAACGGCAGATACATAGCTGTCATTCGAAGGCGCGACATTGGCGACCAAAGAATAAATAACATCAATATCTCTGAAACCAGCAAACCTCCGCCACCAAGAAATTTACCGTTTTGCTTGGCATTATCCAGTTTATTGACATCTTCAGTTACATCAGAAATCGTGATTAAGAAACCTTTATTCAGCCTATGCACGACACTTAACGGCAGTAGCTTTACATCGCTAACAAAACCGATATTCCCCGTAACCCTATCATAAGAGTATTCAAGAATAGAATCCTTCTCCAAATCTGACATATCATGCCTGGAGGCAATCTTATTGATAATAGAAAGGCTTCGCTCTGGCTGTGTAATAGCTACTACATCTACATTCCAGTCTGGTAGATAGCGTTCAGACATAACCTCGTGCTGATCTATTGATACGACAATACCTGCATCAGCTCCAGAAAACCTTTTAAAATTTCTGATAACATCAACTAATGGGGCACCGAATACTGCTACCCCACCTTTGCGACCATCAATGAGCATCGGTACAGCAACATAAATCTCACATGTTAACCAGCAATTAATGGCCCAATTCGGGCGCTCCTGATTCTTTGTATCTTCAACCAAAGACTCTGGAATATTGGGCACACCCCATTTACCAAGGGTTTCCAGTTCTTCGGTAAATATTGCGGCAGAATCAATACCACTATCAAGCTGCAATTGCCACCAGTATGCATCAAATGCCTTATTTACACCTTCCGGGTCTTTCTTATCAACGGCTTCAGCCATTCCATGAATAGATATTACTGTTCCAGCCAGCTGCTGGATTCGTTCAGATGACTGAATAATCAGACCACTTAATTCCTGGCTATGGCGCTGGTATGTTTCTTTTCTCTTAGTATCAAACTGCTGATTAAGGTAATAATGGTTAATATAAGTAAGGCCACCAAAAGTAACAGACAATATTAAGCTTGTAAGTAGAAATGCCTTCCACTTTAAACTTAAAAAAAGTCTTTTTTGCTGAGTTATTGCCTTCATTTAATCAACTATCTTTTAATCTACATTAATAATCTTAACGCCATCGACAGCATCAACATCAACAATCCCACCATCAACATAGCCAATTGCACCTTTTGTTTTGGCAATAAAATCAAGCATCTGCTCTAATGTATCTACTTTCTTCGGTGGAACCCCGGTACCAGAGTATATGGATCTATCCCAGGCCTGCTGAAGCTGGTGAGGAAATACCCCAAGGGCATCTTTACAGAAATTTGCATGAAAAGTCTTACCTACGGATGTAGCATCTGAATAGGTTACGACTATTATGCGTTCACCGGTACGCCACTGTTTTAGTCTTAAACTAAAAATCGAGCGCAATTCACGCTTTGAAATCGTTCCCTGAAATAATGAGGAATTAGCAATTATTTCCGCACCATTGGACACGGGAATATAAAAAAGGAACGGAATAATAAACAAAGTTATTATTTTAATAATCTTCTTGGTCATTATTCCTTTCTTTGTTCTGATTTTGTATCCAAAATATAGCACCATTTACAGTTAACAACCACCTAACGACCATTACTGCTTATGCTTTATAAATTGTGTTGGAGAATATACTCAAAAAAGGGGCAATACACCATAAGTATTTAGTAAATTTCGAAAATATATTCTGTCCACACCTTACTTCTATTGCTGTTAGTATTTTATATTTATAACTTTACTATGATTCTGTGTTTGTGCCACCATTAACTGACAACCATTTCACACTTAGAAATATTAGCATTCGTTTATGATTCCATGACTTTTCTACGCATCGATCATAACCCTATGTTTATATAATCTTTTTTGCACAATCCATCTTTATACTACTGCAAACTTTACACAAAATGCCTATTTAACAAGTTGTGAACTCATTCCATGTAGCTAAAAACCCTTATGCTAATCTGACTAGTAGAAGTTATTTAATAATCTTCACTTATGTGGTGTGTAATTAATTTGTAGGATGGAAGCAGCAATGGTTATCGATATAAAATTAGATGAATTTTTCCCCGAATTTGAAGTTCAACTTCTTGAAGCTACCCCCAATGCAAGGCAACCAACAAAAAGCGTTCTTTCAGATGATGTTTTACTTAGCATGAAGCACGAGATAGAAAACGATTTTAAAGTGCTGTCTGAAGAAAACGACATAAATCAAATTCTGGCTTCAAAGAAAAACGATGATAATAAGGTTCATTAGCAACCTTACTGAATGAAGTAACAAACTTAAAATCCCCGTTCTGCTAATACCTGCCGGGGATTATTTATACTTCAGCTAGATTTAAGCATAGATCTAACTTCCTGAATCAAACCTTTTGAAGCATCTTGAATCATATCAAGTACAATTTCAAAACCTTGTGTTCCACCAAAATACGGGTCTGGAACCTCTTGAATTTTAATTGTGGTAGCATAATCCATAATAAGCTTTATTTTTGCTCCACAGTTGGCAGGAGCCATCTGCTTGAGCACATCAAGATTTGACATATCCATAGCCAGGATCAAATCAAACTTATCAAAATCAGCCACATTTACTGCTCTTGCTTTTTGCTTGGAGATATCCACCCCCCTATTAGATGCTGCAGCTATAGCCCTTCTATCAGGGCTTTCCCCTGTATGATACCCATAGGTTCCCGCAGAATCGACCCTCACTCGATCTGAAAGAGAGTATTCATCCAACAACCTTTCAAAAACCCCCTGCGCAGATGGCGAGCGACAAATATTTCCCATACAAACAAATAGCACATTAACCAAAACTATTCTCCACTACTTGAAAGTAGAGCCTTTCTAACCTTTTCAAGGTCATCTGGCGTATCCACCCCCATACCAGGCAAATCAACTGCCTGATCGATATGAATATGGTAACCATTACTCAAGGCTCGCAACTGCTCTAAAGACTCATAGCGTTCCAGACATGATGGCTGCAAGGTGCTATATGACAATAAAAAATCAACCCTATATGCATAGATACCTAAATGGCGTGCGTAATGATTGGGAATTTCTGCATCTGATATTCGCCCATCACGATCCCATGGAATAGGAGCCCTGCTAAAATACAATGCCTGCCCTGAATTGCTTTTTACTACCTTAACGATATGCGGATCATTTATATCATTACGCTCATGAATTGGAGTAAACAAGGTTGCAATAGCTGATTCCGGATTAAGCGCTAGATTCTCCGCAACCTGCAGCAAAAGCGAGGTTGGAATTAAAGGTTCATCACCCTGCAAGTTAACAACTATTTCATCCCTGTCCCAACCGCAGTTTGTTGCCAGCTCTGCCAAACGATCTGTTCCGGACTGGTGGTTTGGGTCAGTCATACACACATTGGCACCAAACACCTCGCAAGCCTCAAATATCCTTACGTCATCTGTGGCAACCATCACCTCATCAGCACCACACTGCATTGCCTTTTCATAAACCCATTGGATCATCGGTTTACCTGCAATATCCAATAATGGCTTTCCCGGTAATCGGGTTGACTTATACCGGGCTGGTATTGCTATCTTGAATTTTTTTTCTTGCATCTATATTTCAACTAACCTGTTTTACCTTAGCCAAAAACTGGCTCTCAAAATCTCCACTAAATCTGACTGACGCAGGAATCATCCACCAATCGTCTTTGGCAAATTTCATGCATTTTACAGCATCCTTTTCAGTCATAACTACTGGGTAGCCATCAACAAAATCCAGGTTGTGCTCGCTATATGGATAATGGTCGTCATATTCATGGCGTATTACCTCCAGTCCAAACTGTTCCAGCTGAGCAAAAAAACGTTCAGGGTTACCGATTCCGGCAACTGCATGCACCTTGCCTATTCCAGCCTTTATTGAAAACTGTTTTAAATCAACTGTTTCACCACAAACCATATTTACCGCATGCTCAATCTCAAGAAAAAAGCTCGTGCCTTTTAAGTAGGAGCTATTCCCATTGATCAATGTAAAATCAGCACGATTGATGCGATCAAATGGTTCCCGCAGCGGACCAGCCGGCAGCAGGAAACCATTTCCCAGTCCTTTTTGGCCGTCAAAAACTACAATTTCGATATCACGATTTAACGCATAATGTTGTAAACCATCGTCACTGATAATTATGTCGCAGTCACATTTTTGCAAGATATATTCTACCGATGCGTTCCTATCCGGACCGACTACAATAGGAACATTACAGTTGTTATAGATCAACATAGGCTCATCTCCAACCTGCTTCGTACTTGAGCCATTTCCAACCTCTTTCGGGATATCAACCTTGACTCCATAGCCTCGGCTGATAACCGCTGGGTTGTACCCACGCTTCTTTAACAAATTAACTATATGGACTACGATCGGAGTTTTTCCAGTGCCGCCCACATAGATATTGCCGACAATTACAATCGGTATCGGATGCTTTATGGGAGGGTTTGTCAAAAATGCTGAGCGTTTTTTTAAAATAACAAATCGATAAAGCAAAGAAACTGGCAACAACAATATTGTTAACCAGTTTCTTGATGACCATTTTTTAAGCAGCCATTGCTTCAAGTGTTACTCCAGAGGCGCCCTACTGCTCTTCTTCAGAAATAGTCGTAGCAAAGGCAATTTTGCTGATATTGAGCTGACTGGCGGCATCCATTGCCCTTATTACCGACTGATGGCTGGCATCACCATCTGCCCTGATAACAAATGGCAAATCCTCTTTTCCTAAAATAGACTTAGCAAGAGCATTCTTTAAGCTTTCGACATCATTGCCAACAACTTTGCTCTCGTTAACGTAATAGTCGCCATTTTTATCAACAACAAGTTCAAATGCTGTTTCTTCCCTTTCTACCGGCTCACCACTTGCTTCTGGCAAACTTAGCTCCAGATCTGATTCTTTCTGGAAAGTTGTGGTAATCATAAAAAATATTAAAAGTAGAAAGACCACGTCGATCAACGGGGTCATATTCAGATCTGGATCTTCCCTGCGGCTTTGGCGTAGTCTCACTGCTCCGATCCTTCTTCAAAGTCCTTATCTTTTACTCGTTGTCCGTGGATAACTTCAATTAGTTTTACCGCTTCCTGCTCCATATAAACAACCAGACCATCAACTTTTCCACGAAGATATCTAAATGCAATAAGTGAAGGGATGGCAACCGTCATACCCGCGGCAGTTGTAATCAATGCCTCTGAGATACCGCTGGCTAGGCTTCCGGCATTACCAACACCTACAGTTGAGATTGCGGTAAATACCTTGATCATACCAATTACAGTACCAAGCAAACCAAGTAACGGTGTGATAGCAGCGATTGTACCAAGGGTTGTTAGGAATCTTTCAAGTTTATATGCTTCATGGCGCCCGACGTCTTCGATAGACTCTTTCATCACCTCACGCGAACCATGAATATTGGAAAGGCCAGCTGCAAGCATCCTTCCAAGAGCGGAACTTTCTTTAAGGGTTCTCAAGTCAGATGATGTCATCTGCTTATTTTTAACCTTGTACCAAACCTGTGCCACAAGATTTTTGGGGATAATTCTTTTGCGCTGCAGACTCCAAAGTCTTTCGCATACAATAGCCATCGCGATAATTGAACATGCGATGATAGGGATCATTAACCAACCGCCGGATCTTATTAATTCAAACACCCTTCTGCTTCCTTTTCTTTATCTTTAGTATTAATCCATACACCTCACAACAT
>QZLE01000075.1 GCA_004796365.1 Gammaproteobacteria bacterium | reverse complement strand
CTGCTATCGTTCAGCAAGATATCCTTAAAGCCATCGACAAAATGCGTCGTGGCAACAACCATGCACCAGGACTATCACCATACCTGGTAAAACTTGCTAAAGAATCATGGGTAACAGCATCGGTAGAGTTTTCAGTTGCAACCGGCCGCTCTGCTCACCTTTTAATAGCCCTTCTTGCTGATGAATCTCTAAACCGACTGGCAATAAGCATGTCAGAACAGTTTATGAAGATCGAAGTTGATACCCTGAAGAAGCAACTGATGTTCATCCTCAAAAATAGCAATGAGAATTCACAAGAAGTTGCTAGCGCTGCACCTACAGCTGGCGGTGCAGCAGCCCCAGGCACACCACAAGGTGGGCCATCCAGCACTCAAGCACTAGACCAATTCTGTATCGACCTTACCGCCAAGGCCAAGGCTGGCGACATCGACCCAGTACTAGGGCGTGATCATGAGATCCGCCAGGTAATCGATATCCTCACCCGCCGCCGTCAAAACAACCCGATAATGACAGGAGAAGCTGGAGTTGGTAAAACTGCAGTTGTTGAGGGCTTCGCTCTAAGAATCGCAGAAGGCGATGTTCCTGAAAGTCTGAAAAACGTATCTATCCGTATGCTTGACCTAGGCCTACTGCAGGCAGGTGCTGGCGTAAAGGGTGAATTCGAAAACCGCCTAAAGCAGGTAATTGAAGAGGTGAAAAGCTCACCACAGCCAATCATCATGTTTATCGACGAGGCCCATACCATGATTGGTGCAGGTGGCGCAGCTGGTCAAAACGACGCAGCCAACCTGTTGAAACCAGCGCTTGCACGTGGCGAACTACGCACCGTCGCTGCTACCACATGGGCAGAGTACAAAAAGTACTTCGAGAAAGACCCTGCACTTACCCGTCGTTTCCAGGTTGTAAAAGTGGAAGAACCAAGCGAACCAAGTGCGGTTCAGATGATGCGTGGTGTTGCCGGGGTGCTTTCCAAACATCACAACGTAAGAATTATGGACGAGGCAATAATTGACTCGGTAACCCTGTCCAGCAGATACATAGCCGGACGCCAACTTCCAGATAAGTCAATCAGCCTGTTAGATACAGCTTGCGCGCGCGTTAATATCAGCCAGGCATCTACACCTGCTCCACTGGAAGAGCAACAGAGAATTGTAGAACGACTTACCACAGAGATTGAAATTCTTAACCGCGAGGCCGCAACAGGAGTTAACCATCAAGAACGCCTGGATGAACTTGACGCCGAAAAAGAAACCGCTGAGAAGAGGATTGAAGACCTAACGGAACGCTGGGAACAGGAAAAAGAGCTAATCGGCAAGATCAACGAGATTGCCACTCAGCTTGGTGATGCTAGCAGCGAAGAAAAAGTAGCCGCCGAAGAGGAAGAAGCGCAATCTTCTGAAAACCCTGTGGGTGTAACAGAACTACAAAACCAGCTGAACGCAGCAAAAGAAGAACTAAAACAGCTACAAGGGGAAGAACCTCTGGTTCACCTTTGTGTCGACAGTCAAACCATTGCCGAGATCATCGGCAACTGGACTGGTATTCCAGTTGGAAGAATGCAGACCGACGAAATCAAATCAGTACTGAATCTAAAAGACGAGTTGGAAAAACGCGTGGTTGGCCAACCGCATGCACTAGAAGCAATCTCAAAGAGTATCTATACCTCACGCGCCAAACTAACCGACCCACGTCGCCCAATCGGTATCTTCTTCCTAACCGGACCAAGTGGTGTTGGTAAAACCGAAACTGCTCTTGCACTAACCGAGCAATTATATGGCAATGATAGCAATATCACCGTAATCAATATGTCCGAGTTCAAAGAAGAGCACAAAGTATCAATGCTGGTAGGTTCTCCTCCTGGTTACGTGGGCTACGGTGAGGGTGGTGTACTAACTGAAGCTGTGCGCCGCAAACCATACAGCGTAATTCTTCTCGACGAAATGGAAAAAGCACATCCGGGTGTACAAGATATCTTCTATCAAGTATTCGACAAAGGGATGCTTAAAGATGGCGAAGGGCGTGATATAGACTTCAAAAACACCATCATTATCATGACATCAAATGCCGGCACCGATCTTACCATGAAGCTCTGTGCTGATCCGGAAACCATGCCAGATGCGGAAGGCCTAACCGCAGCGCTTAAACCAGAGCTGCTAAACAGCTTTAAACCTGCATTCTTAGGCCGTGTAAATATCGTTCCCTATCTGCCACTAACAGATGAAATACTTGCCGATATCGCTCGTTTGCAAGTTGGGCTTATCATCAAGCGTGTTAAGGAAAATTATCAAGCCACACTTACCGTAACTGACAATGTCATCAACCACATTGTATCGCGTTGCACCGAGGTTGACTCTGGAGCCAGAAATATCCACAACATCCTTAACAATACATTGTTACCTGAATTATCAGTCCACTTCCTGGAGCGTATGGCCAGCGAAGAACCGATGACAGAAGCAATTATTGATATCAATGAAGAGGATAATTTTACTTACGAGATCAAATAGCAATTAAAAATAGATCAGGGTTTTTTGCTGAACAACTGATATTAAACGCCTAAACTTTCCACAAAAAAACCAGGCAAATCATCAGTATGGGCAGTAAAAACCATACAGCGCTGCTCAATTAAAAACCTGATCTACCTCCATCTTCTTTTAAGAAACAAAAAAAACATGATCTACCCCTTCCATTTTTAAAAACAAAATGCTATCTTTGCGTTAAACATATTATGGAAAGCTCTAAAGGCTTAGATAATATCTTTGATTAAGACCAAAACTGAAACACAGCCTAACAATTGTTATCAGAATTCATCACGGCTTAGCCAATTGTAT
>QZLE01000122.1 GCA_004796365.1 Gammaproteobacteria bacterium | reverse complement strand
CTTTTTCCTCATTAGATCTACACCCCGAAGAATTCTTTGCATGAGCTAAAACCCCACCATCAAGGCATATTCCCGGTAAATAGCTATTAGATACAGAGTCTTTTTCCGCATAACCATGATCTCTTGCGCTTATACAGCGCCAAGTAATAGAATTTTTATTAACTTCTGCAAACAGCAAAAACGGCGTAACAGCATTACCGACATTAGGAAGGTTCATATTTACATCAACAAAACCTTGGTTTGGCTTCTTAGGCTCTGGGTGCCAGCTAACATGATTGATCATATCTGCAGTTATATCTATAGGAAAATTAGCAGCCGGTAATTGCCCTTGTTCATCATAATTTAATTCAACAGCTATTCGAGCAGCATCTGCAAATAATAGCCCTTCAGCTATTCGGGACCTGGTAACGTAATTTTGATATGACGGCACTGCAATAGCAGCTAAGACAGCAATAACAACCAAGGCAATTAGAATTTCTATTAACGTAAAACCAGTTTTATATTTTGCTATAAGTTTTATTTCATCCATGTCTATTACCCTTATTTTGTCATCTATTACTTATTAAATTTAAACACCTAGTGATTTTTGAATCTTTGCAATGCATTCAGTTTTATCCACAGGAAAACCCTTAACAACAGGAGCGTTATGTTCACTCAGTATTGACTCTAGCTCTGAGTCATCTCCTTCAATCAGAAATATTACCGGTATCCCAGCCCAGGCAAGACTTTCTCGTAACTGTTTTAACCATACAGCTGGCTCTTGTTGAAAACATCGTGAATCAACAATTATCGCAATAACTTGTTGGCTCTCATTTAATCGAGCCTCTAAGTCTGCTTCTTTTTCTATCTGCACTAAGTCTTGTGACATAGAACCATCAAGCTCATTGACCATTTGGTTATCTGATGTAAGGAAAAGAATTTGTGGGCACATCCCTTGTTCTGAATCATGTAATGAACTTATTTGAATACTACCTATTGGTTGGCCATGCAATTGAGCTAGTTCATTCCAAAAACGCATACCCATTACGCGATAAGCTTCGTTTGCAGTCGTTTTACCAGATACAATCCACTCTGCAGTGTTGGCAGCCATCGGGCGATAAGAATCACCCAATGCAGACCTTAGAGTTTTCAAATCATGCTCACCAGCAAGCATTAACTCTCGCATTTCACCAGTTATTTCGACATTTTCAACCACGGGGATACGACCAATGTACCCAGTAAAATGGCACTTATCACAACCAACTGGTTTTCTTCCGGGTAATTCACCAGTTACGCGATAAAATTCTTTTTCTGCTGCTTCTGTAGCTTCATTAACAGGTTCGCTACAAGAATCACACAGTTTCCGCACTAACCTCTGTGATACAACACCGACTAGAACATCAGCAAGTATGCTTGGATCTAGCCCTAGATTTAGCAGGCGTGGAATTGTGGTTAGTGCATCATTTGTATGTAACGTTGAAAAAACCAAATGCCCTGTCAACGCAGCTTGAGCAGCAATTTCTGCAGTTTCGCTATCACGGATTTCACCTACTAAAACAACATCAGGATCCTGACGCAAGGTAGATCTAAGGCTACTGGCAAATGTTAAGCCCTGCTCATTATTAACGTCCACTTGAGACAATCCCGGTAGCACATACTCAACTGGTTCTTCTATCGTGATTATATTTACATCAACCCGATTTAAATCAGATAATAGCGAATAAAGAGTAGAAGTCTTACCAGATCCTGTAGGACCAGTTAATAAGATAATACCTGCTGAATATGATGACATCCGCTTTAGAACTTGCTGATCCGCAAGTGAAAAGCCACTATCTTTAACAGAAAAAATCTGATTCTGATCTAATAACCTGGCAACAATGCGCTCACCACCAAAGCTTGGCAGAACAGACATTCTAACATCATACTCTTTATGCCCATGAATCAAGCGAATCCTACCATCCTGAGCAATCATGGTCTTTGTTGGATCCATATAGCCATGAACTTTTAAGTACCGAGAAAGGTTTTCAAGTGTAGACAAAGGCATCGTAGCAATTCTGTGCAAAACCCCATCTATCCTAAATCTTATTGCGCCGCCACCAACAAATGGTTGCATATGAATATCTGAAGCTCGGCGTTCTATTGCAGTACGTAATATAGCCTTAGCTAAGCGAACTGTCTGCTCCCCCACATCATCAACGTGCGTATGCTGAGCAATATCTAAGTTTATAGTACCTTGAGCATCCTGCTGCTCATTTGCTTTGGCAAATATACCTGTTAAAAACGCATCTATTAGTTCAGGAGATATAATTTCAAATTCAACCTGATGGCCAGTTGAAAACTTAATCTGGCTTTCAAGTGTACTGGTTTTATCTGGTTCACAAGTACCAAATACCACTTTATTATCAGACTCATATAGTGGTAACACATTCAATTCACGACAGGTGCTTTCAGGTAACAAACCAACAGGCGGCATGTCGCTTAAACTTGGATTTGCTGCCTTCAAACCACACATATCAGCAACAGCTTTTGCCAACTGTCGCCCATTGATTTTAAAAACACCTTCAACTTGCTCCCATGCTTCCATGGGTTT
>QZLE01000197.1 GCA_004796365.1 Gammaproteobacteria bacterium | reverse complement strand
GCTCTGGCTCTGGCTCTGGCTCTGGCTCTGGCTCTGGCTCTGGCTCTGGCTCTGGCTCTTTAAATTCTACTTTTGATTCTGAAATTTCATCAAACTCTATTTGCGCAGCATCATGTGAATCTACAAGTAGCTCTTGATGTTCATACTTTGCTTTAGGTGTTTCTGATTTTTCAAATTCAATGTGTTCCTCAACATCAGCCACCTCACCTTCAATTTCAGATACTTCAGCTGCAGGCTCAAACAGCATATCATCGAAGAAATCTTCGAGCGCTTGCTTTGACTCTGATAGCTGATTCTTTATCATACTTAATCCAAACTGCTATTATCTACTATTTCAGGCATTTTTCGCTAACAGAATTTAGCTGGCCTCATTTTCTAATTCTGATTCTATACCAAGGTCTTCAATAACTTTTCGATAGGCTAAGCTACCTTTTTCCCAAGGTTTCATAACAGTAAGCGGTATTCCGGCCTTACTTGCCTCACGAAACATGGTGTCCTCTGGAATCACCCCATCCCAAAGGTTCTCTGCATAGTTCTTCTTCAGCTCTGCCACCGTAGACACCGATGCCCTGGTTCGCTGGTCATACATCGTCGGAAGTATAGTGTATTTAAGCTTGTCACTGCGCGATTTTTGGATCATCTGCAATGTATGGGTCATTCTTTCCAGCCCTTTTAGGGCAAGAAACTCGGTTTGCACCGGAATTAACAGATGTTCACAGGCCGCCAGGGCATTGACCATTAACACTCCGAGCATTGGCGTGCAATCCAGAAATACATAGTCATAGCGGCTTTTTAGAGTATTCAGCGCACTTTTAATAACCAAACCCATGCCACTTTTTGTTCCCAGCTGCCGATCAAGTGTAGCCATTGCTGTTGAAGCCGGGATAAAATCCAACTTATCTACATCGGTATGGCGAATCAGAGCATAAGGTGCCTTTGGCGCACCTTCATAGTTAAATAGGTCGTATACCGTGTCATCAATTTCATCCGGATCATACTTAAAATATGCCGTAAGTGAGCCATGGGGGTCCAGATCAAGCATCAGCACGCGATAGCCTTTACGCGCCAATAATCCGCCAAGACTGACAACAGTAGTCGTTTTTCCGACACCACCTTTTTGATTTGAGACGGTATATATCTTCATCTTTACTCCATTACCCTATATTTATTGGCAATATAGCTATTTTTTGTTCCATGACGATTAAAACCAGTCATTTATTCTAAACTACTTATTATTTATAGCACTTACTATGCCAACAAACTAAGTCGATATCTTTAACGGCTGTTATCGGTTTTCCTTTAGAGGGTGGAATTGGCAATAGTGAAGGTTTATATAAATCAATGTAGGGACGAACATGAGTATTCGCTCAAACAAGGGCAGACACATAGGCCTGCCCCTACAGAAAAAATGTTATTGCAACAAAGATATTTGAAAAAAAGACCGGAATTTAAGAGCCGGAGGCGAGATCGTTAGCTATCGCATCCAACCCTAAAATTTTATCCGAAAGCCCAGCCTTAGCAACTGCAGCCGGCATTCCGTAGATCAGGCAGCTTTCTTCGTCCTGCGCCCATATCTCCGCACCTGTGTTTTTAAGTGTTCTGGCCCCCTTGCAACCATCACGCCCCATCCCGGTAAGAATGATACCTAAGGTTTTTCCAGGAGCTACTTTTGCTGCGTGCTCAAAACTCAGGTCTACACATGGTTTATATATTTGCTCTGGACCGGCGTCATATAGTTCGACTACCATATTCGCGCCTGATTTTTTTATTCCTGTTTGTCTGCCTCCAGGTGCGAGCAAAGCTACTCCTGGCTTAAGGATATCTCCATCCACAGCTTCCTTAACTTCTATTTTACTTAAGGCATTCATCCTTTCGGCAAAAGCTGTAGTAAATTTTGGCGGCATGTGCTGTACAAGTAATATTGGGCAAGGAAAGTTTAGTGGCAATGAGGTAAGAATCTTTTGCAGTGCTACTGGACCACCGGTTGAGGTACCCACCACTATCAGGTTGAATTTTTTTAGTGATATGGATGCCGCTTGTTTGGTTGAATGCGCTGTTGCTTGATCTTTATCGCTGACAACATGATCTTTGCTTCGGGTGTGTGCCAATCGCAACCCGCGCTTACCTATTACCTTGATTCTTTCTTGAAGAACCTTGCCACCTTCTTCGGTGTTTTTATTGATATCTTCAAATTTCTTTGGCAAGAAATCAATTGCACCCGCTTCCAACGCATCCAGTGTTGCCTGGGCACCTTCAAAAGTAAGAGTTGAAAACATCAGACACGGGGTCGGTGTGTTTTTCATAATTTCACGAACAGCAGTTATCCCATCCATAACCGGCATCTGTACGTCCATAGAAACCACGTCCGGCTTTAACTCTGCCGTTCTTTCTATAGCCTCTTTTCCATTTGCAGCTTCGCCTACCACTTCTATGTCTGGATCTTGCTCCAGAACAGTTCTGATTCTTCTACGAAAGAAGCCTGAGTCATCTACTATTAATACTTTAACTGCCACAACAGTCCCCTACTTATCGTTACATGTTGTTTCCGTATTCTTTAATAAGGCTTGGGATATCAACAATCAATGCAATTCTACCATCACCTGTAATTGTCGACCCAGCCAGGCCAGAAAGCCCCTGAAGCATAGCTCCAAGAGGTTTAATCACCACCTCTTCCAAGCCGATTACTTCGTCCACAACAAATCCTACCATCATATTACCGATAACTACGGTAACAACTTGACGCTCATCCTCTCCTTCCTCGATATTTCTTTGAACAATTTCATCTCCAGAAATATTCTTGAGCCAACGCTCAAGGAAGAAGATTGGCATCGCCTTATCACGCACCATTACGACTAACTGGCCGTCTACAATATTTGTTCTATCTTGATCCAACTCAAAGATTTCTCGGACAACTGACATTGGCAAAGCAAACTTTCTATCACAAAGGGTAACCATTAGAGTTGGAAGAATTGCCAGTGTTAATGGAACTTTAATACTAATAGTGGTACCGACACCAAGCTCTGAATCAATATCGATTGTTCCGTTAAGCTGGGAGATTCTAGTTTTAACCACATCCATACCAACCCCACGCCCAGAGATATCTGAGATCTCTTGTTTTGTAGAGAATCCTGGCATAAATATCAGATTAAAGCAGTCTTTATCATCAAGTCGTGATGCCGAATCAAGGTCCATCAAACCTTTTTCAACTGCCTTTTTACGCAGCATGTCCGGGTCCATACCACCACCATCATCGGTAATGGTTAGCAGAATATGATCACCTTCTTGCTCAGCACCAAGGATAATCTTTCCAGATCTGGTCTTGCCAGCCATTACCCTGTCACCAGGAGCTTCGATACCATGGTCTACTGAGTTACGCACCAAGTGAACCAGCGGATCCGCAAGAGCCTCAACCAGATTTTTATCCAAATCAGTTTCTTCACCTCGAAGTTCCAGCTCTATCTCTTTATTCAAGCTGCGCGCAAGATCACGAACAACACGTGGAAAACGACCAAATACCTTCTTGATCGGTTGCATACGTGTTTTCATAACTGCCGTCTGCAAATCTGAAGTAACTAGCTCAAGGTCGGATACTGCTACCCCAAGATTTTCATCATCTATTGAAGAGCGTAGTGTTGTTAATCTGTTTCTAACAAGTACCAGCTCGCCAACAAGATTCATAATGTCATCAAGTCTTGAAGTATCAACTCGGACTGTTGTTTCTGTTTTAACCTGACTTGCCTTGCCCTCAGACTCTACTGCTTTTTGTGTTTCCATTGGTTTTGCTACCGGTGGCGGTGTTGGAGCAGCTGCAGCTGATGCTGCTTCTTCTGGAGTAGGTGCTGCTGGCGGAGGTGTTGCTGGAGCGGCAGGAGCAGAGCTTTCTGTAGGCCCTTTGCCTTTGCCATGCATTTCATCCAACAAAGCTTCAAATTCATCATCGGTTATTTTATCTCCGCCACCACTGGGTGGTGCCGCAGGAACAGGTTCTGCAGGGGCAGGATCTGGTGAAGGTGCAGGCTGTGTGTCCCCGCTGGGTCCACCACCTTCTCCATGCAATTGATCAAGAAGAGCTTCAAACTCATCATCGGTTATTTTATCACCGCCGCCTAAACTATCAGCTCCAGCGGCAGACTCTGAAGTATTTGCTGATTGTTGGGACTCAGATGGAGCCTGTTGCGAACCATCGCTATGCAGCTGATTTAAAATATCATCAAACTCATCATCTGTTACGCTAGATGCACTAGATGCTGCTTCTGCCGAAGTAGGTTCTGCACCACCTTCTTTTTCCAATGCATCAAGTAACCCTTCAAATTCATCATCTGTTATATCATCACTTGCACCGCCCGCTGATGCTGCTGGCTGTTCATCAAACATCTCAACAGAAGAGCTTACCTCTGGTGCAGCCTGAGCTGGCTCAGCCGGTACAGCGGCCGACGCTGCCTGGGCAGGAGCTGCATTGGGATCTCTGCACTCCTCTAACCTTTGAATTAAGCTTCTGTCAACTGGCTGTGGATCTTCTCCCCCTTCTATGGTGTCAAACATTTCATTTACACCGTCAAGGGCTTGCAATACTGTATCCATCAAAGGTGGTGTAACAGCAAGATCCCCCTGCCGCAAAAGGTTAAACAAATCCTCTGTGATATGACAAACTTCTACTAGCGCTTCCAGATTTAAAAAACCTGCTCCACCTTTTATCGTATGGAATCCGCGAAAAACGGCATTTAGTAATTCCCTGTCATCCGGGCACTGTTCTAATCCGACTAGTTGTTCGCTAAGACTTTCGAGAATCTCTTTTGACTCTACAAGAAAATCCTGAACAATTTCATCACTTGTATCTATCGCCATAGACTATTCCTTTAGAATCCTAAACTGGATAGTAAATCATCTACTTCGTCCTGACCGGACACTACTTCTG
>QZLE01000107.1 GCA_004796365.1 Gammaproteobacteria bacterium | reverse complement strand
TTTATAAAGTGCGTATTATCTTAGATTAATTTGTCATCGGCAAACAAATACCATAAATTTAAGAATATTTTTGTATAAAATAGCGGGTTTGTTGTCATAGAGGTTTGTGATATGAGTTTTTTCGTGCCCATTGAGCGTAGTCGACATGCATTGAAAAAATGGAATAACAAGTTGGCTTCGACTGCGCTCAGCCAGGTTGTTTTTTGGAGTTAATCATCGATGTTTAAATTAATGCCCTTCTTATTGATTGTCATAACAATGTTTACTGCGTCATGCCAATCAATTAAGGCAGAACAGAAAAAGAAAAGTGAGTCGCCAAAATCAGAGCAAGCTGATGTCGCTGAAAATAAAAAAGTCGCCGAATTTAAACTGGATAATGGGATGAAGATTCTTGTGAAAGAAGATCATCGTTCGCCGATTGTGACTTCACAAATTTGGTATAGGGTGGGTTCCAGCTATGAACCGGCTGGGCTAACAGGTATATCGCATATGTTGGAGCATATGATGTTTAAGGGAACGAATAAGTTTCCATCCGGGTTGGCGCGCAAGATCATTGCTGAAAATGGCGGTAGAGAGAATGCTTTTACCAGCCGTGATCATACCGTTTATTACCAGGATATTGAAAAGAGTCGCCTGGAGATCTGCTTTGAGCTCGAGGCCGATCGAATGGTTAATCTGACTCTTGATGATAAAGAGTTTCAGAAAGAGAGACTGGTGGTTTTAGAAGAACGACGCATGCGCACCGAGGATAATCCCAATGCAAAACTGTATGAGCGTTTCAATGCGGTTGCCTTTCTCAGTAATGGTTACGCTAACCCGGTGATAGGCTGGCAACATGATATAGAAGGTTACACCATTGATGACCTTAAGCAGTGGTATCAGGACTGGTATACACCGCACAATGCTACTTTAGTGGTTGTAGGTGATGTAAAAGCAGCAGATGTTTTTCAACTGGCGCAAAAGCACTTTGGACCGATTAAAGGCAGGTCGGTTAAACAATCCAAAAAATCGGTAGAGGTTCAGCCGCTGGGAAGAAAAGATTTGCAAGTTAAGGCAAAGGCGCAATTACCGATCATCATAGCAGGTTATGCAGTGCCTTCTTTTTCCACTGCCGAAGATGACTTAGAACCATATGCTCTAACCGTTCTAGCTGGGGTTATGGATGCCGGAGCAGGTTCCAGATTTACCTCTCGTCTGGTGAGAGGTAAAGAACTGGCGGCTTGGACGGGAGTAGGCTATAACTCTCTTGCACGCCTGGATTCGCAGTTTAGTATCTGGAGCAGTCCTGCTCATGGTGTTGATATTGAAGATCTGAAAGCGGCTATAAATGGGGAGATAAATGATCTTCAGCAAACCCTGATCTCAGAAGAAGAACTGAATCGGGTGAAGGCTCAGGTTATGGCCAGCGCGATTTATGAACTGGATTCTGTAAGTGCCCAGGCACGTGAAATCGGAGAGCTTGAAACCCTTGGGTTGGGGTGGGAATTTGTCGATGAGTATTACCAAAGATTTAAGCAGGTTACTGCAGAGCAGGTACAAGCCGTTGCGCAAAAGTATCTTGTTGAAGATCGATTGACATTCGCGCAGCTTATACCGGAAAAAGGTGATGCCCAACAGGCAGTAGGAGATAAAAAATAATGAGAATAGGATATATAGTTGGGGTGATTTTCCTTCTATTAGGCAATTTTGCAGATGCTGCCCCTAAGATCGACCAGTGGTATTCAACCAATGGTGCCCGGGTTTTATTTGTGCAGGCAGAAAGTTTGCCAATGGTCGATATTAGTATCTCGTTTGCAGCCGGTTCAGCTAGAGATGGAGAGATCTACGGGCTTGCCAAGGCGACTAACAGTTTGCTTAATGAAGGTGCGGGTGGCATATCTGCAACCGATATTTCCAAACGCCTGGAACAGGTTGGGATTAAACTTTCAACCGGAGTTGGAAGGGATATGGCGTCAATCAGTATGCGCTCCTTATCCGATAAGGATAAACTTCAGCAGGGGCTGGAGATTATTAATCTGATGCTGACAAAACCCGACTTTGGGGAACAGCAGATTGAACGCCAGAAGAAATTTATGCGTATCAGTTTGGAGCAGATCAAACAGTCCCCAGGGAAGATCGCGAGCATGAAGCTGAATGAAAAACTATATCCGGAACACCCTTATGGCAGGCCAGCAGGTGGTGATGAGGATACGATAGCGCGCATTACCAGAGAAAAGGTCTTAGCATTCTTCAACCGCTACTATGTTGTTACTAATGCTACGGTTGCGATAGTTGGCGATGTTGATCATGCAAGAGCTATGGAGATGGTTGAGAGTATATTTTCTGGCGCAGCTCTTGGAGAAAAGGCAGAGCCTCTGCCTCAGGTTAAATCAGCAAAAGCTGAAGAAGTCAGAGTAGAATTTCCATCTCAGCAGACCCACATCCTTATTGGTCAGAATGCAATCAAAAAAGGGGATAAACGTTTCCCCGCTTTGTATGTCGGTAATTATATTTTAGGAGGCGGTAGTCTTATATCTTTGTTAGGGGAAGAGGTTAGAGTTAAGCGCGGACTTGCTTACAGTGTCTACAGTTATTTTTCTACCAAACAGCAAAGAGGCGTATTTGTAATGGGGGCGCAGACTCGAGGCTCCGAAGCTGGGCAGTCTGTAGATGTAATGCGTAAGGTTTTGGAGGATTTTATGAAAAAAGGCCCTACTCCAGAAAAGTTGGAAGCAGCAAAGAAAAATATTACCGGCAGCTATCCGTTAGGTATTGCCAGTAACGGCGATATCGTTTCTTTTCTTAAAGTTATTGGTTTTTATGACTTGCCACTGGATTATATGGATACATTCACAAGTAAGATCGAAAAGGTCACGGCTCAAGATATTAAAGATGCCTTTGCTGAAGTGGTAAAATCTGAGAATATGGTGACCGTTTTAGTAGGTGGTGAAGGTGTCGGTGGGGTTAAGTAGGCAGTGAAAGGTAAGATTGATAGATGACGCGTAGGGCCAGTAGTCGAGCTAATAAAGCAGCAACGGCAGATAATACTCTGCGCATTATTGGTGGTGAATGGCGTAGCAGGAAGTTGCAGTTTCCTGATGTAAAAGGCCTGCGGCCTACGTCCGGCAAGATAAGGGAGACGTTGTTTAACTGGCTTGGCCATCAGATAATTGGTGCAAATATCCTAGATATGTTTGCCGGAAGTGGTGCGCTTGGGTTTGAGGCTATTTCACGAGGTGCTGCATCGGTCGTCATGGTGGAAAAGGATCGTAGGGCAGCGCATCAGCTAAAGGAAAACTGCCAGATTCTACAGAGCTCAAAGGCACAGGTAGTTAATGCCGATTCTATTGCATGGTCCGCAAAAAACATAGAGCTGTTTGATCTGGTATTTCTTGATCCTCCATTTGCAGAAGAGATGCTTAAAGAGTGCCTTGAACTATGCAAAAAAGGGTTGGTGAAATTGCAGGGATTGGTGTATCTTGAGGCCGCAAAAGATTATCAGGTTGAGATACCTGTAGAGTTTAAAGTAGTGAAAGAAAAGTCCAGCGGTAATGTCAGGTATCAGCTTTTACAACGGGTGAAATAGAGATAAAGGAAAATAAATGAGCGCAGTAGCAGTATATTCCGGAACTTTTGATCCAATTACTAACGGGCATGCCGATATTGCAATTCGGGCGGCGAATATATTTGATAAGGTGATTGTTGCCATTGCTGATTTTCCCGGTGCCAGTAAAAAGCCAATCTTTACCGGTGAAGAGAGACTTGAACTTGCCAAAACGGCATTGGTAGAAAAGAGCAATATTGAGGTGATTACCTTTAGTTCTATTTTGATCGATTTTGTTAAGGAGGTGAATGCCAAGGTCATAATTCGTGGTATTCGCTCGTTTACCGACTTCGATTATGAGGCACAGCTTTCCGGGATGAATAATCACCTGGATCCGGAGATTGAAACTGTGTATATGAATTGTACACCCGAACTTGGGTATATCTCGTCAACTTTGGTTAAAGAGGTTGCGTTTCTTGGGCGTGATGTGTCGGATTTGTTGCACCCTGTGGTTGCAGTTGCATTGGCGAAGAGGGTTGGCGAGTTACAGCGTAAGTAAGTATTGATAAAAAGTGCGTCATTCCCGCGGAGGTGGAAAGCCAAAAAAAACGCCCCGAGGGGCGTTTTTTTTGGCTTTGAACTGCTGATTAAGGACAGCTGGTAACCTTGTTCCAGTTGCCCTGATCATCAAACTGTAGGGATGTTGTATCAGTGCTTAAGCCTAGGTATGTCGCTGAACCTTCTGCATAGTAAAGGATGTTGTACATCATGTATGCACGGCTATTAGCAGCATGATCCGCATTGGTTGCTGTGAAGCATGAAGGAAGATCATCAATGGTAAACTCTATTTCACCGGCTGGGGTGTTTTGATTTCCTGCTGCATCGGTGGCAACAAAATAAACAGAGTATGTGCCAGGTTGTAGACCACTTGCAGTGCAGTTGAAATCTTCTGTTCCAGAGCAGGTAAGAGGCATAGCCAGGCCTACCATTAATATGGATTCAAGATCTTCGTCAAGGTCATATGCTGTACCGGTAAATGTAACAGTCGTTCCGTCAATTACAGGACCAACTACTGAGCTAATTACTGGTGCGTGTTGGTCAGGAACAGTTGCTTCAACGGTTACAGAATCACTCCAAAGTGCTGTAGTATCAACCGCAGCAATTTCTACTGTGATTGTTTGGCCCGCTTCAGCGCCGGTTATATCCCAGTAACATGTGAAAAAGTCACCGTCCATTGAACATTGCGCGCCAGTGCTTGCAGGCATGCCAACCAGAACTGAATCCAGGTTGCCATTGGCATCGGCAGCTGAACCGGTAATTACCAGGTCGTCACCCTGGAACTGTGTGTCAGTAACAGTAACAACCGGGGCAACCGGACCGATGATACTGAAGCTCTTCACAGCTTCAACAGTCTGGCCGCGCAGGTCTGTTGCCTTGATAGTAACTTCACCGCTGCTGCCGCTGATTCCGCCAATATTACACTCCCAGTCAAGAGTTGATGGGAATATGTTTACGCATTGTTGAGCATTGTCGTTGTAGATCAGCTCTACTTTGTAGACGTCGTTATCAGCATCGCTGATTGAAACCGAGTAGGTAACTCCGTTTTCAGAGGTTGATTCGTCAATGGTGCTGAATACTGGTGCTGCTGGTGTTGAGCAGTTGCCAGTTGTCTCATAGTAGTTGTCAGCTGTTTTATACAGAGTTACCTCTGTGGTAGATACAGTGCCCAGATCTTCATTCGAACCGTTAGCGTACCAGCGTGTTACAGTGGTGCCGCCCCAGCAGAATGTACCCCAACATACTTGGCCTTCTGTGGTGGTTTGTGAATATGCTCTGCCAGCAGCTTTGTGGTTGGCAACTGTGTCAGTATAGATTTCACAGCTTTCGCCAAGGAAACGCTCGATTGGTGCAGTTGATGGACTGATTTGTCCCTCCTGGTCAGCTGCATAAACAAATACCTTGTAGTTGGCTTCATCTTCTGAGTTAGCAACTGTATAAGAACAACTCCAGTTAGTGGTTCCAGAACATTCAATAACTGCGCTGCGGTTGTATTCAGTGATAACTGGAACGCCGTTTTCGTCATAGGTTTGATTTGCTGTGCCAAGAATTGCCATCTTAACAGTAGCAAGGTCACCGTCAAGATCGGTAGCAGTCCCGGTTACAGTAATGGTTCTACCGGATACATTGTCTGAAGAATTAGTAATAATTGGCGGTGTTTTGCCAGTTACAGGGCGGAGTTGGCTGTAAAAGCCGCAGGTTACATCTTTAGTGAAATGAACATATCCAGGATTTTGGAAGGTCAGGCCATCACCAATTCTTTCTGTTGTATATGGCTTTGCTTGGGTTGTCTTTTCGAATGTATAAATCAGTGCGTGGTCTTTGCCATTATATAGACGGCACCACTCATTGGCTATAATTGGGCTGGAGCAGTTGCCGTGCTCATAGCAGGCATCAAGGTGGTGGCCGTTTAGCATTGGTTCTGGGGTCAGATCGCGGGTTACAGGGATATTGGCGAAAATACTGAATACACTTTCCTGCCCCATATCTTTGGTGGCAGCGACAATGCGGTACGCCCCGGGTTGTAGGTCAGCTTTAATCTTGGCATTGGTGCCTTCGCCACTGTTGTCATCCTCTGCTATCAGGTTGCCAGTGCTGTCGATAAGGTAAAGGTAACTGTCAACTTCAGAAGCCAGCTCGATATTGATTCTTTTGCTTTCACTAAGGTTGAATTGATAGCGTGGGTTGATTAGTGACTGAAAGTCTTGTCCACCCGATGGATTCCAGATGGAGCGTACTTCAGGAAGCAAAGCGCTCATCTTTTCAGCAGAAAGGCGTCTGCCATCATGAGCAATACCACCAACCAGCAGTAACTGTATACCTTCTGCTGGATCGTTTAGTAGGTCTTTACGTAGGTCGTGCACCAGCTGTTTTGCCTTTTGGCTGGTGTTATGGCGTGCATTATTATGCACTTCAAGCTCACCGGCAAATGCAGTGATTCTTTTTTTGGCAACAATCTCGAAGTTTTCATTTGGTGGGTCTATCGCGACACTGCGTTGAGTTTGATCTTCAGACCAACGTAGATAAAGCGGATTAGACATCGCCATGCCGTCAGGCCATGCGATTGAGTCGTCAGGAAATGGAACAAAGCCAGCTGATCCAATTACTGCAGAAGCGATTCGCTCAGGATGCAGGAAGATGTAGCGACTGACAAACTGTCCTCCTGCCGAGTGGCCGGTAAGATAAAACTTGTCTTCAAAAAAGCCTGGGAATCTTGCATGATAGCTGTCGATAACCTGATTTAAAACGCCGTCTGCGTCTGTTGTGCGTGGGTCGATACCATCGTAGTGGCGGCCGAAGATTCCACGGTAACCTCCGTAAGATCTGCATCCACTGTGATTACAAGGTGTAGCCCCGCCACCAAAGTTTTGTGAATCGAAGTATGGGGCGATTACCATGTATTGTTTTTCGTCTGCAACTTGTTTCCAGACCTCTGCAGTGCCTCTTGCGCCACCTGCATTGTCTTCAATGGTATGCATTACAAGTTCCCCGTTGGCATCATATAAAGGGTTGCCGTTGTCATCTGTTTCGTAGGCTAGGGTACCGTGAACTACGACGATAATGCCAAGAGTCGGCATGTTGATTTGTTTGGGAATGTATTGTGCGTATTGGAAAGGGCGACCTTCAGCTTCGCCCGGGTAGCCGGCAAGACTCTTAACAATGACTTGGCCTTTTTCAGCCTCAAGTTCGGCCGGAACATTAATCCCAAGAGCATTTGCAGTTGGAATTACAGATGAAAGAAATACAATTACCGCTATTAATGAAATAGATTTGAATAGATTAAACATGATTGTCCCATTTAAGTTAACTAGATTAAAAGTTATTAAAAAAATACCCTGGCAGGTATTTCAGTTAGTTGATTTAAATAGATCCATATTTAGCGGGGTATTGGGGCTATTTAAACGCGGTTTGTCCTGAGCCGCAGTTGTTAACCAGTCTGTGTCAAACTAGTCGGTACGCATTTTTACATAAAATCTGTTTGTTAGCAAGTGTTTGTTTATTAATGTTTTGTTACCACTTGTTCTCTGGGATCTTCCATGGGTGGTATTTGGCAATAAATTCAGGATCGTCGAAATCGGCTTTGCTAGGCAGGTAGCCTTGATAATCATCACGCAGGTGTTGAAAAAAAACGCATTCGATTATTTCAGGGCTGTATTTGTGTTTAAATGCCTCTATTACTTCAGGAAGGGCTTCTTTGTGGTGCTTATACTGGCGATGTGAAAAGGGGTTGTAATACTCCATATTCCCGGTTTCTAATACCACATTAAACTTCATTTTATCAAAGTGGCTATCTATCCATTTATGGATATCTTTAGCGCGTTCGCCGCAGAGTTTTTTGGTATTTTTGGCGTGATCTCTAAGTTTCATGAAATATTTTGTTGCCCAGTTGTCCGGAAATATTCTTTGTTAGAAATAATTATATTTGTAATTATCCTGTTTAGTAATAGTATAGGCGACAAATTACTAACTTGGGAGTGATATGTTTCACATAGCTTTAGCTCATCCGGAAATTCCACCAAATACAGGCAATATCATTCGGCTTTGTGCAAATACTGGTTCACAGTTGCATCTGATTCACCCGATAGCATTTAGGCTGGATGATAAAAGATTGCGTCGTGCTGGGCTGGATTACCATGAGTGGGCGTCAGTTAAGGAGTATCCCTCCATGGATGATTTTTTTAAAAAATTTAATGATACCAGAGTGTTTGCATTATCTACGCATGGAACGAAATCTTATGCTGACGTTAAGTATCAGCAGGGGGATGTTTTTTTGTTCGGTTCTGAAACACGTGGATTAGGACAAGAGTTTTTATCAACCATGCCAAAGGAGAATGTTCTTAGACTGCCTATGCTTGATAACAGCCGTAGCCTGAATCTATCGAATACAGCTGCTATTATGTTATATGAGGCTTGGCGCCAGAATGGTTTTGGAGGGGCAAGGCGATAGGTTTTTTAGGCATTATTTCAAAATCTCTTAGCCCTTCAACTTCCGTTAGTCAGCTTGTGTTAATTATGGTTTCACCGAATAGTTTAGCAAAGAGTAAGAATTGTATATGGAGGTATAAATGCAAAACGATAATTTTGACCAAGATGGAATGAATGGGATTGAGAATAATAATAGCAACTTCCAGGCACCACCACCGCCTAAAAGTAATGCCGGAAAATATATTGGTATCGGGTGTTTGGTAATTGTTTTGATTTTTATAGGTCTTGGTTATGCTGGGTATCGAACTTTAATCGGTTATATGGAGGATGCAGTTACAGAATATACCGAAAGTGAATCTCGCGAGTTGCCACAACCGCTGGCTTCAGCAAGTGAAGCAGGGGGGACGCTGGATATTTTTGATGAGTTTGTATATTCGGTAAAAAATGATATCGCCGTTGAATCACTGGTATTGGATGCTGAGCAAATTAACCAGATAATTAACTACCATCCGGATTTTTCAACTATTGCAGATCACATATTCATTAGAATAAATGAAGACTTGCTTTTTGCAGAGGTGAGCATACCACTGGGCGAGCTTAGGGAATTGAGCGAGTTGTTTGTTGGAAGATATCTGAATGGGGCGGTTGAGTTGGCTATAGAGATGAAAAATCAGCGTTTTGAGGTGTATGCGGAATCAATTGAGGTTAAGGGGCAGCAGGTTCCGGAAGAATATATGTCCAAGATTCGGACAGAGAATCTTGCTAAAGATTTCAATAGGAAGCAGGAAAACAAAGAGTTGATTGAGAAACTGGACTCAATATCGATTAGGGATGGCGTGATTGAGATAGTACCAAAGAATAAGGGTGCTATTTAGGTGGAGATTACAAAAGAATGACATTAAAAAAGGGCCGTACGGCCCTTTTTTGATTTAGTTCTGAATGGCAATTAGCCTTGAGCTGCTGTTAGGAATGGAGCAGTCATTTCAGATAGACGAGCAAGGTCTTTTTGAGCTAGAGCTTGTACGTCGTTAGCGAATACTTCACCCATTTTAGCTAGAGTTTGCGCGTCTTCAGCTATTTTCTTGCTAACTGAAGAAGCAACTTCTGTTTGCTTTTTGATGAAAGCCTGTAGTGACTCTGCATCTTTAATGTCAGCAGCATTTTTCAGCTGGTCCATACCTAGGTCAGTGTAAGATTTAACAGCATTAACCTGGAACTGGCTTAGCTTCTCGATGTAATCAACAGTTAGAGAAGTGATTTCGCTTACAGGTTCTGCAAATTTTTGGCTTTGCTCAGTTAGTTGAGCTAGAAGTTGTTCATACATAATCCATTGTCTCCTGAAAAGTAGATTGTTTGATATGGCGCTTAGTATACACTGTTTTTTGTGCAACGCAACAAAAAAATCCCTAGCGCGAATTACACTCTAACATCTGTGTTACTTAATTCAAAGGGTTGAAAAGAAAAAAATAGCAAAAAAAATTATGGCTATTTTGCGGGCTGCAAATGCCTGTTAGCAAAAAACACCGAAAAGGCCTGTAGATTAGTTTTTGTTAATATTCAGATGCTTAGTTGAAATGCTGTAAAAGCAGCCATTTTGTACTGCTTGCTAATTAATGACTGATGGTTATTATGTTGGTTGTTTAAAAGGGTTTGTTAGGAGTGCCCGGAAAATTTAATTGAGCAATTTTCCGGGATGGATTGATTAATCGGCAGGAAGGATCTTCTTTACACCTTCGCTGGTTCCCAAAAGAAGTATGTTGGCTGCATGCAATGCGAAGATTCCAGTGGTAACAACTCCAGGGATGTTGTTAATCTCTTTTTCCATTGCAAGAGGGGTAGTGATCTGCAGGCCATGAATATCAAGAATGATATTGCCGTTATCGGTAGTAAACCCTTCGCGAAGCATCGGCTCACCACCCATTGCTTTAAGCTTTTGTGCAACCAGAGACTGCGCCATTGGAATCACTTCTATCGGTAGCGGAAATTTGCCAAGGGTTTCTACAAGCTTAGATTCATCTGCAATACAAACAAATTGCTCACAGCAGGCAGCAACGATCTTCTCGCGGGTCAGGGCCCCTCCGCCACCTTTAATCAGGTTTAGGCCTGAATCAGATTCATCTGCGCCATCAACATATACTGGAATGGTTTCGGTTACTTCGTTAAGGTCAAATACCTTTATTCCGTGCTCTTGCATTCTCCTGGTGGATGCCTCGGAGCTGGAAACAGCGCCTTTAATTTCAAAATCAAGATCCGCAAGCCCATCAATAAAGAAGTTAACAGTCGAACCGGTACCAACTCCAACTATGGTATTTGGTTTGATGTATTCTAGGGCTGCAAGCGCGGTGGCTTTTTTGAGTTGATTTTGATCCATGGTGTCTCCGGGTGTTGGTTATGTGAGAAGGCGGTATTGTAAGTGTTTGTGTGGCAGAGTTAAAGTGAGTGACGCTCCATATGTGGGTGTTTGCTAAAATTATAAACTGCCTTTTCGGTTACAACTGCAGTAAGCGGAATATCCCACGGTTCACTTTCAAGGTTATCGATATGCTGGAATTCATATGCAAGGCCGATCAGTTTAGGTTTATGTAGGGATTTGCGGTTGGAAAGGTAGCTGAAGGTGCGGTCATAAAAACCACCTCCCATTCCCAGACGGTTACCCCTGGAATCAAAACCAACCAGCGGCATCAAAACAACGTCTAGCTCTTTTGCCGTTATTGAGCATTTTCTGGTGGAGATTACCTCCGGTATTCCAAAGCGGTTATTTTCGAATCTGGATTTGGGTGTAAAACGGCAGAAGTGCATCGGTTGCCATTTAAAATGAGGTAGGCTTGGCAGGTAAAATTTTACCGGTTGTTTGCGGCATTTATGAATAAGAGGCAGTGGGCTTACCTCGCCGTCAAACGGCCAGTAGATTGCGATCTTATTATTGATAAAGATGTTTGTAAGACGAGCAATGCGTGCACACATCTGTTTGGATAGGTGGTCGCGTTGCCTGGCTGTTAGGCTGCGGCGCTGTTCGCGGATGAGTTTGCGTAGGTTCTGTTTGCTATTCATGCTATATAAGCACATTTAATGAATTTATTAACTTTAGATAGGATAAGCCAATTTGCAAATGATAAACAATCTTTTTCTCAGATCTGAACAAATACTTCCAAATAGCTCGATTGAGGCTATCCACGCCGTAGATGGTTTGCAAAAGGGCGTTTGCCTTGAAGCTAGGAAATTGGATAGTGAGGTAAGGACATCCTCCGCTTGTGCCGGTCTGGCCGCTGCCCCTGAACCAACGGTTCAGGTGGGACGGATGAG